>DATLXP010000043.1:0-33422 GCA_035575695.1 Vicinamibacterales bacterium
GACGCCGTCCTGATCCCGCTCAACTGCGAGTATTTTGCGCTCGAGGGGCTCGCGGATCTCGTGGCAACCCTGCGACGCGTGCGCGGCGCCTTCAACCCCGGGCTCGACATCGCCGGTGTGCTGATGACGATGTACGACGAGCGCACGAACCTGGGCCAGCAGGTCTCGGCCGACATTCGCGCCTTCTTCCAGGAGCGCGTCTACGAGACGGTGATCCCCCGCAATATACGTCTCGGCGAAGCGCCCAGTCACGGCGTGCCGGGAGTGCTCTACGACGCAAAGTCGAAGGGCGCCGAAGCCTACGTCACGCTCGCGCGGGAATTCCTTGCGCGCGAAGCAGCCTCCAGGGTGGAAACTGTCCCTCAGGGGTAAGTTCAGGAATCACGCAGAGCAGAAACCAACCTGTCGGCGTGCACCTCGCACGCCGGACATCGCACGTAGAAAGAGTTGTATGGCAGACAAACGTCCCGCGCTCGGGCGCGGCCTCTCGGCCCTGATTCCCGACGCTCCGCCAGCGACGACATCGAGCGAGCGCGCGCTCGACGTGGACATCGATCTGCTCCGTCCAAACCGCTTTCAACCCCGGACCGTCATGGACGACTCGCGCCTCGACGAGCTGTCGCGCTCCATCAAGTCCCAGGGCGTCATCCAGCCGATCGTCGTCCGCAAGGCAGACAAGGGTTACGAGATCATCGCCGGTGAACGCCGGTGGCGGGCCTCGCAGCGCGCCGGGCTGATGAAGGTCCCGGTCGTGGTCCGTGACATACCGGACGATCGACTCCTCGCGGTAGCGCTCATCGAGAACATTCAGCGCGAGGACCTCAATCCGATCGAAGAGGCGCAGGCGTATCGACAGCTCGCCGACGACTATCACCTCACCCAGGAACAGATCGCCGAGTCGGTCGGCAAGGACCGCTCGTCGGTCGCCAACTACCTGCGCCTGCTGAAGCTTCCGAGTGAGGTGCGCAACAACCTCGGTTCGGGCTCGCTCTCGATGGGACACGCGCGCGCCCTCCTGGCCCTCTCCGACGAAGCGTCTCAACTGCGGGTGGCCCGTGACGTCATCGCCAGAAACCTGTCTGTCCGAGAGACAGAGTCGATCGTAAAAAAGTCTCCCGACCAGACCGCTCCCCGCGAGGAACAGCAGAAGGATGTGCACACGAAGGCCGCAGAAGAAAAACTCCGATTCGCCCTCGGCACACGCGTTCGTATCGCGCGGAAAGGAAAAGGTGGCAGAATCGAAATTGACTTCCAGAGCGAAGACGAACTCCACAGGATCTACGAGCAGTTGACCGCGACATGAACCGTGAACCCATGAAACTGACCGACTACTCCTCCTGCGCCGGTTGAGCGAGCAAGCTCGCCGCTGGTGAGCTCGCCCAGGTGCTGGGCGACCTGCCCGTTTACAGAGATGAACGCGTCCTGGTTGACTACCGGACGGCGGACGATGCGGGTGTGTACAGGCTGGATGAACGCCACGCCCTTGTGCAGACGGTCGATTTTTTCACCCCCATCGTCGACGACCCGTTCGTGTACGGACAGATTGCCGCCGCCAACGCGCTGAGCGATGTCTACGCGATGGGCGGCCGGCCGCTGACGGCGCTGGCGATCGCCGGATTCCCGAAAGACGCCGACCGGGCGCTCCTCCCGCAGATCTTTGCCGGAGGGCTCGACAAGCTGCGCGAAGCGGGCGTGTCGCTGCTTGGCGGGCACACCGTTCAGGACCAGGAAATCAAGTTCGGCTACGCCGTCACCGGGATGATCGATCCCGACCGGATCCTCACCAACGGCGGCGCCAGGAGCGGGGACGCGCTCATCCTGACGAAGGCCCTGGGTACCGGTGTAATAGCGACGGCGCTGAAGTTCGGGCGCGCGAACGAACCGGCGGTCGCTGCGGCGATCGCCTCGATGACGGCGCTCAACAAGGCGGCGGCCGACGTGATCGACCGCTTACCCCCGGGGACGGTGCACGGGTGCACGGACATTACCGGCTTCGGTCTGCTCGGTCACGGTTCCGAGATGGCCTCCGCGAGTGGCTGCGCGATCGAGATCCAGGCATTGTCGGTTCCGATGCTTGAGGGGGCCGTGGCGCTGGTCGATGGCAATATTCCTGGCGGTGGCAAGACGAATCGGCAGCACTTCGGGGCACGCGTGGTCATCGGCAGCGAGGTTCCGGCTGAGGTCGCGGACCTGCTGTTCGATCCGCAGACCTCGGGGGGCCTGCTCATCTCGCTCGACGAGGCGCAGGCGCCGGCGGCGCTTCAACTCCTGTCGGACGCGGGGGTCCTGGCAGCGGTCATCGGTCGCGTTACGGGGGCCGATTCCCACCTGATCCGCGTTCGTTGACCCCAGCATTTGCTGGATTTTCAGCGGCGCTTGTGCGGTGCAGGTACAAGCCGGACGTTGCGCGATCCCTCCTCGGAATGGTATAAATTGACGTTTTGAGTCCGCGCGAAAATCGCGGTCGGAGGTTTCGTGCTCCCGGATTTGTCGGTGTTCTGGGTCATTTTTTTCGTGTTGTTGCTGACGATCATCGTGGATCGGCTGCTGCTGCGCCCAGTACTGCGCGTAATCCAGGCGCGCGAGGAAGCGATCCGGTCGGCACGGGAGCTTGCGGAGCGTTCCGCCACCGAGGCACGCGCGGCGGCCGCCGAGTTCGAACAGAAGACGTCGGCCGCGCGGGCGGAGATTTACAAGCAGATGGACGAGATGCGCCGCACGGCGCTCAGTGAGCGCGCCGAGACCATGGCGCGGACGCGCGCGGAGGCGGACGCGGAAGTGGCCGTTGCCTCGGCTCGTCTCAAGGCAGAAACCGAAGATGCGCGCCGCCGGCTCGAAGCGGACGCCGAGGCCCTGGGCGGCATCGTCGCCGAACGGATCCTTGGTCGCAAGGTCTCCTGAAGGCGCCATGAGGTTCCCGCGCGTCTTCATTACCGTCCTCTTCGTCTCCGTGATGGCGTGTGCCGCACCGGCATTCGCCGAGACGTCGGGCGAACACGGCAGCGAGACCATCTCGACGATCGCGAGATTGTTCAATTTCGCCGTGCTCGTCGCCGTGCTCGTCTACTTTCTGAAGTCGCCGCTCGTTGCGTACCTCGTATCGCGCAGCGCGCAGATCCGGCAGGACCTGGTGACGGCCGCCGAGATGCGCGCGGTAGCGGCCGTGCAGCTAACCGAAATCCAGGCGCGAATGGCCACGCTTCCCGGGGAGCTCGACGCCCTCCGAAAGCAGGGCGCCGCCGACGTGGCGTCGGAGCAGGTGCGCATCGCAGAAGCGGCCACCCACGACCGCGACCGACTCCTCGACCAGACGCGCCGCGAGATCGAGATGCGGCTGCGGATTGCAAAGCGCGAGCTGACCGAGCACGCCGCTCACTTGGCCGTGCAGGTGGCTGAGCAGCGGATCAAGCGCGTGATCACCCCCGACGACCAGATCCGCCTGGTTGACCGCTACGCATCGCAGCTCACGGAGGCCCGATGACGAGCCGTGCAGCCGCCAACCGCTACGCCCGCGCGCTGTTCGACGTGGCGCAGAAGGAGGCGGACATCCAGCAGGTGAGCCGCGAGCTCGCCGCGTTCGTGGAGGTGTTCTCGGGGCACGAGCTCTTGTCTCGCACGCTGTCGAATCCGGCGATTCCGACCGCGCGCAAGCGCGCTGTGGTGGAGCAGTTGCTCGCGCGATTCGAGAACCTATCACCGATCACGTCGAAACTGTTCCTGCTCCTGGCGGATCGCGACCGTCTCGTGCTCGTGCCCGACATCGCGACCGCGTACGACGCGCGGGTCATGGACCACGCCCAGGTCGTCCGTGCGCAGCTGACCACAGCGGTGGCGTTGCCCGATGACCGCGTGGCGGCGCTGCAGCAGGGATTGGCGAAGGCGACAGGGCGGCAGGTGCAACTGGAGACGACCGTGGATCCCTCGATCATCGGCGGCGCCGTCGCGCGCATCGGCAGCACGGTGTACGACGGCAGCGTGACGATGCAACTGCAGAAAATGAAGGAGCGGCTCGTCAGCGCCGCCATCGAGTAGGCCCGACCTTCAGGTCGGGCGTGAATTAGAGCGGGACGTAGGCCCAACCTTCAGGTCGGGCGTGTCCGACGTGTCAGAAGAAGCACACACGCATGAACATCAAAGCTGAAGAAATCTCCAAGATCATCCGCGACCAGATCGGCAGCTATGCCGTGGACGTGGACGTGGCCGAGGTCGGCACGATCATCTCCATCGGTGACGGCATCGCGCGCGTCCATGGCGTCGAGAACACGATGGCGGGCGAGATGCTCGAGTTCCCGCACGGCGTGTACGGGATCGCGTTGAACCTCGAAGAAGAGAGCGTCGGCGCGGTGTTGCTCGGCGAGTTCAAGGAGATCCGCGAAGGGGACACGGTCAAGCGCACCGGCCGCATCATCTCCGTCCCCGTCGGTGACGAGCTCATCGGACGTGTCGTCAACGCGCTCGGCCAGCCGATCGACGGCAAGGGACCGATCGTCACGACGCAGTTCTCCGAGATCGAGCGGCTGGCGCCTGGCGTCGTGGACCGCATGCCGGTCAAGGAACCACTCCAGACCGGCCTCAAGGCGATCGACGCGATGGTGCCGATCGGACGCGGACAGCGAGAGTTGATCATCGGCGATCGACAGACCGGCAAGACGGCCGTGGCGATCGACGCGATCATCAACCAGAAGGGGAAGGACGTCATCTGCATCTACAACGCGATCGGACAGAAGCAGTCCACGATCGCGCAGGTAGTGCGGACGCTCGACGAAGCGGGCGCGATGGAATACACCATCGTCGTGGCGGCCGGGGCGTCGGATCCGGCGCCGCTCCTGTACATCAGCCCGTACTCGGCATGCACGATGGGTGAGTACTTCCGCGACAGCGGGCGTCACGCGCTCCTGGTCTACGACGACCTGTCGAAACACGCACAGGCGTATCGCGAAATCTCGCTCCTGCTGCGCCGCCCGCCGGGCCGCGAAGCCTATCCTGGCGACGTCTTTTACCTGCACTCGCGGTTGCTCGAGCGCGCCGCCAAGCTGAACAAGGAAAAGGGCGCCGGATCGCTCACCGCGCTGCCCATCATCGAGACGCAGGCAGGCGACCTGTCGGCGTACATCCCGACCAACGTCATCTCCATTACCGACGGCCAGATCTTCCTCGAAAGCGATTTGTTCCACCAGGGGGTGCGCCCGGCTATCAACGTCGGCAACTCGGTGTCGCGAGTCGGCGGATCGGCACAGATCAAGGCGATGCGGCAGGTGGCCGGGTCGCTCCGTCTCGACCTGGCGCAGTATCGGGAGCTGGCGGCTTTCGCACAGTTCGGTTCGGACCTCGACAAGGGCACGCTGAACCAGTTGAATCGCGGCAAGCGTCTCGTCGAGGTCTTGAAGCAGCCGCAATACCAGCCGCTCCCTGTCGAGAAGCAGGTGATCATCATTTACGCGGCGACCAATGGATTCCTCGACGACGTGGCGGTCGAAGACGTCCGGGCCTACGAGACGGAACTGTTCCAGTTCCTCGATACCCGCAAGCCGCAGCTGCTGTCGTCTTTCGCGGAGAAGAAGCAGATCGACGATCCGATGAAGGAGGAGCTGACCCAGATGTTCAAGGAGTTCGGCGAGTCGTTCGCGGCGTCGCGGAAAGCGGCGGTCGCGGCAACGACCTAGCCCATGCCTTCATTACTTGATATTCGGCGCCGGATACGTGCGGTCAAGTCGACGCAGCAGATCACCAAGGCCATGAAGATGGTCGCGGCGTCGAAGCTGCGCCGAGCGTCGGATCGCACGCAGCAGGCGCGGCCGTTCGCCGCGCAGATGTCGCGCGTGCTGAACAGCCTGGCGTCGCGCGTCGATCCGTCCGCGCACCCGCTGCTCGACGAACGGACGACCCCGAAGGCGGGCGGCCGGGTGCTTTTGCTGGTCGTCAGCGCGGACCGGGGGCTGTGCGGCAGCTTCAACACCAATGTGATCAAGTCGGCGAGCCAGTTCATCGCCCAGCAGCACGGTCACCCCGTAGCGCTTGGCCTGATCGGGCGCCGAGGCCGTGATTACTTCGTCCGGCGAAACATGGACGTTCGCTACGAGCAGATCAACCTGTTCGCGAAGGTGCAGTTCGAAGACGCCAAGGCGATCGCGAAGGCTGCCATGGACGCGTTTCTCGGCGAGGAAGTCGACAGCGTCTATCTCGTCTTCAACGAGTTCAAGTCCGTCATGGTCCAGCGCGTGGTGGTGGAGCAGCTTCTGCCTATTCCCGGGCTCGACGTGCAGGACCCGGACGGGACGGCCGCGCCGCCGGTCGACTATCTCTACGAGCCGAGCGCGGAGCAGTTGTTGGAGAAACTGGTACCCAGCCACGTCGAGGTGCAGATCTTCCGCGCGCTGCTCGAGTCGAATGCGGCGTTCTTCGCGGCGCAGATGACCGCGATGGACGCGGCGACCAAGAATTCCGGCGAAATGATCGAGAGCCTGACGCTCTACATGAACAAGGTGCGGCAGGCGGCGATCACGCGTGAAATTATCGAAGTAGTCAGCGGCGCGCAGGCGCTCTAATCACACCCATATGGCAACAGCAGCACCAGCGGCACAGAAGATCGGCAAGGTCGTCCAGGTCATCGGACCGGTCGTCGACATCGAGTTCGAGGGCGGTCACCTGCCTGAGATCTACAACGCGGTCCGCATCAAGACCGACGGCTCCAAGGGGGGCACGCCCCTCGATGTCATCTGCGAAGTCGAACAGCATCTCGGTGAGAACCGGGTGCGGACGGTCGCGATGAAGGCGACCGACGGGATGCAGCGCGGCATGGAGGCCGTCGACACCGGCGGGCCGATCTCGATGCCGGTCGGCGCCGCGACGCTCGGTCGCGTCATGAACGTGCTCGGCGAACCGGTCGACTTTCCCGACCGTCCGGTCGAATCCGCCGAGCGCTGGTCGATCCATCGCAAGGCCCCGACCCTCGAGAATCAGTCGACCGAATCGCAGATGTTCGAGACGGGGATCAAGGTCATCGACCTGCTCGAACCGTACGTCCGCGGCGGCAAGATCGGCCTGTTCGGCGGCGCGGGCGTCGGCAAGACCGTCATCATCCAGGAACTGATCCACAACGTCGCCATGAAACACGGCGGTGTGTCGGTGTTTGCGGGTGTCGGCGAGCGGACGCGCGAAGGCAACGATCTGTGGCTGGAGTTCCAGGAGAGCGGGGTCATCAATGCCGAGGACCTGACGAAGTCGCGCGCCGCGCTCGTCTACGGCCAGATGACGGAGCCGCCGGGTGCGCGGCTGCGCGTGGCGCTGAGCGGGTTGACCGTCGCCGAGTACTTCCGCGACGCCGAAAACAAGGACGTGCTGCTGTTCATCGACAACATCTTCCGCTTCACGCAGGCGGGATCCGAAGTCTCGGCGCTGCTCGGCCGCATGCCGTCAGCCGTCGGGTACCAGCCGACGCTGCTGACCGAGATGGGGGAGCTCCAGGAACGCATCACCTCGACCAAGACCGGATCGATCACGTCGGTCCAGGCGATCTACGTGCCCGCCGACGACTACACTGACCCGGCGCCGGCCACGACCTTCGCGCATCTCGACGCCACGACCAACCTGTCGCGCGCCATCGTCGAGCTCGGCATCTACCCCGCGGTCGACCCGCTCGCGTCCACATCGCGCATTCTCGACGCGCGTATCATTGGCGAAGAGCACTATAACGTCGCCCGCGCGGTCAAACAGATCCTGCAGCGATACAAGGACCTGCAGGACATCATTGCGATTCTCGGCATCGACGAGCTCTCGGAAGAAGACAAGCTGACCGTCGGCCGCGCGCGACGCATCCAGCGGTTCATGTCGCAGCCGTTCTTCGTCGGCGAACAGTTCACCGGGCTCCCGGGCAAATACGTGCCGGTCGCCGATACGGTCCGCAGCTTCAAGGAGATCGTCGCCGGCAAGTACGACCACCTGCCGGAGCAGGCGTTCTACATGGTGGGCACGATCGAAGAAGCGGTTGAAAAAGCGGAGAAGATGAAGGGCTAGTGGCGCTTCCAACTCATATCGATTTGCAGATCGTGACGCCGGACAAGCTGATCGCCCAGGCACAGGTGGACGAAGTCGAGGTCCCCGGCGCCGAGGGGTACTTCGGCGTCCTTCCGGGTCACACCCCCCTGCTCGCGGCGCTTGGGGACGGCATGTTGTGGTACCGCAACGGGCAGTCCAAGACGTACGTCTCCATCCAGGGCGGCTTCGCAGAAGTCCTTCCGGACCGTGTCACGATCCTCGCGACGGTTGCCGAGCCTTCTGGTGGACCCGGTGAACCGACGCGCATGACGGACACGACGGCCTGACGCCCGTATCCATGACGCCGGAGATCTCACTGTCCTGGGCGGTCCGCACGGACGCAGGCCTGCGGCGCAGCAGCAACGAAGACAGTCACGCAACGCGTCCCGACGTGGGATTGTTCATCGTGGCCGACGGCATGGGCGGGCACGTGGCGGGGGAAGTCGCGTCCCGGGTCGCGGTCGAATCCATCTCCGCCTTCGTCGAAGAGACCGCCAACACCGATCCCAACCGCACGTGGCCGTTTCCGTTCGATCCCGAACTGAGCGTGGAAGCGAACCGCCTGAAGGCCGCCTTCAAGCTCGCGAACCGCCGCATCGCGACCGCCATCGCCGACTCGCAGGACCTGCGCGGAATGGCGACCACGGCATCCGGCATGCTGGTGAGCGGCCGGCGCTCCTGCGTTGCGCACATAGGCGACAGCCGCGTCTACGTGCTGAAGGACGGCGCGTTGCGACAGATCACCAGCGATCACTCCTGGGTCGAGGAGCAGGTGCGGGCTGGCGTACTGACCGCAGACGCGGCGCGCCAGCATCCGTGGCGCAACGTCGTCACCCGCGCGCTCTCCGGCGGTGACGATCCCGAGATCGATGTCGTGGACGTAACGCCGGTTCCCGGCGAACGATACCTGCTCTGCTCGGACGGACTGTTTGGTGTCGTCGACGACGAGCAGATCACCAGGATTCTCGCCGACCCGCAGGCGACGCTGGACGGCATCTGCGGTCAGCTGATCGATGCGGCAAACGCCGCCGGAGGGCCGGACAACATCACGGCGCTCGTCATCCAGATCGATGTTCCGTAACCTCGCGGCGCTCGTCCGCTATCGAGGCCTTATCCAGAGTCTCGTGGCGCGTGAGCTCAAGGCGCGGTATCGCGGATCGGTCCTCGGCTTCTTCTGGTCGTTCGTCAACCCGCTGCTGCTCCTGCTCGTGTACTCGTTCGTGTTCAAGTACGTCCTGCCGAACAAGAATCCCTCTGCGGAACCGTATTCGCTGTTCCTGTTTTGCGGGCTCCTGCCCTGGACGTGGTTCGCCTCGTCGCTGACCGAGTCCTCAAACGTGCTGATATCGGGTGGGAACCTCATCAAGAAGGTCCTGTTCCCGGCCGAAGTGCTCCCCATCGTGACCGTGCTGTCGAACATGGTCCACTTCTTCCTCGGGCTCCCGATCCTCCTCGTGTTCCTGATCCTGGCGCCTGGGAACCACTGGCCCACGGCCGGCGAGATTGCATGGTTTCCGGTCGTGGTGGCCGTGCAGCTGCTTCTGACGATCTCGTTCGCGCTGATCCTGTCGGCGCTCACGGTGCATTTCAGGGATATCAGGGACATCCTGTCGAACCTGCTGACCGTCTGGTTCTTCGCGACACCGGTGATCTACCCGTGGTTCCAGGCGCCGGAAGCCACGAAGAAGTTCCTCGCGTTCAACCCGGTCACCCATCTCGTCGTGTCGTACCAGGAAATCCTGTTCTTCGACGGACCGTTCGGCCACCGTACCTCCCTGCTTCTGCTCGGGGCGGTCTCCATCGTGTTCTTCCTGTTCGGGTACTTCGTTTTCGACCGCCTGCGCGATACGTTCGCGGAGGAAGTGTGAGCGGTGCGGGCAGCCCTGAAGGGCTGCGCTACGGCTGTACTGAAGGGCTGCGCTACGGCTGGACGCGAGCGCGACGACTGATATGAACGCCATCGAGCTCACCCACGTGTCGAAGACGTACCGGCGCTACAGCCGCCGGCGGCAGTTCGCGACGCTCAAAAGTGCGCTGTTATCGCGCAGCCTGGTTCATGACCTGAACCCGGACGAAACGTTTCCGGCCGTGCAGGACGTGACCTTCACCCTGCCCACCGGCCGTACGCTCGGCGTGATCGGCCGAAACGGATCGGGCAAGAGCACGCTGCTGAAGCTCGTGGCCGGAATCACGAAGCCCACGAGCGGAACCGTGAAAGTCAACGGACGCATCTCGGCATTGATCGAGCTCGGCGCGGGCTTTCATCCCGAGATATCCGGGCGGGAGAACGTCTTCATCAACGGCATCATGCTCGGGTTGACCAAGCGTGAGGTCGCCAGACGCTTCGACGAGATCGTCGAGTTCGCCGAGCTCGAGGACTTCATCGACGCGCCCGTCAAGACGTATTCCTCCGGCATGTACATGCGCCTGGGGTTCGCGGTCGCGATCCACGTGGACCCGGACGTGCTGCTCGTCGACGAAGTGCTCGCCGTCGGCGACGAGGGCTTCACACACAAGTGCCTCGACAAGTTCGCCGAGTTCAAACGACGCGGCAAGACCATCCTGCTCGTCACGCACTCGCTCGGCCTGGTCGAACGGTTTTGCGACGATGCCCTGTGGATCGACGGCGGGAAGAAGACCGCCACCGGCGATCCCAAGCGTGTCGTCGGCGCCTATGTCATCGACGTCGAGAAATCCGAAGAACAGCAGCTGGCGGCAAGCGACGCGAAGGCGCACGGCTCGGTCGTGGTGATGTCACCTGACGATCCGGCGAGCGCGGTGCTGCCCGACCATCCCATCGAAACGGCGCAAGCGCCGATGGACATGTTCCGTGCGACGGAAGGCCGCTGGGGGTCGCGCGAGATCGAGATCACCGATGTACAGCTGCTCGGACCTGGCGGTGACGCGGGACACGTGTTCCACAGCGGCGATGCCATGACGATTCAGCTCAGTCTGCGCGCGCCCCTCGAGATGCAGGACTTCGTCGTCGGTATCGGCGTCTTCAATGCCGAGGGAGTCTGTTGCTACGGCACGAACACGAGCCTCGAAGAGTTGAAGGCGGTCAGCATCATCGGTGACGCGGAGGCCCGCTTCGAGATCCAGCGCCTGGACCTGGTCGAGGGCACGTATAAGCTGGACGTTGCGATTCACAAGCAGGACGGTTACCCGTTCGACTATCACCGTCTCCTCTACACCTTCCGCGTGAAGTCGAGGACCAAGGACGTCGGCATCTACCGTCCGGCCCACGCGTGGACGTTCTCCGAGAGCATGCGTTTCTCGAAGGGCCCCGACAGCCCCGACAGCCCCGACAGCGACGACAGCCCCGACAGCGATGACTTGCGCTGAGGCGTCAGCCTTCGCCGACCGGTACCGCGCCGCCGGACGCCGCGTGGTGTTCACAAACGGCGTCTTCGACATCCTGCATCCTGGCCACGTCCGGTACCTTCAGCATGCACGGGCGCTCGGAGACGTCCTGATCATCGGGCTCAACGCGGATCGATCCGTCCGCGGCAACAAGGGGGCGTCCCGCCCCATCAACCCGGAGCAGGAGCGCGCGGAAGTGCTCGCGGCGCTCGAGTGCGTTGACGCCGTTGTGGTCTTCGACGAAGACACGCCAGCCGACATCATCAAGGCCGTCCAGCCCGACATTCTCGTGAAAGGAGCGGACTGGGCGGAAGACGCGATCGTCGGCCGAGACACGGTCGAAGCGCGCGGCGGCAGGGTCGTGCGCGTGCCCGTCGAGCAGGGATTTTCGACGACGGCGATTATTGAGAAGATCAGGAATCTGCCCTGAGTCCGCAACGCCCGACCTGAAGGTCGGGCCTACGGAACACCGCTCGACCTGAAGGTCGGGCCTACGGAACAAACGCCCGACAAGCATGGCCACCTTCGCACCCACGTCACTCGCACTTCGAGCGCTGCTCAAGACGGCTGTCAGCCGCGTGCGGATGGGCGCTGCCGGCACGCTGGTGGGTGGGCTGACGGAGCCCGCGAAGGGCATGTTCGCCGCCGCGGCCGCCGCCCGCGACCGTGTACTCCTCGTCGTCCCGACCGACGCGGACGTCGAGCGGATGACGGCCGACACGCGTTTCTTCCTGTCGGCTCTTGAAGGGCTGTCGGATACCGACCTCGAGCGCGTCGTCCTCCCGTTCCCCTCGCATGAAGTCGATCCCTATCGCGGCCTCGCGCCTCATTTCGAGATCGCCTCGGCCCGCGCGCGCGCCCTGCACGCACTCGGCGAAGGAACCGCGCGAATCCTGATCGCGTCGGCGGGCGGGCTGCTACCCCGCGTCAGCGCGCCGCAGCACATGAAGGCGACATCGCTGTCGCTCACACCCGGCCAGGAGATCTCCCCGACCGACGTCGGAGACCTGCTGTCGGCGGCCGGGTATACACGTCAGGATCCCGTCGACGAGTCGGGTGAGTTCTGCGTGCGCGGAGGGGTGGTGGATTTCTTCCCGGCCGGTGCGACCCAGCCGATCCGTCTCGAGTTCGTCGGCGACACGGTCGAATCGATCCGCGCCTACGATCCATCGACCCAGCGTTCCACGGGCGGCGTCGGCCAGGCGTCCATCGTGCCGCTGCAGGACCTCCTGAGTGGGGGAGACACCCCCGACCGTTCGGCGACCGTGTTCGACTTCCTGTCGATGCACGGTAAGCCGCGCATGCTCGTATCCGAGCCAGAGGAAGTGCGCGCGCACGGTGAGAAGCTGACCGGGCAACTCCGCGCCAGCTACGACGAGTCCGTCTCAAAGGGAAACACGCCACCGGCCCCCGAGGCGCTCGTGCTCGCGTGGGAGGAGGCGGAAGGCCGGCTCGTTGAAGCGACGGCGCTCGAGACGCTGGCCATCGGCGACGATTCGGTCCACCTGTCGACCCAGCCGGCACAGGAGTTCAACGGCCGCGTGCAGGACTGGGTCGTCGAGATCCGCAAGGCGCGCGAGCGAGGGGATGCGGTCGTCTTCGTCGCTGACACGCACGGCCGGGCCGAGCGGACGATCGAGTTGCTGGCCGAGTACGACGTGTTCGCCGTGCCGGCGGACCGCTCGGAAGATGCGCGCACGGCATCGATGATGGTCGCGGTCGGCCATCTGTCGCGAGGGTTTCGCGTGCCGGGGGCCGGGTTGCAGTTCTGGGCGGAAGCGGACGTCTTCGAAGAGGAGCGCAAGACACACGAGCGACGCCGCTCCGCCACCCGGACGTTTCTCTCGGACTTCCGCGACCTGAAGATCGGCGATCTCGTCGTGCACGTCGATCACGGCATCGGCATGTTCGTCGGCCTCAAGCGCATCGAGCTCGGGCACGAAACGCAGGAGTTCATGGAGCTGCGCTACTTCGGCGAAGACAAGCTGTTCGTCCCCGTCGAGCGGCTTGATCTGGTGCAGAAATTCACCGGCGCCGCGCGCCCGGCCCCAGACAAGCTCGGCGGCGCGACCTGGGAAAAAGCAAAAACACGCGTCAAGAAGGCCATGCGCGACATGGCCGAGGAGCTGCTCAAGCTCTACGCCGCGCGTCGCGCCATGCCCGGGCACGCCTTCAGCCCGGACTCGCACTGGCAGCAGGAGTTCGAGGACGCCTTCGAGTGGGATCTCACGCCGGACCAGTCGGCCGCCGTCACCGACATCAAGGGGGACATGGAGTCGACCACCCCTATGGATCGCCTGCTCTGCGGCGACGTCGGATACGGCAAGACGGAAGTCGCGATGCGGGCCGCATTCAAAGCGGTGATGGACGGCAAGCAGGTCGCCGTGCTCGCGCCGACCACCGTGCTCGCGTTCCAGCACGAGAAGACGCTCAAGAACCGGTTCGCCGCCTTTCCCGTGCGGATCGACACCCTCAGCCGCTTCCGGAACAAAGCGGAGCAGAAGCAGACCCTCGAGGATCTCGCAGCCGGAAAAGTCGAAGTCGTCGTCGGCACGCATCGGCTCCTGTCGAAGGACGTCGTGTTCCGGGACCTCGGGCTCCTCGTCGTCGACGAGGAGCAGCGCTTCGGCGTCGTGCACAAAGAGCGCATCAAGCAGATGCGCAAGCGCGTGGACGTGTTGACGATGACCGCCACACCCATCCCGCGCACGCTCAACATGTCGCTGGCGGGCATCCGCGACATGTCGGTGATCGAGACGCCGCCCCGGGACCGGCTGTCGATCCAGACCAACGTGCTGAAGTTCGATCAGGCCGTGATCTCGAGCGCGATCAGGACGGAGATGGAGCGGGGCGGACAGGTGTACTTCGTCCACAACAGCGTGGAGTCGATCTACTCGATCGGTGAGCTGGTGACGCGGCTCGTGCCGGAGGCGAAGATCGGCATCGCCCATGGCCAGATGGGGGAGGATGCGCTGGAGCGCGTGATGGTCGATTTCGTCGCGCACAAGTACGACGTGCTGCTCGCCACGACGATCATCGAGAACGGGCTCGATATCTCGAACGCCAACACGATCATTGTCAATCGGGCGGACCGGTATGGCCTCTCACAGCTGTATCAGCTCCGCGGACGGGTCGGGCGATCCGACCGGCGCGCGTACGCCTACCTCCTGATCCCACCGGAAGATACGCTCTCGCCGATCGCCAAGAAGCGCCTCGCCGCCATTCGGGAGTTCAGCGACCTCGGCAGCGGCTTTCGCGTGGCCGCGCTGGACCTCGAGATCCGCGGCGCGGGCAACCTCCTGGGCGGCGAACAGAGCGGACATATCGAGGCGATCGGCTTCGACATGTACATGAAGCTCCTCGAGCAGACGATCAAGGAGATGAAGGGAGAGGAGCTCGACGACGATGTCCGCGCGAACGTGAACCTGCGCGTGGATCTGCGGATCGACGAAACCTACATCCCGGACATGAACCAGCGCCTGACGGTCTACCGGAGGATGGCGGCCGTCCGGACCGACGACGAGCTCGGCCGTATCGTGGACGAGGTGCGCGATCGATACGGTCCCCCGCCTGAGTCGATCCTGAATCTCGCCGAGTATGCCGCTATTCGCCTGATGGCTGACCGAATCCGGCTGGAATCCATCGACCGCGAAGCCCAGATGGTCGTCTTAAAGTTCAGGCAGGACGCCAAACTCGACCCGGCGCGGGTCTTCAACCTCGTCCAGCGGCGAGGCGACCTGACACTTGTTCCGCCGGGAACCCTGAAACTGAACCTCGTGGCGACCAAACCGGCCAGCGCACCACCCACCGGCCATGGAACGACCCGGGGGGATGGACGGATCACGAGAAGTTCCCTCTCGAAACGCGGGAAGGACCCGGTTGCGGGTGGGTCCTGGTGGGCGGCCCGCGCCAAGGGGGGCGAGGTGACGGGCGGGTTCAGCAAAGACGAGATCATGCGGCCGGCGAGGGAGGACCCCCGGGGGGATCAGGGGGTGTTCAGCCGGGTTTCCGGGCTCCTTCGGGATTTGGCCGACGATGCGTGATCGGCTAAAATACTAGATTCTCAACAGGTTAGAGACATTTATGAAAATTCTTGCCGCTCTTCTCGTCGTTACCGGCCTGGCCGTTCCCATGCGGGCGGAGATCATCGAACAGGTGCTCGTGAAGGTCAACGGGGACATCATTACGAAGACGGACCTCGAGCAGCGTCAGATTGCCGCGCTGCGTGAACGCCTGAAGGAAAAGGTCGACGTGGAGGCGATGAAGAACGACGCGGAACTTAAAAAGGCGTTGCTCGAGATCACGCCGGACCTGCTCGTGAGCGCCATCGACGAGATGCTGCTGACGCAGCTCGGCAAGGAGAAGGGGTACAAGCTGAGCGACGAGCAGTTCAAGAGCTGGCTCGAAAATCTCCGCAAAGAGCAGAATCTCCAGGACGACCAGAAGTTCCAGTCGGCGCTCCGCCAGGAGGGCATGACGGTTGACGATCTGCGCAAGAACGTCGAGAAGCAGTTTCTGCTCTCCCGTGTGCAGCAGGACGAGGTCGGATCAAAGCTGACCATGACCGAGGAAGACGCGCGCCAGTATTACGCCGCGAACGCGAGTGAATTCGCGGAACCCGCGACGGTCACGCTCCGGGAAATACTCATCGACATCCCGGAGGCCGCGCAGAAGGGGCAGGCCGGCATCAACGTCGGCGCCGCCGACGATGCGGAGAAGAAAGCCGTGGCGATCAGGGCCAGGGTCGTGTCGGGCGAAGATTTCGGCAAGCTGGCGGCGGAGCAGTCGGACTCTCCGTCAAAGGCGAACGGCGGGCTGATTGGTCCGCTGCCCATGAGCGACCTGTCAGACGCCCTTCGCAAGACGCTCGAGTCGATGAAGCCGGGCGAGGTGACGCAGCCGGTGCGCACGGCGCGCGGATTTCAGGTGCTGAAGCTCGAGTCGATGAAGACGGCCGCGACCCAGTCGTTCGAGAGCGTGCGGGATCTCGTGGCCGACCGCGTCCACGGCGCGCGCCAGCAGGCGGAAGCGCGCAAGTTTCTCACGCGCCTCCGCAGCCAGGCGCTGATCGAATGGAAGAACCCCGAGCTCAAGAAGCTGTACGAGCAGCGAATTGCTGCCGGAGTCGCATCGTCCAACTGACCCGATGACCGATCCCTCCTGGTTCGCGATCTGGACGCGGTCCCGCCACGAGCAGGTGGTCCGAGAGCAGCTCGAGCGAAAAGGCTACGACGCGTTTCTGCCCACGATTCCAAAATGGAGCCGCTGGAAGGACCGGAAGAAGAAAGTCGACTGGCCACTCTTCCCCGGGTATTGCTTCGCGAAATTCGATCCCCGCGACCGCCTCTCGATCGTGAAGTGCACCGGTGTCGTGAACATCGTGTCGTTCGACGGCGAGATCGCTGCCATCCCTGAGGTCGAAATCGACGGGATTCGCCGGCTCGTGGAGAGCGATCTGCAGTACGACCCCTGCCCCCTTATCCATGAAGGGATGATGGTCGAGGTCACGCACGGTCCCCTCAAGGGGGTCGTCGGCCGGCTGTTGCGGAAGGGAGCGCACGCACGCCTGGTGCTGGCGGTGGCGCTTATCGGTCAGGCCGTGAGCGTTGAAGTGGACGCGGCGGATGTCAGGGCGTATTGAGATGAAGATCGGAACAATCGAGCTCAGGCCCCCGTTCGCGCTTGCCCCCATGGCGGGCATGACCGATACCGCCTTTCGACGCCTAGTGAAGCGCCGGGGCGGGTGCGGACTCGTCGTGACGGAGATGGTCAGCTCCGAGGGGATGGTGCGCGGCATCGACCGCACGCTCGAGTACGCGGAATATACCGAAGAAGAGCGGCCTGTCTCGATCCAGATCTTCGGTGGTGACCCGGAGAAGATGGCGGCCGCGGCGCAGATCGTCGAAGGCATGGGCGCCGACATCGTGGACGTCAACATGGGCTGCCCGGTCTCGAAGATCGCCAAGCACAACGCCGGGTGCAGCCTGATGCGCGAGCCCGAGCACGCGGCCACGGTCGTGCGCGCGATGGCGCGCGCGGTGAAGATCCCCGTCACGGTGAAGATGCGCGCGGGATGGGACGCGAGCGAGGTGAATGCACCCGAACTTGCGAGGCGGCTGGAGGATGCGGGGGCCGCCGCGGTGGCGGTGCACGGCCGCACGGCGGCCCAGTCGTACTCCGGTTCGTCTGACTGGAACCTGATCGAGCGCGTGGCGTCAGGGCTGTCGATCCCGGTGTTCGGCAGCGGTGACTGCGTGGAGCCGTCGCAGCTGGTCGAACGGATGCGGGGCGGGGTGTCTGGTGTGCTCGTCGGGCGTGGGGCGCTGCGCAATCCATGGATTTTCGAGCAGGCCCTTGCCCTGGCGTCCGGGCGCGAGCCGCGCGTGGTGACGCACGAGGAACGCGGACGATTCCTGCTCGAGTACATCGAGCTCCTGCAGAAGGAGCGCCTTCACGAGGCTGCAGGGTTCAGGCACGTGGCTCCGGGACAGATGCCGGAGTCGTCCGGGCCGGCGCGCGGCCACGATCGCTGGGTCATCAACAAGCTCCGCGCCTTGAATTCCTGGTATACCAAAGGGATCGAGAACGGAAAGGACCTGCGCGTGTCGGTCAACGCCGCCGAATCGATCCCTGAACTTCGCGACCGCATCGAGGCATTTTTCTTCGGGCGGGAGTGCGTTAGCCGAAGCTAACGGCGGACGGCTCGACCGGGACGCACTTCCAGCGTCACCTCGAACCGGACCGCGCGCGCCGCAGGCGCCGTGACGCGGAGCGCGTGGCCGCGCTGCTCGTCGGAGCCTTTTTCGATAGACCCCGGGGCGCCGGGTGCTTTCACGGTGGCGGGTCCCATGGCCGCCTCGATCCTCTCCGGAGCGGTGAAGGACACGACGAGCGTCGGTCCCCCTGGCTCGCCGCTGCGGAAGCGTGTGCCGGTGCCCTCGAATGGCGCGTCAGACTGGAGATGCCACTCAGAGGTCCTTGCCGCCTCGAGCGTCACCGTGTCGACGACCGAGAAGAGTGCCCTGCCGTCCCAGGTGAAGGTGCGGGTAAAGGCCGTGACCCCAGCGGTGCCCGGGTAGGCCGCCGCCAGATCGGCTACGATGCGGGCCCGCCCGTTGCTGATGTCCGCCTCGCGAATCCGGATGCCATCGAGCGCACGATAGTCCATCGCGCGCCACACGTCGTGCTGCGTCTCGACCCCCTGGCCGGTGCCGCCGAACGTGAGTGTGTTGTGGTTGCGCGCCGAGGGTAACCCCGCGTATCCCGTGTCGCCGGTCAGATACCGGCCGTGCGCCCATACGATGAAGCTACCCGCATCAGGATGCGAGTGCCCGCTGTCGAGCCGCCATTCCGGGATCGCCTTCACGAGGCGCCGCAACGCGATGCCCTTCCGGCGGCCCCGCCTTGAACGCCATGGCGGTCGCGCTCCTATCCCACGACGTCCGGCTGTAGACGACGCCAGAATCCTTGAAGTGGTGCGCGAGCGGCACCGTCGCGATGGGCGATGGCCTGAGCGCCGCATCCCGCCAGAGCAGCGTCCAGTACTCTTCCAGATTACTGTGGCCGAACGACTTGTAGCGTTCGGCGACCGCCTGGGCCTGTGGATCGCCGAGGCGCGCTGCCACGCGGTACATCACGTTGAAGTTGCTCTGCAGGGTGCCGCCCGGGTACACGCGCCCGTAGTCGCCACCCGCTTTCGCCCGCGTCAGCGCACCCTCCCAGATGTCGCCGAAATCAAACACACTCTGGCCGTCCGGCAGGAGCGAGTGGGCGAGGTATGTCTTCCAGTGACGGAACAGGTCCCTGTTCCACAGACTCTCTCCCGTTGAATGCTCCCAGGCATCGAGGAAGTGGACGAGCCAGGGCGTCGAGAAGATCCAGTACTCGAACCCTTCGTAGTAGTAGCCGTCCGGGCTCAGCAACTGCCCGGTGCGGTGGTGATGCGCGCGGGCGAGCGCCGCCCACCGTTCCGCATCCTTCGATTCCCCTATGAGCGCGAGCGCCGCCACCGCGAGGCCGGCCGTCGGGATGAAATCGTGATTCTGCGTGAAGCTGTGCCTCCGCCCTGCCTTCGGAGCGAACGCATCGTAAACGAGGTTGGCATGACGTTCGAGCGATACACGGATGCGACTGCGCTCCTCCGGAGTGAACTCGTCGTGCAAAAGGTCGTAGGCCCATCCGATGGCGTACAGCAGGTGCCCGGCGGCAAGGTCGGTGTTGGGCTTGCTGTATGTGTAGCCCCACGGTTCGTAGTCGATGGCTGCGAGCGTCCACGCTTTCGCCGCGGTCAGGTACTCGGGCTTTCGTTCGACGGCGTACGCGAGTGCCGACTCCGCGATCGCGAATGCTGCGTTGTTCTGTGACCGCCGCTCCTGCGGCCCCGGAACGGGCGGCGGTGCACTTTTAAGCGCCGCAAGGTTCGCGAGCACCTTCGACCATTCCGCACGGTGCGTGGTCCGGGCCCGTTCTCGAAGGCGTGCGAGCCCGCTCTTCGTCACGAATACGCGGGGATGCACCCCGACGAGCTCTGGCTTGAGCGCGACCTTGTGGGTGAGAAGCTCGTCGAACGTCGGCACCGTCTCCTGAGCCAGCCCTGGACGGACCGGCAGGCAGAGCAGCGCAAGCGTCGCGAGGACCGTCGCGTGTCTCTTCATATGACCTGCTTTTTCCGTACGTTGCCGATGCGCCCTGCAAGCAACAGCGTCACGACGAGTCCGAGCGGACCCAGAACGCCAGCCACCAGGAAGACGGGTGTGTAGCCGAACGAGTCCACGACTCGCCCGGTGCCCCAAGTGAACAGCACGCTTGCGACAGCGGCCGCAGCGCCGCCAAGCCCGAACACCGAGCCGACCGCGGAGTTCGGGAAGAAGTCGCTCGGCAGCGTCTGGAGGTTGTTCACCCAGACCTGGAAGCCGAAAAGCACGACCGCCATCCAGGCGAGGGCCACATAGGGATCGTTCGCGCGCATGGCGAGGATCCCCGCCGACGTCAACAGCGCGCCGAAGGTCATGACGATCTTCCGCGCACGGTCCACCGTCCACCCGCGTGCGATGAGCGCACCTGAGGCATAGCCGCCGGAGAGGGCACCGACGCCCCCCGCGAGAAACGGTATCCACGCGGACTGACCGACTTCCTTGAGGCTGAACCCGCGGGCTTCCTGCAGGTAGGACGGCAACCAGAAAATGTAGAGCCACCAGATGGGATCCGTGAGAAAGCGACCCATCACGATGGCCCACGTCTGGCGATAGGTGAGCAGGTGCAGCCAGCCAGGGCGCCACGCCGGCCCGGCATCTTTATCCGGCATCGCCCCGTCGAGGATGTGTGCCCGCTCGGCTTCCGTGATCCACGGATGCTCGCCTGGCGTTCGGAAGAGCGCGAGCCACAACGCCAGCCAGATGAAGCCGAGCAGGCCGGTGAGCACGAACGTCATGCGCCAGCCGTAGGCCAGCGCCAGCCAGGCAATGAGGGGAGGCGACAACGCGCCTCCCACGGCTGCTCCGGTGTTGAAGATCCCCATGCCCAGGGCGCGCTCGCGGACCGGGAACCACTCCCCGACCATCTTGGCGGCGCCGGGCCAGTTCCCCGCCTCGCCGAAGCCCAGGAACGCGCGGTACACGCTGAAGGACGCCGCGGATCGAGCGGTCGCGTGCGCGAGGGCCGCGAGCGACCACACGACGATCGAGAAGACGAATCCGCGCCGCGTGCCGATGGCGTCGTACAGGCGGCCCGACACCATCTGGCTGATCCCGTAGAACGCGAGAAAACAGTTCTGGATCGCGGCGTAGTCGCTGTTGCTGAGCCCCAGGTCCTGGCTGATGGATGTTTTCAGCACCGAGACGGTCTGACGGTCGATGTAGTTGATGACGGTCGCCAGGAAGACCAGACCGATCATCAGCCAGCGCACGCCGCTCATCTTCTTCATCGCATGTTCATCCCGCCATTGATCTCGATGGTCTCGCCCGTCAGGAAGGAACTGTCCGAGGAGGCCAGGAACGCCACCACCGACGCCACTTCTTCCGGAGCTCCCGCCCGTCCGAGCAGCACGCCTTTCGCGGCGTTCTCGAAGGCCGCGGGGGCGGTGAAGCGCCCGTGAAACGCGGTGTCGCCGATCAAGCCCGGGGCCACGCAATTGACCCGGACGCCGTGGGGAGCCAGTTCCTTCGCCAGCGCCTTCGTGAACGAGACGATCGCTCCCTTGGCGGTCGAGTAGGCGCCGGCCCCGGGGCCACCGCCGTTCCAGGCGGCGAGCGACGACACGTTGATGATGGTGCCGCGCGCGCGTGCGACCATCCCCGGACCTGCCGCGCGACACATCAGGAAGGCGCTCGTGACATTCACGTCCATCACCGCGTGAAAGAGCTCCTCGCTCATCTCCAGGATCGGCTTCCGCTCGATCAGATCCCCTGCGTTGTTGACGAGGATGTCTATCGCTCCGAAGCGAGCCGTCACCTTCTCAACGAGCGAGGCCGCGTCATCGGACTTCGTCAGATCACCCTGAAACGATTCCGCGTCGATGCCCGTCTCCCTGAGTGAGGCGACGACGGCCTCGGCGCCGTCGCGACTCTTGAGGTAGTGCACCGCCACGCGCGCCCCGCGCTGTCCAAGCGCCAGCGCGCACGCCCGCCCCAGCCCCGCGCCGGCGCCCGTTACGAGCGCCACCCCTTGAATCGTTGTCACGTCGTCTCCCCCTGACCTTTCCCGTTGCGTGAACTATCGCCCCAGCCAACCGCCGTCGACGGCGAGCACGTGCCCGTTGACGTAATCCGACGCGCGGGACGCCAGAAAGACGACGGCGCCGTCCAGGTCGGACGGGTCACCCCATCGCCCTGCTGGAATGCGCTCCAGGATCTGGCGATTGCGCGTCTCGTCGTTCTGCAGCGCTTTCGTGTTGTCCGTGCGCATGTAGCCTGGCGCGATGGCGTTGACGTTGATGCCCTGGCCCGCCCACTCGTTGGACAGTTCCCTGGTGAGGCCGGCGACGGCACTCTTCGACGCCGCATACGCCGGTACGTTTAGTCCGCCCTGGAACGACAGGAGCGATGCGATGTTGATGATCTTCCCGCCGCGTCCTCCGGTCAGCATGTGGCGGCCGGCAGACCGGCACATACGGAACACGCCGTGGAGGTTCACGTCCATCACTGCATGCCAGTCGTCGTCGCTCGTCTCAACGGTGGGGCCGCGGCGGATGATCCCGGCATTGTTCACGACGATGTCGAGGTGCCCGAAGGCTGCGACGGCTTCCTGGACGAGGCGACCTGGCGCGGCCGGATCCGCCATGTCGGCGACGAGTGCTACGGCCTGCCGGCCAAAGGCGCGCACACGTTGACACGTGGCCTCCGCGGGAGCGGCATTCCCGTGCGCGGCGACATCGGCGCCCGCCCGCGCGAGCGCTGTCGCGATCGCGGCTCCGAGACCTCGCGACGCTCCGGTCACGAGGGCGACGCGACCATCGAGCGAGAACAGTTCGGGCGACATCTAGGTCCGGGCGGCGGCCGGCTCGAGAAATTCTTCCCGGATGGGCGAGAAGATGTCGAGCAGCACGACTTCCTCGTCGAGCATCGTCGCGCCATGCCAGAAGCCGCCAGGCAAGAGAAGAACGTCTCCGGGGCCAAAGATTTTTTCCTCGGTCCCCACGATGAACCGCACGCGCCCTTTTTCGACGATCGTCATCTGTTCGTGGGCGTGATCGTGGGCCGTCGTCATCGTGCCCGGCGCAATCGTGAGCCGGCAGATCATCAGCCGTTCGCCGTGAATCATCTGGCGAACGATGCCCTCGCTCAACTGGTGTTTGGGAATCGTGGCCCAGTTCCACGCCTGATGCGGACTCGTGATCGTGCCCGCCATGACTACTTCCGCCCCCGGCCGGCTTCGAGCCCCGAGCCAGCCTGCGCGAAATCCGGATGCACGTTGACGACACCGAAGAGACGGTCCTCGGTCTCACGGTTCGCGGCCATCATCCAGAGGAAGTTGATAGAGCCGCCTGGCGCCGCAACATTCGGGTGATAGCCCGCCGGCATCAGCACGACATCACCCTCGCGCACGATCACGGCCAGCTCCGGCGATGTCTTGTCGGTATAAACCAGCTGGACACCGAACGCAGGGGCCGGCATGTCGATGTAGAGATACGCCTCCTCAGCGAGCACCGCGTGTTCGTGCGGAGGCCACGACGTCCAGTTACCAGGGGCCGAGAACGTGACCCCGGCCATGATCCGGCCGGCCTCGATGTTCTTGCCGAAGAGCACGTTCAACGTCCTCTCGGACGAGGGGCCTCCGGCCTTGAAGTGCAGGGAGGAGTCCGTCTGTACGTCGGCGAACCGCACGAACTGGACGGGATGGCGTTCGGAGACAGCAGCCGACAGTTCGGCCAGGTCGCACCCGCCGCTCCCTGGCCGCACCTCGACGGCGCAGCCGCGCGGCACGTACAGCGCGTCGTAACGCCCGAGCTCGAACTGCTGCCCCTCTGTCGAGATCGTGGCGGTACCGTTCAGCGCGATGAACCCGGTCTCGTGTTCACCGGTATCGAAGGAGAGTGGGGCGTCGCCATCATCCAGGATGATGCGACCGAAGTGCAGATGCCGTGCTGACGTCGTACCTGGGCTCACGGCGCGCGTGCGCCCCTTGCGGCCGCCGGTGTCGCGGACAATGCAGCGTTCGGCAGTGAGAGGGGAGTCGGTTGCGATGCTCATCGTGTGGTCCCTTTCCGGAGTGGGGATGCGTCGAGGCTGAGCACCCATGAACGGGCCCGCCCGGGTCGCAGCTCGATGTTGGTCGCCTCGAATGCGACGTGCAGCGGTATGGCGCCGCGCGCGCCACGGCCGAGAGGCGCGTCCCCCATCCGCCGGACCGACGCAGCGATCGGCAGTTCCCCCGCGGTCCGCGCTTCGAGAACGCCTTCGGGTCCTGAAAGACGGATGACGCCGGCCGCGCCGTTCGCGGCCGGGGACTGCGACTGGTCCGTCGCGGTCGACGGGAGGATGAAGGCGAGGCGCCGGATCGTGACGTGCTGGTTCGCGGTGATCGTCTCGGCGCGGGACAGTGTCGAGCCGATGATGCGCCACTCGACGGAGACCTCGAAGCCAGGCTCGACCAGTTCTCCGCTTTTCTTCCCGATCTGACCGAAGCGCCGCCAGGTTGCGCGGAGCGAGCGGCCATCGGCACCCGGCTGGATGTCATCGGCGCCGTCGGTGGCGGCGAGCGTCGTGCCGTCCGCGAGTTCGAAGAACGATGCCCCGGCCGGAACGATTTCCTCGACGGGAGCCGCGAATCCTGGCAGGCCGTGAGGAGCGGGAAGATAGTCGGCGACTCCAGGCTTCGTCCCCGTCGTGATCGGCAGCGCAAAACGAAGGGCTCCCTGCCGCACCACCCACACGCCGGCGGGCCGCGCGCCGCGACGGAAGAATTCGAAGCGTGCGACGGGTGGGAGCGATGGATGGGCCGGGAACGAGACGACCTTCTCGGCACGGAGCACGCGCATGAGCGTGTCCTGCGCCATCAGGGCCTTGCCGAAGAACCCGACGGTCTGCTGCCACTCACGCGCCTTCGTGATGTACGCGTAATTGCCTCGACCAGGCGCGAAGACCGACAGCATGTGCCGATCGGTCGAGTAGTC
Source organism: Vicinamibacterales bacterium (assembly GCA_035575695.1). Lineage (GTDB taxonomy): Bacteria > Acidobacteriota > Vicinamibacteria > Vicinamibacterales > 2-12-FULL-66-21 > JACDCA01. Next base: position 25,007 of record DATLXP010000043.1, read on the forward strand.
GTGGCGCAGCCACAGCCACGCCTTGCGGTACTGGCCCGTGAGGTCGGGAAGGGGCGCCGGTCGAAGGGCGGGATGACGCGCAAGAAACGCGACGATCTCGAGGGTGTCGAGGTAGCTGACGACGCCGAGGCTGCGCCCCCAGGGATAGCTGTAGCCGTCGGGGGACACGAGATCCCACCAGAGCTTCATCTGCGCCGTGAGGGAGGGCTGCAGCGCCGCCATGATGTCCTGCCGGTCGATGGTTTCCGCGGCTTCGTACACGTAACGCGCGTACTCATTCGAGTAGCGGTCATACCGGCCCGTCGTGCCCGCGTCATCCGCGTAGAGGGCGCCCTTCGTGAATGGCTCGGCGGCGCGTTCGAGCAACGCGTCAACAAAGGACCGGTCTTCGAGCACCCGCATCTGGAACGCCAGGGTCGCCACGCGCGATGCGACACCCAGATAGTTCTCCGGCAGGTCGATCACGCGACGCGTCTGGGGATCGTAAAAGCGCGTGGGATCCAGCAACGATTTCCAGGCGACGCGCTCGTCAGCCGAGAGGGACTGCCAGAGGTCGTTCCGCTCGAGGTCGGCCCCGAAATGTCGAAGCGCGAGGGCCGCGTACAGCTGGGCGAACGCCTTGCTGCCGCTGGCCGATTCGATCACGCCGACGCGAGCGACGAGGGGCACGATGCGACGGTCGCCGATCGTGCGGACCTGGCGGGTTTCCGCGTACGCGGCCAGCGCGCGAACGAAGGTGCCCCACGAAAACTCTCCCGTCGTGAGGGCACCGTGCACACGTTCGGGCAGCGGGCCTTCGGCGGGGATCAGTGCCAGGTGCGCGGGTATTTCGCGGTCGAAGAACGCGTCCACGTCAGCCTTGAATGTGGCGGTCCTGACAGAGGGTTCCGACGCCGCACCGGATCCGGCCGTCACCCAACCGACGATCGCGGCGAGCACGACGCACGCGAGGGGCCATCGGCCCGGCGAGACCGGCTTCATGCGACCACCCGCCCGGCAAAAGAGGGAGCGGCGACGAGGGCGGCCGCGCCACGTAATCGGGGGTACTGCTCCGGAGGCACGATGGTGATCGGCGTGGCACCGGCCGACGGCGTCAGCGCCCGCTCGGCGAGTCCGGCACGTACGGTGGCCTCGATGAGGTCCCAGGCCGCCGTGATTTCCCCTCCGATGTAGACACGGGATGGATCGATGGCGTTGACGACCGACCCGAGGCCGAGCCCGAGATAGCGCGCCGTCGACAGGAGCGCGGCGAGCGCCTTGGCGTCTCCGCCACGGGCGCGCGCAATGAGATCGTCCACCGTGAGAGCGGCGACGTCGGCCGGGAGTGGCCGTTCGCGCAGGTCACGGCCGAAATAGCGCGAGAGCGTCGCGAGGTTCGAGACATAGGCCTCCCAGCATCCGCTGGCCCCGCACCCGCAGCGGGGCCCATCGATGTTCAACGGAACGTGTCCGAACTCCCCCGCGATATTGTGCTGACCGCGCACGATCTCGCCGCCGAGCACGATCCCGACACCGAGGCCGTCTGAGACGGTGATGTAGACGAAATTGCTCGGCGCCTTCCCGTCGCGTGTCGACCAGAGCTGGGCCAGGGCGCAGGCCTTGCCGGAGTTCTCGATGTGGACGGGCAGGCCCAGGGCTGCCGCGATGGGGGCGCGCAGGTCGACATTCCGCCAGCCCAGGTTGGGTGCAAGGATGACGCAGCCGGCTTCGCTCTCCACCATGCCTGGCACGACGACGCCGACGCCCTCGCAGCGGCCGAGGTCCTTGTGTTCGACCAGGACGCCGGCGATGCGTTTGACGAGCGCTGCGACGAACTTCTTCGGATCCCGCTCGGTGGGAAAGCTGGTGACGCTGGCCAGCTGCTGGCCCATGAGGTCGGTCACCATGATGAACGTGCGCGTCGGGCGGATGTCGACCGCCACCACGCACCGCTTGCGCGAGTCGATGTAGAGGAAGGTCGGTTTGCGGCCGCGCCTGGCTTCCCCCGTGGCGCCTTCGAAGACCACGCCGTCCTCGATCAGTTGATTGACCAGCAGGCTGACCGCGCCGCGCCGCGTGCCCATCAGGCGCGCCAGGTCGGCCCGCGAGACGGGCTGGTTGGTGCGGATGAAATTCAAGGCGATCCGCCGGTTGATCTCCCGGGTGGTGCCCCGAGTGGCGACGCGCAGCGGTCGAGGGTGGGCAGGGCGCATTTGTTTTTTTCGCGTCCAATATAACCCCGTCGACCGAACGCAAGGCAAGTACTTTCTGTGTACTCCCCTCTCAGTTGCCCGGCCATGAGTGGGAGAAGGAGCCGCAGTTTCGCTTGACAGCGCGTCCGAACCGGACATATTGTCTCTACCGCGAACAAACGTGGCGCGGCGCTCGGGTGCGGTTGCGCGGCTGGAGGCCCTTGAAATGGACGACATGGACGCATTGATGACGCCGACGGAAACTCGTCCGGGGACCCTCTTTTCATCCGGCGCGTGGCGGGTGACGGCTTTCGTCGCAGGCGCCTGGCTCCTCGCAGCCTCGGCATACGCCCAGATTCCGACCGGCACCATCCTCGGAGGCGTCAAAGACGCCCAGGGGGCCGTCGTGCCAGGCGCAACCGTCACGGCGACCAATACCGGCACGCAGTTCTCGCGCAGCGCGACCACCGACCTCGAGGGACAGTACCAGCTGGCGCTGCTGCCGGTCGGCGACTACGCGGTACAGATCTCCATGTCCGGCTTCAAGACCTTCGCCCGCACGGGCATTGCCCTCGAAGTCGGGCGCAACGCCCGGGTGGACGCGACGATCGAGCTCGGCAACTTTTCCGAAGTCGTCTCCATCGTTGGCGACGCCCCACTCATCGAGACCACGTCGGGCGCGCTCTCGCGAACGGTCGGGCAGAACGAGGTCCTGAACCTTCCCCTGGTCAACCGGGATCTGTATGCATTGCTGAGCCTCACCGGAGGGGTGTCGAGCAACGATTCCTCGAACTCTCTCGGCGGGCCCGAGCAGCTCACGACGATCAATGGCTCGAGCCGCGCGCAGATGGGCAGTGTCAACTTTCAGCTCGATGGAGGCAACAACACCGCCGGCCTCCGCGGCACGGGCAACCCTGCGCCCAATCCCGAGGCGGTGCAGGAATTCCGCGTCCTCACGAATGCGTACGGAGCCGAGTACGGCCGCTACGCGGCGGGTGTCGTCGATGTCGTCACCAAGTCGGGGACCAATCAATTTCACGGTGCCGCCTTCGAGTTCTTCCGGAACGAAAAGCTGAACGCGCCGCGATGGGCGGCCCCGGGCACGACGTCGACGAAGGATCCTCTCGACCGCAATCAGTTCGGCGGCGCCCTGGGAGGTCCCGTGAAAACGGACCGGACCTTCTTTTTCGGCAGCTACTCCGGGCTGCGGCAGCAGGAGACGTACTTCCGCAACAACGCCGTGGTCCCCACGGCCCTGGAGCGTGCGGGAGACTTCTCTCAATCCGTTCGGCAACCCAACGACCCAGCCACTCGGGCGCCATTTCCCGGAGGCGTCATCCCTGCAGCCCGCTTCGACGCGGCGGCGAAGACGATCCAGGACCAGTACGTCCCCCTCTCGAATCTCCCGAACAGTTTCTATGAGGTCCGGCGCCCCGATCCCCTGAACACGGATGAAGCGACACTCAAGCTCGATCACAGCCTCTCGGCCGGACACACCATGGCGCTCAGCTACTTTTTTCAGACCGGCACCGACACGCAGCCGCTGTCTCTCTCGGGCAACATTCCCTGGGTCGACCGCGACTTCCAGTGGAACCAGCACAATGTGAACTTCGCCGACAGCTGGGCGCTCAGCCCCAGCGCGATCAACCAGTTCCGCGTGTCGTACATGCGGCAGTTCGGGGGGCGAGTGAACAATCCGACGACGTCGCTGGCGGATCTGGGGTCGAAATTCTCGATCCAGGGAGATCCGACGCTGCCTCGCCTGATCGTCTCCGGTTTTTTCACAGGTCAGACCTCGATCGCGGGGCCTGACGCGGGGAGCGACTACTTCGGCGTGAAAGACGCCGTCAGTCTGAGCCGCGGCCGGCATGCGATGAAGTTCGGTGCCGAAGTGTCGTACGAGAAGATCGTCCACGATACGCTCCTGGACAATTACGGAGTCTTCACGTTCGACGGGACCAAGACGGGTAACGCGTACGCCGACTTTCTTCTCGGCGTACCGGCGCGCATGAGCCAGGACGCGCCGATTCGAAAAACGGACAACGGGGCGTACATCAGCCTCTTTGCGCAGGACGACTTCCGGGTGCATTCGCGCGTGACCCTGAACCTCGGTGTGCGCTACGACGTCCAGTTCCCCTATACCGATCCGCAGGACCGCAAGCTCGCGTTTTCCCCCGGCTCCAGGTCGACCGTCTCGCCAACTGCGCCGGAAGGGCTGCTCTTCCCAGGAGACCAGGGCGTGAGTCGAGGCATCGTCAAGACGGACTTCAATAATGTCGCGCCTCGTCTCGGGGTTGCGTGGGACCCGAGGGGCGACGGCCGGACGGCCATTCGTGGCGGATTCGGAATTTTCTACGGGAGCATCACCGGGAACGAGTGGAACACCACGGCGGACAACCAGCCCTTCACCGTCCGCCAGAGCTTCCCGACCGTGTTCACCCTCTCGGATCCGTACCGCAATCTGCCTGGTGGCGTCGGTCCGTTTCCGTTCAACTACACGCCCGGCGCGCCGCGGTTCACGCTGCCCGCGCAGGTCTTCGGCCCGTCGCTCGATTTCGAGTGGCCGTACACGTATCAGGCGAACGTCACATTACAGAAAGAGATCGGGCGGGGGATGAGCGCCAGCGCGTCCTACGTCGGCGCATTCGCGCGGCACCTGGCGGCGCCGGTCGACCGCAACTATCCTCTCATCGTGCCGGGCGCGACGGCGGCCAACGTCAACTCGCGCCGGCCGTACCTGCCGGGCACGATCGCGGCAGCCAACGTCCTCGAGTCCATCTTCAGCAGCGACTACAACGGCCTCCAGCTGAGCGCCGAGCGGCGAGGCGCGCGCCTGTCGGCCAAGGCCTATTACTCGCTTGGAAAGGCTGTCGAGGATGTGGACTTCCAGGGCGGCGGCCTTCCGACCGTGCAGAACTCGAACCGTCTCGAGCTGGAGCGCGGCCGTGCGTCCTCTGACCGGCGACACAGTTTTGTGCTGTCGAGCGTCTTGAAGATGGATTATTTCAAGGACTCGACGGGACTCCTGTCGGCGCTGCTCGATGACTGGACCGTGTCGAGCATCGTGACCGTCACCAGCGGCTCGGCGCTCACCATTAACGCCGGCCAGGACAGGAACCTCGACGGCATCAACAACGATCGGGCCGATCTTGTGGGGGAACCTGGCCTGGACAGCGGGCGGTCGCGCGACGAGCGGCTCGCCGCGTGGTTCAACATCGCGGCCTTTGCCAGTCCCGCATCGGGCACCGACGGCACGGGGAGGCGCGGCGTCCTGAGCGGGCCCGGCTTCCGCAACGTGGACCTGGGGTTGTTCCGCGACTTCGGGCTGCCCCGGCGCACGAAGCTTCAGTTCCGGATGGAGGCGACCAACGTCTTCAACATCGTCAATCTGTCGAACCCCGGCACGAACTCAACGCCCCGGCGACGTTTGGCAGGATCCGCACCGCCCGCGACATGCGCAAGATCCAGCTGGGTACGCGCCTGTCGTTCTGAGACCTTCGAGGTCGGGCCCGTTCGAGCGTTTGCCCAAACGCGGAAGAGCAAGGCAGCTAAACTCTAACTCCAGTCCTCGACGCGAAGCCCCGGGACTCGGATCATGTGATCGAGGTTCGCCGTGACGAGCGTCGCCTCGAGAGCGAGGGCATGCGCCGCGATGGCAGCATCAAAATCCTCAATTCGCGTTCCACGGCGTTCCAGGGTCGCCTTGATGCGGCCGAACATCTGGCTGACGGCATCGGTCCACTCAGCTCGTGGGAGTTCTGCGGAGATGAGCTCGAAGCGCGCCTGCAGCGACGCCCGGCGCTTCGAACGTGGCAGCCGCTCGATGCCAAAGGCGATCTCCGCGGGCACCGGCTGCGGGACTGCGACGTCGGCTGGTGCGGTTGCCGCCAGTCGTTCAACGACGGCAGGGCTACCTTTCATGAGTGCCGACACGGCGTTGGTGTCCAGCACGTAGCTCACAGGTTGCGCGGCTCCTTCGAGTGCCGTGCCTGCTTGACACTCCTGAGCAATTCATCGACCGACGTGCTCGTCTCGCGGTCGACGTTTCGCAATCGCTGCAGGAACTCAGGTGCCCAGTCCGAGCGCACGTTGACTGCGTGCTCCAGCGCGCGGACGACGAGGCGATTTCGGCTAATGCCGAGGGCCTTTGCGCGACGGTCCACCGACTTCAGCAACGGATCCGGGATATGCACAGTCGTCGGCATGAATATATTCTTGAATATATCAGGATCGGTCATCTTTTTCGGCCGAATCCTGCGAAGGCGCGGTTTGAGAAACCGTCATTCAGGTACGTGCTGATTTCACGTGCACTTAGCGCCTGCGGTGAGGTGGCCGAGTGGCCGAAGGCGGCGGTTTGCTGAGGCTGCTGATGGTTCTCGGACCCGTTTGGGCACGCTAGAGCCGATGCCAATGTGTGCCTTACGGGCACACGTTGTGCTACACTGATGGCAGTGAAGTACTTCGCCTGGGACGACGCGAAGAACGCGAAGCTCAGGGCGGAGCGCGGCATCGGGTTCGAGGACGTCGTCTTCCACATCGAGCGTGGTGACGTTCTCGACATCCTGGAGCACATGAACCCCGAGCGGTATGCCGGCCAGCGCATCTTCGTCGTCCAACGCGAGGACTACGTGTACCTGGTGCCGTTCGTCGAGGACGAGCACACGGTCTTCCTGAAGACGATCATCCCGAGTCGGAAGGCCACGAAGCAGTACCTCGGTGAGGAGGCCGATGACCATGAAGATTGACGCCGACGAGAAGGAACTGCTCGAGTCCGTCGAGCGTGGCGAGTGGAAACCCGCCGCGGGCGGCAAGCGCGAGCGAACGCGCTACTCCAGCTACGCCAAGGCAACGTTCCGTAAGGACCGCCGGCTGAACATCCGGCTCTCAAGCAAAGACCTGGAGGCGATCCAAAAGCGAGCGCTCGCGGAGGGCTTGCCTTATCAGACGCTGATCGCGAGCCTGCTACACAAGTACGCGTCTGGTCGTCTCAAAGAGGTCTAGCGAGAGAGCGGCGGGCGCCGTCGCCGAGACCTTCTGGGAACTCGCACGGGACCTGACGTACGCCCGGTGCCGCAGCGTTGTCGGTGAGGCTCCCGTTCTTCGGCTGCCTTCTGCGTGAGTTGATGCACGCGCTGATGCGACAGCCCGAGCAAGCGAGCGGCGTCGCGCGCGCTCATCTTCAGGCTTCCGGTTCGCAACAGCCGCACAGCGCGTCGAGCCGCGAGGGCTGCGCGTCGATCTTCTTCTACGGCCTTCTTGCGAAGAGTGGCGTAGGTGCGGACCGCCCGTGCCGCTCCAGTCGGCAGCTTCACGTCGTCCACGATGGTGGCCTTGCGCGCATCGTCGACGAACAGCTCCAGCGCCTCCCGGATGCGGCGCCGAGCTTCGTCAACGGTGCGACCCTGCGTGTGGCATCCACGCACGCCGCGCACGGATGCCACCCACCAGCCGGATTCGTCTCGCTCGTAGGCCACGCGATAGTGCTTCATGGCTTCTTCAACCATCCCTTCCCGATGCACGGCTCCAGGTCGCGCTCAATGCGACGCAGCAGGCCGGGCCCGATGTCTTCACCGCTGTGAACCGGTACAGTCGTCACGCACCGACCGTATTCAATGCGCAGGTGCGAACCCCGCTGACGAGTCTCAATGCAGCCAGGGACCGCAAGATCCTTCGAAGGTCCTTTGCAGTCACACATGTCAGGATAGCCGCAGGCGGTCAGAAGTGTCTATGAGCGTAGACAGATCGAGGCAGAGCGAACGCCTCAATGGGTCTTGCGAGCGTGCGACGAATCGGCGTGCGTTTCAGGGAAACCGCCCATGCTCGCAAGTGCCGTCTTCACGTATACTTACCGTCTGCGGTGAGGTGGCCGAGTGGCCGAAGGCGGCGGTTTGCTAAACCGTTGTAGGGCCTTTAAAGTCCTACCGAGGGTTCGAATCCCTCCCTCACCGCCAATTCATCGGCTCATCGGCTCATCGGCTCATCGATCTATCGATCTATCGATAAGTCGATCGATCGATAAGTCGATTGATCGGATACCAATGCGATCCGCTGTCTTTATCGCGGTTGCTCTCTGTGCCGGCGCATTGGCGGCACACCCCACCGCACAACCAGTCTCAGCCGAGCCGTCCTGGAAAACATTCCTCCTCGCCGCAAGCTCGGACGAACGGACCGCTCGGACCGCGCTCGAGGAGATCGGCACACGATGGCGTCCCGGTTATGCCGCCATGCTCGTGGACGTGGCGCGG
>DATLXP010000044.1:0-2542 GCA_035575695.1 Vicinamibacterales bacterium
GATCCTGGCGTTGGAAGTGGACGCCAGTTCTTCGTAAATGTTCTCCACCCTCTCCGCCATCTTCTGCACGCTGTAGTGCTCGCGGACGCCTGACGCGCCGGCCTGGCCGAGCGACGCGGCGAGGGATGGATCCAGGCGCAGCGAGAGGATGCCGTCCGCCAGCGCCTCGGGGTCGTCCGGGGCCACCACGAGGCCTCCTCCCGTGCGCTCGATCATTTCAGGAAACGCGCCGTGACGCGGCTGCACAACAGGAACGCCGGCCGCCATGGCTTCCAGGACGAACAGCCCCTTGGGCTCGTGGTACGTCGTGGGCACCGACAAGACGTCGAGCTCGTGCAGAAACGACACCTTCTGTGCGCGATCGACCTCGCCTCGATAGCTGAACTCGTCCTCGAGTCCCGCCTTCCGCAACGTTGCCCGCACGTCGTCGAGATACCCCTGGTGCTCGGGCGGCAGGTAGCCGGCGGCAATCAGGCGCGTGCCTTCGGTACCCGGGCGTTTCCGTAGGCTGACGTAGGCGGCGGCCAGCGCGTGCAATCCCTTCTCGGGGGCCACCCGCGCGAGGTAGCCGATGGTGAACGGGCCATCCTGCCGCCGGAGTCGCGGGGTGAAGTCCTCGGTCGTGATGCCGAGTGGCGCCAGGCGCATTTTCGACGCGTAGACGCCGAGGTAGCCCGGCATGAAGTCCATGTAGTACTGGCTCACCGGGAGAAACGCGTCCACGTGCACGCTCGCCTTCCGGATCATGTCCAGCGATTGCCGCCGGTACGGCTCTCCGAGGGCATCGAGGAACAGGTCGTCTCCGCCGAGCGTCACGCACACTGGCGTGGGCAGGGCGCGCTTCAGCGGTTCGGCGAGCCCGAGGAGCAGGGCGTAGGGGAGGTTGATGACATCGAATCGCGGCTCTGTTCGCAACCACTCGAGCAGCTTGTCGATCTCCTTGGCCTGATAGCCCCCCTCCCCTTTCAGCATCGACACCGTCATCTCGCCGAGGCTCTGTGCATCGACCTTTATCTGACGCTTCGTCGCAAGACGGAGCGCCCACGACGAATCCCAGATGCGGTCGATGAGTCGCGGCGTGTGCCGGAAGATCGCCGCGTGCTGTTCCAGAAAGACGCTGATGCCGCCGAAGAAGACCTGCCCGCCGCTGACGTTGGTTTCGTCGGTGCGGGTCGGGGTATAGACGGGGGTCAGCACGAAGTCGTGGCCGCGACGCAGCATCTCCGAGGCCAGCGCATTGTCGCGCAGGCAACTGCCGCAGTACATGTTGCCGGCGCCGCCTGTGAAGGACAGGATCCTCATGGCACCTGCTGGGCCGCCATCTGAAATGACCTGCGTGCGTAGAGGTGCTCGAACAGGTTCCCTTCGTGCGGCTGGTCCCAGCTGATCACGTTGGTGGGTATCGGGCCGACGTTCAGGCGATCGACGTGCGACGAGCTCAGCAGCCGATCGATGAGCACGCGGTCCTTCGTCAGGGCGCTGACCACGAGCGTCTTGCCCATCGGCTCCGGCATGCGCGCCATGTCTTCCGGGGAGACCTTCACAACCGCCGCAAACGGAAACAGGAACTCGCGATTGGCGAGTGGATGTTCCGCGCTCTCGCACAGCACGATCGTCGGCAGCATGTAGGTGCCGCCGTCGAACTCCACCAGCCGGGGGCCATGGCGCAGCTCTGCGGTGATCTCGCGCGCGCCAGGTGTATCCAGCCCGATGTCTATCAGCGTCGAGATCCGCTCGGCCACGCGGGGATCCGCGAACGGCGCCAGGCCGGCGCGCTCATCGGTCATGCCCCGCGGCACGATGCCGACGAGCGCCTTCGCGATCACCCGTGCGACGCGTTCGGCGTGCGATGCGTTCACCCAGACACCTGACGCGTTCACGCACGAGCGCCCGCCGTTGTCGGCAATCGACGATGCGATGAGAGAGGCGTGCTGTTCCCAGGAATCGAGCTGGTCGTCGCCGATGAGGAGTTTGCTGTAGCCAGGGCCGTGTATTTCGACTCGCGGATCCCCTTCCCAGGATCCAACGGCCGAGACGTCACCGAAGAACATGCTGCGCCCGGCGCGGCGGAGGATCTCCCCCGCCCCGGAGTGGTCGGCCGGAAAGTAGCAGAACGCTTCCGGTGGGCAGCCGGCTTTCATGAATGCCTGGATGATGCGGAAGGGGCTCCAGGGTTCCGAGCTTCCGGGCTTCAGCACGAGCGGCGTCTTCAGGGCAATCGCCGGGATCCACAGGGAATGGACGCCGGGAGAGTTGCTCGGAAGGATGACGCCAAGGGCCTGCGTGCGAGGGTAGAAGCTGAGCGAGTGACCGTCGTGCTCGCCGTAGCCGGCATCGAGGATCGACATGTCGAGCCCGCGCGTGAGACCGCGCAGCACCGTGCGCATCTCCTTCATCACGCCACTGATCCTGGTCATGTTGCGCCGGACCATCACGTACGGCATGCCGGTCGTCGCCGACAGTTGTTCGACGTAGTCGTCTGGAGACTGCTGCGTATCGCCCAGGGGCAGTGTGTCGTTGAGGAAGTGATCGGCCGCCGTCG
>DATLXP010000045.1:0-1714 GCA_035575695.1 Vicinamibacterales bacterium
TCCATGGAGGCGGCAGGCGTTTATGATTCATCCCATGAAGCGAATCGCTGTCGTCATCTGCCTGGCGTTCCTCCAGATCGGCGCCGCCGCCGGGCAGGTGCCGAGCACCGGCGGCATCGACCTCAAACGCCTCGAGTTGATCGAACCGCTCGTTAAAGAAGCCATCGCGGACAGGAAACTGCCGGGCGCGGTGGTGCTCATCGGCCGGGGCGACCGGGTCGTGTATGAAAAGGCGATCGGCAACCGCGCGGTCGCCCCGACCACCGAGGCGATGTCGCTCGACACGGTGTTCGACCTCGCATCGCTGACCAAGGTCGTGGCGACGACGACGAGCGTGATGATGCTGATCGAGGACGGGCGCGTCCGCCTGAACGACCGGGTCGCGTCGTTCATCCCCGGGTTCGAGCGCTACGGCAAGGGAGAGATCACCGTCAGGCACCTCCTGACGCACGTCTCCGGCCTTCGTCCGGACGTCGATCTCGGCGACATGTGGACCGGTCAGAGCAAGGCGATCGAGCTCGCGATCGAGGAAGTGCCGACCTCTGCGGTCAACGAGAAATTCGTCTACAGCGACATCAACTTCTTTCTTCTCGGGGATATCGTCCGCCGCGTGAGCGGCAAGCCGCTCGACGAGTTTTCACGCGACCGTATCTTCAAGCCGCTCGGCATGCGCGACACCGGCTTCAACCCGCCGGCCGCGCTGCTGTCGCGAACGGCGCCCACCGAGAACTGCACCCCGTACGGATGGCCCTGCGACGGGGCGAACAGAAAGATGCTCCGTGGCGTCGTTCATGACCCCACCGCCCGGCGGATGGCTGGCGTGGCGGGTCATGCGGGGCTCTTCAGCACCGCGGCCGACCTGTCGATCTTCGCCCGCATGCTGCTGAACGGCGGATCGCACGGCGGCGTGCGCGTGCTCTCCCCGCTGACGGTCGCGCGCATGCTGAATCCGTCGACGCCTCCCGGCCAGGTGAACGTGCGGGGCCTCGGGTGGGACATGGACTCGTCGTTCTCCGCCAATCGCGGGGAGCTCCTGCCGCTCGGTTCCTTCGGTCACACGGGATTTACCGGCACGAGCCTGTGGATCGACCCGACGACGAAGCTGTTCGTCGTGTTCCTGTCGAACCGCGTGCATCCCGACGGCAAAGGTGACGTCACCCCGATCCGTGCGCGCGTCGCGACCATCGCCGCATCGTCGTTGACCGACGTCTCCACGGAGATGATCCGCAGCGCCGGATTGAGCTCGCGCGATTTCGGGCCGTCCGGCACGATGGCACCCACGGCTGCGCCCGCGCCTGTGCTGAGCGGCATCGACGTGTTACGGGCGGACGGCTTTGCCATCCTCCGCGGCAAGCGCGTGGGGCTGATCACCAATCACACAGGGCGCGCGCGCGATGGCGCCACGACGATCGACCTGATCCACGGCGCGAAGGACGTGAAGCTCGTGGCGCTCTTCAGCCCGGAGCACGGCATCCGCGGGGTCCTCGATGCGAAGGTGCCTTCGGAGAAAGACGAGAAGACGGGCCTCGCGATCCACTCGTTGTACGGGGAGACTCGACGGCCGAGCGACAAGACGCTCGACGGTGTCGATACGCTCGTGCTGGACCTGCAGGACATCGGCGCACGGTTCTACACCTACATCACGACCATGGCCTACGTGATGGAAGAAGCGGCGAAACGGAAGATCGGTGTCGTCGTGCTCGACCGCCCCAAT
>DATLXP010000046.1:0-14187 GCA_035575695.1 Vicinamibacterales bacterium
CGAGACGTGGAGCTCGCTTGCCGACGGGCCGCGCGTCTTGCGCGCATCGCGCCAGCGCGACAGCGCCATCAGCGGCAGCAGCACCGAGATGAACGACGTCACGCGGAGGACCTCGAAGCCGGCACTCTCGAGCTTCGTCACCATCTCCCGGCGCGTATAGCGGCGGACGTGCTGCGCCTGGGCGTCGGCGCTGCTCCACAGCCACCGGTGCTGGGGAACCGCGATGAGCAATCCCCCTCCAGGGCGAATCACTTCCCGCAGCCGCTTCATCACCGAGACGTCCTCCTCGATGTGCTCGAGAACGTCGAATGAGCCTGCGACATCCGCGGGCTCCGGGATGTCGAGGCGCTGCGCGTCCATCTTCACGAACGTTGCCGACGGTACGCGCCGGCGCGCGAACTCCAGCCCTTCGTCCATGAAGTCGGCGCCCGCGAGCTTCAGCTGCGGACAGGCGGTGGCCAGCCCCGCGAGGACGTAACCCGTCCCGCACCCGACATCGAGGAAGGTGCGCGCCTCCGGGAAATAGCGCTGGATCGCCCAGGCGATCAGGCGATTGCGCGATTCGAACCAGTAATTCCCGTTCTCAACGGCAGCAATTCTGGCGAAGGCTTCGACCGGGTAGCCGCCGCGCGGCGGCGTCTGAGAGGAGGCAGCTGACACCCGCACATCCTATCGCTTGACGCGGCGGGCGCGAGGGGGCAGAATCTGTCTGTCCCTTGTTCGATTTGTGAACGCTGGACCCATAACCCCTGAATTCTCTAATGCTTCCTGTAACCGAGAGGCACGAAGTGCCTCGGCGCCGCTCCGCACAGCAGGAGCAGTACGCCCACCAGATCCTCTCAGAAATCGAGGCCGGGCACCCGATCTCCCAGCGCTCCCTCGCCAGCAGCCTGGGTATCGCGCTCGGAATGACGAACCTGCTCCTGCGCCGGCTCGTCCGCAAGGGGCTGATCCGCGTCGCGCACATCCGCCCGAACCGCGTCGCCTACTTCCTCACGCCGTCCGGCATGGCGGAGAAGGCGCGGATGTCACGCGTCCATTTTCAAAACTCCGTGCGGCTGTATGCATCGGCGCGCGACCGCATCCGGGCGAGCTTCGAAACGCTGTCGCGCGAGTGGCCCGACGGATCGGGTGACGGCTCCAAGCGGATCGTGTTCGTCGGCACCGGCGAGGCGGCGGAGATCGCATACGTCTGCCTGCAGGAAACGGATCTGCAGCTTGCGGCGGTCATCGACTTCCAGGGGCGCGAGCGCTTCTTCGGCGTGCCGGTGTATTCCGCCCACGCGGTGACGCCGGAGCTGCGCGCGCTCCTTGCGTCGGACCGGGTCCGGATCGTCGCGTTCAGCGACGGGGAGCAGGTGCAGCGCGTCCTCGCGGATGCGGCGGTCGTGGCCGGACAGGTGTGTTGGATTTGATGGCGTTCCTAAGCTCCGTCTACCACCTGGCCCCTTCGCAGTTCTGGAGCGTCAAGGGCACCCTGGTGATCGGAGCGGCGCGCACGGTTCCCTGTTGACCAGCATGAGTACTGCACAGCGTGTGAAGATCGTCGCGGAAGCGGCGCAGGGATTCGAGGGGGACGCGCGGCTTGCGCGGCTCCTCGTCAAGGCGGCGAAGGTCGGCGGCGCCGACATCGTCAAGTTCCAGCTGGTGTTCGCCGACGAGCTCGCGACGCGCGACTACCCGTACTACGGCCTGTTCAAAGGGCTCGAGATGCCGGCGTCTGCGTGGCAGGCGGTCGCGGACGACGCCGCTGCAGCGGGACTTGGCCTGGCATTCGACGTCTTCGGCGAAGGCTCGCTGGACCTCGCGCTGCGCCTCGGCGCGGCAGGCGTCAAGCTGCACGCCAGCGACTTCTTCAACAGCGCGCTCGTCGATGCCGTGTTCGCGCGCGCCCCGCACATCTACCTGTCGCTCGGCGGCATCGATTACGCGGACGTGACGACGCTGGTCGCCAGACACCCGGTGGACGTCGGACGTCTGACGCTGATGTTCGGCTTCCAGGGTGAGCCGACGTCGATCGACCAGAATCACATCTCGCGTCTTGCGGCGGTGCGCCAGGCGTTTCCGGGCGCCGGCCTCGGCTTCATGGATCACTCCGACGGATCGGCGGATGAAGCCGGATGGCTGGGGGTGCTGCCGCTCGCGTTCGGCGTGTCGGTCGTCGAGAAGCACATCACCGTCGATCGGGCGCTCGAGCTCGAGGACTTCGTGTCGGCGCTCGACCCGACGGCGTTCGCGCGCTATGTCGCGCGGCTGCGGACGGCGGAGCGGGCGCTGGGCAGCCCGGTCATGGAGCTGTCCGCACCCGAACGTGAATACGGTCAGCGCGCCGTCAAGGCGATCGTCGCCTCACGGAATATTTCCGCCGCCGCGACGATCACCACCGCGGACGTCATCGCGCTGCGCGCGCCGGTCCCCGAGGGACGCACCGTCCTGCGGCAGATCGAGGGGGCCGTCGGACGGACGGCCGTGGGCGCGATTGCGGCGGGGCAGCCGATTTGCGTGGAGGACCTTCGATGAGGCGACTCGTCGCGGCACTGGCGTGTCGCGCCGGCGGCAGCCGCCTCTACGGCAAGCCGCTGCAGATGCTCGACCTGGATCGTCAGGTCACGGTGCTCGATCACATGATCGACTGGATCCAGACGGAGCCGACGATCCAGGAGGTCGTGCTCGGCGTGTCGGAGGGGTCCGAGAACGAGCCGTTTCACGAGCTTGCACGGCGGCGCGGCATCAGGTCGATCACCGGCGACCAGGAAGACGTCCTCTCACGATTGATCCAGTGCGGTGACGCGGGGTCTGCCACCGACGTCTTCCGCACGACGACCGAATCCCCGTTCACCTATTTCGAAGCGATTGCCGACGCATGGAGCCGGCACTGCGCGTCGGGCAACGACGTCACGAACCTCTCCGCGCTTCCTGACGGATCCGGCTTCGAGATGATCACGATGGACACCTTGCGCCGCAGCCATCGGGAAGGGGAGCGCCGCCACCGGTCGGAGCTCTGCACGCTCTTCGTGCGGGAGCACCGCGACGAGTTCCGCGTAGATGTCATCCTTCCGCCGCGCGCGCTGCGGCGCCCCGAGCTCCGCCTGACGATCGACTATCCCGAGGACCTCGTACTGTGCCGCCGCATCGCGGAGCAGTTCCGGGACCTCGCCCCCCGCATCCCGCTGGCGCGTATCGTCGAATTTCTCGATGCGCGTCCCGATCTGACGGCGCTTGTCGCCCCTTTCGTGATGACCGAGCCCTGGTATGAAGCCTGAGCACCCGCTGACAACCGTGGCCGGCCGTTCTGTCACGAACTTCGAGAAATCGAACGCGTTTCGATCCGAAGCGCACCAGGTGATCCCCGGTGGCAGCCACACGTATTCGAAGGGTGACGATCAGTACCCGCTGCTGGCCCCCGCCGCCATGGCTCGCGGGAAGGGGGGGCGGTTGTGGGACATCGACGGCAATGAGTTTGTCGATTGTTCGCTGTCGCTCGGGGCCATCAGCCTTGGCCATGCGTTCGAACCCGTGCTGGACGCCGTCCGCGCGCAACTGGAGCTCGGCGCCAACTTCCAGCGTCCCGGCATCATCGAGCTGGAGCTGGCCCGCCAGCTCGCCGCGGCGATCCCCGGCGCCGAACGCGTGAAGTTCGCGAAGAACGGATCGACCGTGACGACGGCGGCCCTCAAGCTGGCGCGCGCGTTCACGGGACGCGACCTCGTGGCCCTTCCGGGGAACCACTCGTTTTACAGCTACGACGACTGGTTCATCGGTTCGACCGTGTGCGTGAGCGGCGTGCCGGACGCGACCCGCCCGCTCACGCTGACCTACGACTCGACGAAGCCCGAGACGCTCGACGCGCTCTTCGCGACGCACCCGGGCAGGATCGCCTGCGTGCTCACCGAGCCGGAAGAAGTGATCCCCGCAAGCCCGGACGCCCTCCGCGGCATCGTGGCCCTCGCGCGCCGTCATGGCGCCGTGTTCGTCGCCGACGAAATGGTGTCGGGCTACCGCGCGGGCTGGCCGGGCGCGTGCGCGCGGCACGGCATCGAGCCGGACTTGATCACATGGGGCAAGGCGATCGGCAACGGATTTTCTTTCTGCGCGCTCACCGGCCGGGCCGACATCATGGACCTCGGCGGGATCACGCAGTCGGGACGGCCCCGCGTGTTCCTGATGTCGACCACCAACGGCGCGGAGGCCCACGCGCTGGCCGCCGCGCAGGCCGTCCTCCAGACGTACCAGGCACAGCCCGTGCTCGAACACCACGGACGCCTGGTGCGCCGCGTCGCCGAGGGCATGCGGGCCGCGGTCACCAACGCGCGGCTCGACGACACGATCACTGTGCACGAGTCGAGCTGGCGAGTGGTCACCGTCTACCGGGATGCGGAGGGACGCGTCTCGCTGCCGTTTCGCACGCTCATGCTCCAGGAGATGATCGGGCGCGGGGTCCTCTTCCAGGGCCTCTTCATGCCGTGCTTCGCGCACACCGACGCCGACGTCGGTGCGGTGATCTCGGCCTTCGAGCAGAGCTGCCTCGTGTACCGTGACGCGCTCACGGATGGGCTCGAACGGCATCTCGTCGGGACGCCGACGCGCCCCGTGTTCAGAAAGTACAACGGGTGTCTCGAGAGCTGCCCCTCGCAGCCGTGTCAGAACGAGCCGTCGTGCCGCACGAGAAGCAGCCGGTGAGCCTGCGCATCGGCGACCGCCTCGTTGGCAGCGGCGAGCCGCCGTATGTCATCGCGGAGGCCGGCTCCAACCATAACCGCGACTTCGGCACCGCGCTCGCGCTGATCGACGCCGCCGCGGAGGCGGGGGCCGACGCCGTGAAGTTCCAGACCTTCACGGCCGATGCGCTCGTCGCGCGCACCTCCGACCCGATCGCGACGCTCACGGACGAATTCTCGAAATACGGCAGGACCGTCCACGAGATGTTCGCCGCGGCGGAGATGCCGCTCGAGTGGCTGGCGAAACTGAAAGACCACGCGACAGGCCGCGGGATCACCTTCCTGTCCACGCCGTTCGACGAGCGCAGCGCCGACGTCCTTGCCGATCTCGACATGCCGGCCTACAAGGTGGCGTCGTACGAGGTGGTGCACCTGCCGCTCATCCGGCACATCGCGCGAAAAGGCAAGCCGGTCCTCATCTCGACCGGCATGGCCAGCCTCGGGGAGATCGAAGAAGCGATCGGCGCCGTCCGCGCCGAGGGGAACGACCAGATCGCGATTTTTCACTGTCCGATCGGCTACCCGGTTCCGCCGGAGCACGTGAATCTTGCCGTCCTCGACACGCTGCGCCAGGTGTTCGACATCCCCGTCGGGCTGTCGGACCATACGCGGGGCATCGCGGTCCCGGTCGCCGCCGTCGCACGCGGCGCGTCGCTCATCGAGAAGCACTACACGCTCGATGCAGGGCAGGCGGGTCCCGACCACGGCTTTGCCATCGAGCCCCACGAGCTCGCCGGGCTCGTCGCGGGATGTCGGGAGGCCTTCATCGCGATTGGGGACGGCCGGAAGGTCTGCCTGCCCTCCGAACAGCTCCATTACGTCCGCGGACGCCGCAGCCTGTTCGCCGCGGTCCCCATCCCCGCGGGCACCGTCGTGACCGAAGACATGCTGGCGATCCTCAGGCCGGGCACCGGTCTCGCGCCCCGGTTCCGCGAGGCCATTGTCGGACGCCGCGCGCGCCGCGACATCTCCGCCTTCGATCCGATCCGGTGGGACGATGTCTAGGCGACGCCTGCAGGTGGCGTTCGACACGGCCGGCAGCCGCGCGTCGGGGATCGGCCACGTGTTGCGGTCGCTCTCGCTGGCCGAGCGTGTGCGACGGACGGGCGCGCGCGTGACCCTCGTCGGATCCATTGCGTCAACGCCGATGGCCTCGATGAGCTTGCCGCGAACGGTCGCGCCGCCAGATGTCCTGGTCGTAGACCGGCCCGACACCACCGGCGATCTGCTGAGGCGCCGTCACGAGCGGTGGCCGTTGGCGCGCATTGTCGTCCTCGACTATTACGGCCCCGCGATGGACGGCATCGTTGCGGTCGTCAACCTCAACGAAGGGCGCGAGCGGACGCACCGCGTGCGGCCGGCAGGGTACCGCCTCGGACTCGAGTACGCCACGCTGCGCCGGTCGTTTCAGGAGCGGCGGCGCCAGCGCCGCACGGTTCCCTCGCGCGTGAGGCGCATCGTCGTCGCCTTCGGGGGAACGGATCCTTCAGGCTGGACGGCCGCGGCGGTCGAGGCCCTGCGCGCGGTGTCGGCCACGGCATCCATCGACGTGCTGAGTGGGCGGCCACTGGCCGCACGGCTGTCTTCCGGCGACGCGCGCGTGACCGTCCACGTCTCGCTCAGGGACCCCGCGGCCCTGCTCCAGAGGAGCGATCTTGCCGTCATCGGCGGCGGGACGATGATGATCGAAGCGGCATGCCTGGGCCTGCCGGCCATCATCATTCCGCGGACGCCGGAAGAGCGCGTCTTCGCGCGGCAATTCACTCGGGCGGGAGCGGTGCGCCTCCTTCAACCACGAGCGGCGTTCCCCGCCGGCGCGCTGCGGCGCGAAGCCGCCCGGCTCCTCGACGACAGACAGGCGCGGCTTCGCATGCGGCGTGCCGGACGCCGTCTCGTGGACGGACGGGGCGCCGAGCGGGTGGCGCGGCTGATCGTACGCGCGGGGGGGATGGCGGCATGAGCCGGCAGACGCTGCTCGTGCTGGCCGGCGGCCTCTTCCAGATCCCGCTCATTGACGCGGCGAAACGGCGCGGCCTGCGCGTCGTGCTGTTCGACGGCAGCGCCGACGCGCCGGGATTCAGCCGGGCGGACGAAGGAGACGTCGTCGACATCGCCGATCCCGTCGCGTCGGTCGCGGCCGCCCGGCGGGTACGGCCCGACGGCCTCGCGTCGATCGTGAACGAAGCTTCGGTGCGCACGACCGCCGCGATCGCGGAGGCGCTCGGCCTGCCGGGGCTGGATCCGGCAGTCGCGGCGAGGTGCACGGACAAGGGCCTGATGCGTACCTGTTTCGCGCGCGCCGGGCTGCCGGTCCCTCGTTTCGCAGTCGTCGCGCATGCCGACGAGGCCTCACGCGCGTCCGGGCGCATCGGATTCCCGATGGTCGTCAAGCCGGTGGACAGCTCGGGCAGCCGGGGCGTGCGTCGCGTCGATGCGCCCGGCGATCTGGCTGCGGCGGTCGACCTCGCGCTGTCGAACTCGCGGCAGCAGCAGGCCATCCTGGAATCGTTTCTCGAAGGCACCGAGTGCACCGTGGAAACGTTCACCGTCGGGGGGCGCACGCACGTGCTGGGGATGTCCGACAAGGTCCATCTGCCATTTCCGCACTGCGTCTCGATCAGCCTCACGTATCCGCCATTCTTCGACGAGGGGACCCGCGGCGCCATAGGCGGCGCCGCGATCGCCGCGATTGACGCCACTGGCATGCGCAACGGTCCCGGCCATGTGGAAGTGATCGTGACGCCTGCCGGGCCTGTTGTGGTCGAGGTGGCCGCCCGTGGGGGCGGGTACGGCATCTTCTCGGAGATCCTGCTCGCCATTTCGGGCATCGACCCAGTGGACGCGGTGATCGACCTCGCGCTTGGCAGGGTGCCGGATGTTCAACCCACGACGGCGCGCGCGGCCGTCCTCCGTTTCTTCAATCCTCCGGTGACGGGCATACTGCGACAGCTCGACGGGGTGGACGAGGCGCGCAGGATCCCCGGCGTCTCAAGAGTCGTCGTGGAGGCGAAAGTGGGGGAGCCGCTGCGCGGCATCACGCGGGACGGCGAACGTCCCGGCTATGTCATCACCGTGGCTGATACGCGCGAGGACGCGCTGGCGTCAGCCAATCGTGCCGAGGCGGCGGTGCGTTTCACGATCGATCCCGAGCCGTCGCAGGTGGCGCATGAAACCCGCTGAACGTCAGCACGTCGTCGACCGTTACGCGGAGCGCCTGGGCCGCCTCGGCCCGGTCGTGCAGGCGCTCGGCTGGCGCGACGAGACGCAGCAGGAGCTGCGATTCAAGGTGATGGCCGACGGGCTGACACACCTGGAAGGTGCGTCGGTACTCGACATCGGCTGCGGGTTCGGCGACTTCTTCGGTTACCTTCGCGGCCGCGGGCACGCCCTCCGTTATGTCGGGTGCGACCTGTCGCCCGACGTGCTCGAGGTCGCGAGGGGACGGCATCCCGGCGTCACCTTCGAGGTCCGCGACGTCCTCGCGCAGCCGTTCCCGGCGGGGTCGTTCGATTACGTGTGCATGTCGGGCATTTTCAATCACCGCCTGTCGGACAACGAGGGGTTCCTTCGTCAGATGCTGGGCACGGCGTTCGCCACCTGCGCTGCGGGCGCCGCGGCGAACATGACTACCAGCTACGTCGACTACGAGGACCCGCACCTCTACTACTTCAGCCCCGAGGACGTATTCCGCCACTGCCAGACGCTGACGAGGCGTGTGGCCCTCCGCCATGAGTATCCCCTTTATGAATTCACCGTCTTCCTCTACCGCGATGACCCATCCTAAGGCCGCTCCCTTCATGGACGACGTCGTCCAGGCGCTGTCGATCAAGTACAACAACCTCGTGTACGAGATGAAGGCGCGGGGAGAGGACGTCGTCGTGCTGTCGCTGGGCGAGGCGTTCTTCGATATCCCGCTCTTCAGGTTCGACGACCTGCCGTTCCCGGATATCTATCACTACAGCCATTCGCGCGGGACGCCTGGCCTGAGAACCAAGCTGGCCGGCTACTATGGGTCGGAGTACGGCGTCCCGGTGGACCCCGCGACCGAGGTGCTCGTGACCGCGGGATCGAAGATCGCGATCCACATGGCGCTGATGGCGCTTGTCAGCCCTGGTGATGAAGTACTGATCCACGAGCCTGCGTGGGTCAGCTATCCGGAACAGGTCAAGCTTTGTCACGGCGTCCCCGTGCAGGTGCCGTACGATCAGACGGTGTTCTACTTTCCGAAGCACCTCACCCCGCGCACGCGCGCCATCATCATCAACCAGCCGAACAACCCGCGCGGCAGCGTGTATTCGGACGCGGAGCTGCGGTACCTGCACGACCTTGCGCGGGAACGGTCGCTGTTCCTGATCTCCGACGAAGCCTACAGCGACTTTCAGGACGACGGGTCGTTCATCTCGCTCGGCGTGCATGATCCGGCGAAGGAGCACACGATCCTCTGCAACTCGATGTCGAAGAACTACGGGATGTCGGGATGGCGGATCGGCTACACGATCGCCAGGCCCGACATGACCAGCAAGATGCTGATGATCAACCAGCACCTGATCACGTGTGCGTCCACGATCCTGCTGCTGTATCTCGAGAAGCACTTCGACACGATCCTGGCGATCACCAAGCCGCAGATCCTCGACGTCGTGCGCCGTCGGCGGGAGCTCGGGACGTACATGGACGAGATCGGCCTCACGCGCCTTCCCGGCGACTCCACGTTCTATTTCTTCGTATCGATCGCGCCGACCAAGCTCACCTCGGACGAATTCTGCACTCGGCTGCTGGGCGAGCGCGGCGTCAGCGTCGTGCCTGGCATCGGCTACGGCCGCTCGTGCGACCAGTTCGTGCGCGTGGCCGTCGGGACCGAAAGCATGGAGCGGATGCGCGGCGCCATGCGGACGATGAAGCAGCTGATCGACGAAACGGCATGATCTTCGACGCGCACGCCCACGTCTATCCGGCGGCGGGCGGTTTCTGGAAGCGGGCCTCGACGGCCGAGGAGCTGATCGCCGCCATGGACCGCTCCGGCGTGAGCCGGGCGACCGTCATCGCCATCGAGCCGCACATCACTGCGGAAGAGGTCTGCGACGCCGCGACTCGATTTCCCGCACGCCTCGTGCCGATCGGCTCGGTGGATCCCTTTGCGGCCGACGCGCCGGCGGCCATCGACCACCAGGTGAAGGCGCTTGGTGTCCGGGGCATCAAGCTGCATCCGAGGCTCCAGCGGATCCGATTCGAGGACCTGGCCCGCGTGGAGCCGATCGCGGTGCGGTGCGGCGTGCTCGGGGTGCCGCTGATCGTGTGTTCCTTTGCCGGGGGGGGGACCTGTTTCGGGGGCGTACACTGGAGCTCTGCCATGAGCTGGCGGCGGCCGCGCCCGAGACGGCCATCATCATGGCCCACGCGGGGGGATACCGGCCGCTGGATGCGGTGATGGTGCTCAAGGCGAATCCGAACGTCCATGTCGACCTGTCGTTCTCGCCGATCTATTTCGCCGGCAGCTCCATCCGGGAGGACTTCGAGTTTCTCGTGCGCCGCTGCGACCCCGCGCGCGTGCTGTTCGGATCGGATTTTCCGGCGGCCTCGATCGAGGCGAGCCTCGAGTGGCTGCACGCGCTGTTCACACGTGCGGCCATCCCCCCCGCGCACCGCGCCGCGATCCTGCACGACAACGCCGCGCGCCTCTTCGCGGATAGATGAACATCCTGCCGCTCACCGACGAGAGGGCCGACGACTGGCACGCGATTGCCGCCGCGTCGCCGGACGCCTGGTTCTGGCACACGCCGGACTGGCTGGCTTTCGTGAAAGCCGTGGGCGCACAGTATTTTGTCGAGGACCTGTCCGCGTTGATCTATGTCAACCGCGAGCCGCTCGCGATCTGCCCGGTCATCCTCGAAGAGCGCGGGGGCTACCGGCGGTTCACGTACCTCGGGGAGTTTCTGCCCTTCCCGGCGTTCCGGCCGGGCGTCATCGAGTCGGTGCGCGCGAAAGCCATCGAACACTATGCGGCGTGGCTCGACGCGCTTGCCGTTGTGCGGGACGTCGCCTACACGCGCGTCATCATCCCTGCGCTTGCCGAGCGGACGGGAAACGGCGGCGCAGACGCATGGAACCCCCTGCTGCGGCACGGGTACCTGGATATCTCTACCGCGTCGCAGATCCTCGATCTTCGCGCCGACGTCGACGCCCTCTGGCAGGACGTGCGGAAGGGACACCGCTCCGACATCAAGCGCGCGGCCGGCTCGTGCGACGTCAGGGTCTGGGACGACGAGACGATCACCCACGAGACGTTCGACGCCTACCGGACGCTGCACGCCATCGATGCCGGCCGCGTCACGAGGGGGACAGCCACCTTTGACATGATGCTGGGATGGATCCGCAAGGGGAACGCGGTGCTCGTCGAGGCCCGCCGCGGCGGTGAGCCGGTCGCCTTTGCGGTCGTCATCCTGTTCGGCTCCGGCGCCTACTACGCATCCTCCTGCAAGCATCCCGACGTCGATGCCCCTGCGATCCACCTCGTGCAGTGGGAGACCGTCAAGTGGCTCAAGGCGCACGGCTATCGCCGGTACGACCTGGGGCTGCAGTACTTCGGGCCGGCGTGGACCCACGTTCCATCGCCGAAGGAAATATCCATCGCCCGCTTCAAGCGGGGCTTCGGCGGCGCCACCCGGCGTGTTGACGTCGCGGAGCGCTTCTTTTCTACCGCCGTTCTCGAACAAGCCGGCCGCGAGCGCCTGCAGGCGTTGATCGCAGCCAGGGAGCACCAACCACGATGAGAATAAGAATTGTTGCCGGCCGGCGCGAGGGTCTTCCGCCAGCGCCCGGGCTGGGGATCGTAGTCGATACGCCCGATCTGTTGATCGAGGCATCCTCCGAGGTGCCGCGGATTGATGCCGGCCAGGGCCGCACACTCCTCGTGCTTGGTCACGTGCTCGGACGGTCGCACCAAGATCTGGCGACGCTGGTACAGAAGGGCCTTGCGGGGGTGGAGATGTCCGCCGAAGGCCGCTACCTGCTGGTGCTCGCCGGTACCGACGGGACGTGCGAGGTCGCAGCCGACCGCTTCGGCCAGATGGACGTCTACTACCAGCGGCGCGGCGACGCCACGATCCTCGGCACGGATCTGACGCTGCTGCCGGTGAGCGCCACCGGGGACGACTACGACCAGGCGGCGCTCGCCCACGCGGTCTGCGTCTTCGGCTGGCGGCCGCCGAAGCGGCACACGTTCTACAAGAGCGTCCGCCGGCTCGGCGTCGGCGAGCGGCTCACCCTCCGCAGGGGAACCGTCGAGATCATCGCGCAGCCGTTCGCGCCCAAGCCGACCGGCGACTACGGGGATGCCCAGCTCGTCGAATATTCCGACCTGCTGCTCAACGCCGTCGAAGCGCGAAGCTCGAAGAAGGGCAACGTCGTCTACCTCTCGTCGGGGTGGGACTCGACCGCCATCCTCGCCTGCCTCGTGAAGCTGCACGGGAAAGGGAAGGTACGGGCGGTGCTCGGACGCATGAAGTACGCGAGCCGTTCCGGCATCATCAATCAGATTGAGGTCGACCGCGCGACGGCGATCGCCGACTACTACGGCATCAGGCTCGACATCGCCGAGTTCGACTACAGCTCGTCAGGGCCGGAGCTCTTCGAAGGGCTGCAGCCGGTGCTCCGCGCGCACAACATCTGCGGTCTGGGTGCCCTGAACCACTGGCTGCTCGCGCGGCGCGTTGCCGAGACGTCAGCCGGCGACGAGGCGGTGTTTGCCGGTGAGATCAGCGACGGCGCGCACAACCTCGGGTTCAGCCAGTTCCTCACGATCTTCCACCCGTCCCTGGACTTCCGCGAGTACAGCGACAAGATGGGCAGCTACGTGTTCGGTCCGAGCTTCATGCCGCGGTTCATGGACGGCACCGGCGAGGCCGATCCGGTGTACCAACTCCTGCGGTCACGCGCCGGCACCGCGGCATTTGATCCGCTGGCCGACGGTCCCGTGGCCCGCAGGACGCAGTTGCTGAGCAGTTTCTTTCTGCGTGCCAATCGGCTGCCTCTCTGGTCGTTGCGCAACAGCCGGTACCTGACGTCCGCGGGGCGTGAGATGTACTCGACCGAGATGGAGCAGACCTATCTCGCGCGTGCCGCGGCCGAGGCGACCCCCGAAACCCTGTATGCCTGGTATCTGCAGCTGTACAACTCGTTCCACTGGCAGGGCTCGACCGTCTCGACGATCGCCATGACGGGGGACCTGCACGGGATCCGCGTCGAAATGCCGTTCTGGGACAGCGCCCTCCAGGACTTCCTGGCCTCGATGCCGGAGTCCTGGGGACGCGGACTGGACTTCAATCACACGAAGCACCCGCTCAAGTGGATGCTGCAGCACAGGATCGACTACCCGTATCACCTGCAAGTCGGGCCGCACTCCTACCTCTACGACGTGAACCCGCAGTTCAGCCTCGCGGCCGAAGTGCTCTTTGCATCGGCGTTCTCTCCCTACCTCGCCGACGCGATGCGCCAGCGCACGTACCGCACGATGCTGTCGGCGGATGTATTCGACATCGGCTACATCGACGGGATCGTCGACCGCTACCTTGCCGGACACCAGGCGGATGGCGCCGAACTGTCTGACCTTACTCTTCTCTGCTGGCTGTCCGCAGTCGGCGCTTACGGGGCATAGCATGCACAGCTCGACTACCATCACGCAGGAACAGCAGAAAGCGCAACTCGACCAGGACGGATACGTGCTGATCGAGAATGCCCTCCCGGAGACGCAGCGCCTCCACCTGCTCGAAACGCTCAACGGCACCTACGCCGCCCTGGAGCGTGAGGGGCGGAACACCTACCCGGGCGGCGTGGGCATGAGCGAGCGGCTGATCCTCAACCTCCACAACAAGGACGAGGCATTCATCGATCTGATCGATCATCCGGTGACGTTCCCCCTCGTCTCGCACATGCTGCAGGATGGTTCCTACAAGAACAGCGAACCGTTCATCGTGACGCAGTTCAGCGCCCGTGACCCGCGCAAGGGGGCGTCGCCGCAGCAGCTCCACATCGACTCGCGCTTTCCCGGGCCGCCGTTCGCGCTCATGACGATCACCCTGTGGATGCTCAACGACTTCACGATCGAGAGCGGCGCGACCCGCCTGGTCCCCGGCAGCCACCGCCGCGCGGAGTACCCGCAGGACGGCGTGCGGCAGCCCGACGAGCTGACCGTGCAGGCCCCGGCCGGCTCGGTGCTGATCTACAACGGCAGCGCGTGGCACGGCGGGGGGGAGAAGCTGAAGGAACTGGAGCGGTGGTCGGTGATCATCTCGTACGCACGCTGGTGGCTGAAGCCGGCCTTCGACATGACGCTCAACACGCCGCCGGACCTCTACGCGAACCTCTCGCCGGCGCGGCGGGAGCTGTTCGGCTTCACCTCCGTGCCGCCCGGGGACGAGCACGTGCGCTCGAAGATGCGCATCCCCGCGAGTGAATTGCCGGACCGGCTCTCGTA
>DATLXP010000047.1:0-3728 GCA_035575695.1 Vicinamibacterales bacterium
CCTCATCGACGGCGGCTGCGATCTGATCCTGCTCGAGACCATCTTCGACACGCTCAACGCCAAGGCGGGGATTGTCGCGCTCGAGAACGTCTTCGAAGAGAAGGGCATTCGCCTCCCGCTGATGATCTCGGTGACCATCACCGACCGCAGCGGCCGCACGCTCTCGGGGCAGACGCTCGACGCGTTTTACGTGTCCATCCGCCACGCGAAGCCGTTCAGCGTCGGCATCAACTGCGCGCTCGGCGCGAAGGACATGCGTCCCTACATGGACGAGCTCTCCCGCATGGCCGAGTGCTACGTCAGCAGCTATCCGAACGCCGGCCTGCCGAACGCCTTTGGCGAGTACGACGAACAGCCCCAGGAGACCGGCCGTCTGCTGCATGACTTCGCCGCGTCAGGCTTTGCAAACATCGTCGGCGGCTGTTGTGGAACGACCCCGGACCACATCCGCGAGATTGCGAAGGCCGTGGAAGGCGTGGCCCCACGCCGCGCAGGCCCGTCCCAGACCGTAGGCCCGTCCTTCAGGACGGGCGCTTACACCCGCTTCTCCGGCCTCGAACCCCTCGTGATCCGCCCGGACGCCAACTTCCAGATGATTGGTGAACGCACCAACGTCACCGGCTCAGCGAAGTTCGCGCGTCTCATCAAGAGCGACAATTTCACCGAAGCGGTCAGTGTCGCGATGGAACAGGTGCGCAGCGGCGCCAACATGATCGACGTCAACATGGACGAAGGCATGCTCGACTCCGAGGCGGCCATGACGACGTTCCTGAATTACATTGCGACGGAGCCGGAGATCTCGAGAGTGCCGGTGGTGATCGACAGCTCGAAGTGGTGCGTCATCGAAGCCGGGCTGAAGTGCGTCCAGGGTAAGAGCGTCGTCAATTCCATCAGTCTGAAAGAAGGGGAGGAGGACTTCCTTCATAAGGCAAAGCTCGTCCAGCATTACGGTGCGGGTGTTGTCGTCATGGCGTTTGACGAGACCGGGCAGGCCGACACCATCGAGCGGAAGGTGGAGATCTGCGAGCGCGCCTACACGCTGCTCGTCGAGCAGGTGGGCTTCGATCCGACCGACATCATTTTCGATCCGAACATTCTGGCGATTGCGACCGGGCTCGAGGAGCACAACGACTACGCCGTGAACTACATCGAGGCGACGCGGATCATCAAGGCGCGTTGCCCCGGCGTCAAGATCAGCGGCGGTGTCAGCAATCTCTCCTTCTCCTTCCGCGGCAACGACGTCGTCCGCGAAGCCATCCATTCGGCGTTCCTGTATCACGCCATCAAGGCCGGCATGGACATGGGGATCGTGAATGCCGGGCAGTTGATCGTCTACGAGGACATCCCGAAGGACCTGCTCGAGCATGTCGAGGACATCATTTTCAATCGGCGTCCGGACGCGACCGAGCGGATGGTGCAGTTTGCCGACAGTGTGAAGGGGAGCGGGAAGAAGAAGGAGGAGACGCTCGAGTGGCGCGACGCGACCGTCGAGTCGCGGCTGTCATTCGCGCTCGTGCACGGGGTCGTCGATTTCATCGAGGCGGACGTCGAGGAGGCGCGGCTGCAGTATGCGCGTCCGCTCGAGATCATCGAGGGTCCGCTCATGGACGGCATGAAGATCGTCGGCGACCTCTTCGGCGCCGGCAAGATGTTCCTGCCGCAGGTCGTGAAGTCCGCGCGCGCGATGAAGCGCGCGGTCGCCGTGCTGCTGCCATACATGGAGGCCGAGAAGGCTGCCGCCCAGGCGCGGCTCGACGCCGACCCCGGCACGGATGGTAGGCCAGACCTTCAGGTCGGGCGCGACGATGGCCTGAAAAAAATCCTCATGGCGACCGTCAAGGGTGACGTCCACGATATCGGGAAGAACATCGTCGGGGTTGTGCTCGGGTGCAACAACTACGAGGTCATCGACCTCGGGGTCATGGTGCCTGCGGCGAAGATCCTCGATACCGCCATCGAGCGCAAGGTGGACATCATCGGCTTGAGCGGACTCATCACGCCGTCGCTCGACGAGATGGTGTTCGTGGCGCGTGAGATGGAGCGCCGGGGGTTCACGCTGCCGCTCCTCATCGGCGGCGCGACGACCAGTCCGCAGCACACGGCGGTGAAGATCGCGCACGAGTACAGCGGACCGATCGTCCATGTGCTTGACGCGTCGCGTGCGGTGGACGTCGTGTCGAGCCTGCTCGGCGAGAAGCGAAAGGGTTTCGATGCCGCGAATCGCGTCGCGCAGGACACCACGCGGCAGAAATATGCGGGGCGCAAGGAGAAGCCGCTCCTCACCATCGAGCAGGCGCGCGCGAACCGGTCGAAGACCAACTGGGACGATCACGTCATTGCGACCCCGTGGTTCGTCGGCCGCCGGCTGCTCGAAGACGTCCCGCTCGAGGAGATCGCGCGGTACATCGACTGGACGTTCTTCTTTTCCGCCTGGGAGTTGAAGGGACGCTTCCCGGCCATCCTGGATCATCCGCAGCAGGGCCCTGCCGCGCGGGAGCTGTACGAGAATGCGCAGGCGCTGCTCAAGCAGATCATCGACGGGAAGTTGCTGAGGGCGAGCGGCGTCTATGCCTTCTGGCCTGCGAACAGCATCGGCGACGATATTGTTATTTTCAAGGACGACAACCGCCGCGAGGAGCTCGCGCGTTTCCCGATGCTGCGGCAGCAGGAGGTCATTGCGGACGGCCGTCCGAACAGGTGTCTCTCGGACTTCATCGCGCCGCTCGAGAGCGGCGTTCCGGACTATCTCGGCATGTTCGCCGTCACCGCCGGCCTCGGCGCCGACGAGCTCACGAAGCAGTTCGAGCAGCAGCATGACGATTACAACGCGATCATGGTCAAGGCGCTCGCCGACCGGCTCGCCGAGGCGTTCGCCGAGTACCTGCATGCCCAGGCGCGCAAGGACTGGGGATACGGCGCGGAGGAGACGCTCTCGAATGCCGAGCTCGTCGCCGAACGCTACCGCGGCATCCGTCCCGCATACGGCTACCCCGCGTGCCCGGACCACAGCGAGAAGTTCAAGCTGTTCGCCGTCCTTGACGGGCGGAAGGCGGGGATCGACCTGACCGAGAGCGCCGCGATGATGCCCGCGGCGTCGGTGTCCGGGCTGTACTTCTCACACCCGGAGGCGAAGTATTTCAACGTCGGCCGGATCGGCCGGGACCAGCTCGAGGACTACGCGCGGCGGAAGAAGGAGGCGCTGGAGGTAACGGAGCGGTGGCTGGCGCCAAACCTGGCGTACGAGCCGGCGGAGTTCGGGGTGAAGTGTTGAGTGAAGGTTAGAGACCTTTAAAGGGCCGGGCGCGGCGGCGCTCGGCAAGGCTCGTCACTCCCCCAGCGCTTCCACGTCTCCGAGATCTCTGGCGCGGCCGGCCGTGCACCCCGAGCGCGTACGCGCCGACGATCATGAACCGCACGTTACGGTCGATGAACGCGCGCAAGAGATCGAGGAAATCCTGATTCATCAGGGAACGCACCGCGAAGGCGCCATTGCGGCTCGCTCAATTTCCACACCTGCAGAACGCGCTCGTCAACGGTCATGGCGGCCCAGAACCGGGGGTCATCGCGATCCTGCGCGGCCGGCGATGGATAGACCCGGACCTGCATGCGCTCGCGCCGTTTCGCTGCGGAATCCATGCGTCAATTATCGCAGCAATGTGGATAGGAAGCATGAGCGAAGCGAAGCCGTGCGTTACGATCGTCAGTGTGCACACCTGGTCGGTGGGTGA
>DATLXP010000048.1:0-5058 GCA_035575695.1 Vicinamibacterales bacterium
GGCAGGCCGGCGGCCGCCACTTCGTTCGGCCCCTGGGTCACGCGGCCGTTGCCCGACACCGTGAACAGCGACACGCCGTCGGTCGAGACGACGATGTCGCCGACGCTGAAGCCGGCAAAGCTCGTGAGCGAGCCTGTCGGCGAGCCTTCTTCGCTCTGGAGAACCTTCGCGGCGGGGGCCGTGATGCAGGTCGCGCCCGCAAGAAGCACGTTTTCAAGGACGTCCTTGCGCGGGAAGTCCCAACCCGAGGTCTGGCCCGCGCCCGTGCCGATGAGCGCGACGGCCGGCTGGGGGTAGTTCATCCAGTTGGCGTTCGTGCTGCTCTCGCTTCCGTGATGGTTCGTGTTGAGGACGTCGATCCCGCCCGACGAGATCAGCGGGAAGGCACCGCCGGGAGAAATGGCCTGGACGACCGCGGTTTCCACGTCCACTTGTGTCGTGTAACGGCCGGTGCACGACTCGTCGGCGGCGCCCCCGCCGAGATCGCTCGCCCAGAGCATGTCGAAGCCGCCGTATTGAATGAGGAGCGCGATCGACCGGTCGTTCTCGTTGGAGACCGAGACCGTGCCTCCGCCAATGATCTTGCCATTGACCGCGACCGCCGTGATCTTCGCGCCGTTGCCGAGCGGGATGACGTGGCCGACGGGCATCGCGACCGGCGCTCCGGCGGTGGTCGTGGCGGCGGCGTCGGTCCACCCGGTGACGCAGCTCGACGTGTAGGTGGACCCGTTGAGGTAATGCTTCGATCGCACGTTGTAACCGGCCGTGATCACCTCGTCGAGCCCGCCAAGGTGATCGCAGTGCTGATGGCCGCCGACCATGTAGTCGAGGCCGGCGGAGGCTGGCAGCCCGATGCCCTGCAGGTACGGCACCACGGTGCTCGTGCCCTTGCCGGTATTCCCTGCCTCGACGAGCACGGTGGTGCCGTCAGGTCCCTTGATCAACATCGAATTGCCCCACCCGACGTTGATGTAATGGATCTCGAGCTGCTGGGCGCCGGCGGCGGTGACGCTGAGCACGACTGCACACCAGACAGCACATAGACGGACGGCGGCTGTACGCATGGAACCTCCGGGGGATGGGGCGGGAAGGGGGGATTGCAGTTTCTGCAACGTCAAGCGGCCGCATAGTGGCAGAGACTGCCGAGGTGCGACAAGTAAAAACGACGTAAGCTGGCGGTATGGGTATGGGCCAATGGATGGGAGTGCTGGACACGCTCGGCACACTGGTGCAGGCCGGCTCTCGATTGAAGCAGACCGTAGCGCCCGGGATGGCGCGACAGAGCGGCCCGGAGACGGGGGACGTGGCAGGGGACGTCCGACACATGCCTGGGGCGGGGGCGCTCGAGACCCGGCTTGCCGGTGTGCTCGTCGCCGCACTCAAGGAAGCGTTCGATCGGGACAGAACGCGCATGGACCTGGAACGCGAAACGGTCGAGGCCGAGCGCGCGAGGGCGGAACGCGCCCTTCACGCGGAGCTTCGGCGTCAGGCCGCCGACCGTGCGCTCACGCAACTGAGACTGATTGCCGTGTTCGCCGGATGCGCGCTGCTGGTGTCTGCCGCGCTGGCCGCGTTCATCACAGGGATGCGCGACGGCGGAGCGGCGATGGCGTTGGCGATCGGGTGGGCCGCCGGTCTCGCGGCCCTGGGCTGCGTGTTTGCCGCCTGGCCCCAGGTCAGCAGCTGGGCTGCGGGCACCGGAACCGAGCGGCACCATTCACAGGTGGCCGCGGCGGCGCCATGGTTGTTGTTGGTGTCGCTCGCGCTGACCGCGGTGAGCCTGCTGCTGGCGTAGGCCCGACCTTCAGGTCGGGCGTCGACCCTGAAGGTCGCTGGCCCACGCTGGATTGACGCCCGACCTGAAGGTCGGGCCTACGCTGGAAGCTGGAAGCTGATTCATGATTAGCAACACGTGGTTGATGCCGAGCCAGTGATCTCCGACTACGACCTGCACCTCTTCGGCGAGGGCAATCACACACGCATCTACGACAAGCTGGGCGCGCACCCCGCCACGGTCGACGGCACGGCCGGCGTCCACTTTGCTATCTGGGCCCCGAACGCCCATCGCGTCAGCGTGGTCGGTGACTTCAACCGGTGGGATGGGGACGTCCATCCCATGCACCCTCTCGGCGCGAGCGGCGTCTGGTCGGTGTTTGTGCCGGGCGCGACGACCGGCCTCCGCTACAAGTTCGAGGTACGGACCCGCTACGGCGCGCGGCGCCTCAAGGCGGACCCGTATGGATTCGCCTTCGAGCTCCCACCGGCCTCCGCGTCCATCGTCTGCGACCCGCACTACACATGGACCGACGCCGAGTGGATGCGCGAGCGCGCAACGAAGGACTCGTGGTTCCGCCGTCCGATGGCGACCTATGAAGTGCATCTCGGGTCGTGGGCGCGCATCGCGGACGAGGACGATCGCTATCTCACCTATGAGGAGCTCGCGCAACGGCTGATTCCATACGTGAAAGAGATGGGATACACCCATATCGAGCTCATGCCTGTGATGGAACATCCCTATGCAGGCTCCTGGGGCTACCAGGTGACGGGCTTCTACGCGCCGACCAGCCGCTTCGGCACGCCGGTGCAGTTCAAGGCGTTCGTGGACGCCTGCCATCGCGCGGGGATCGGCCTGATCCTGGACTGGGTGCCCGGGCACTTTCCCAAGGACGCCTTTGCACTCGCGGAGTTCGACGGAACCTCCCTCTACGAGCACGCAGACCCGCGGCAGGGAGAGCATCGCGAGTGGGGCACGCTGATCTTCAACTACGGACGCAACGAAGTCCGCAACTTCTTGTGCGCCAATGCACTGTTCTGGCTCGAGGAGTATCACATCGACGGCCTGCGCGTGGACGCCGTCGCCTCGATGCTCTATCTCGATTACTCGCGCAACGAGGGTGAGTGGATCCCGAACCATCTGGGCGGACGCGAAAACCTGGAGGCGGTCGGCTTTCTGCGCCAGCTCAATGCGCTGACGCACGCGGAACATCCCGGAACCCTCACGATTGCGGAGGAGTCCACGTCATGGCCGTCGGTCAGCCGTCCGACCTACGTGGGGGGGCTGGGTTTCACCTACAAGTGGAACATGGGGTGGATGAACGACACGCTGGCATACCTTCGCCAGAATCCCATCCACCGGAGCTGGCACCACGACAAGATCACCTTCTCGATGATGTACGCGTTCAGCGAGAACTTCGTCCTGCCCTTTTCGCACGACGAGGTCGTGCACGGCAAGGGGTCGATGTTCGGGAAGATCCCCGGCGATGACTGGCAGAAGGCCGCGACGCTGCGTGCGCTCTACGGCTACATGTACGCGCACCCCGGCAAGAAATTGATGTTCATGGGGGGGGAGTTCGGCCAGGCGCGCGAGTGGAACTACGACCAGGGTCTCGACTGGTACCTGCTCGATCGTCCACTGCACGGCGGGCTCAAGCGCTTCGTCGCCGACCTGAATCGCCTGTATTCGGCCGAGCCGGCGTTGCACGAGCTCGACTTCGATCCGGCCGGCTTCCAGTGGATCGATTGCGACGACCGCGAGAACAGCGTCATCTCGTTCATCCGTCGCTCGTCCACCGGCGAGTGCGTACTCGCCATCCTCAACTTCACGCCGGTCCCGCGCGGCGGGTATCGCATCGGTGTGCCGACGCCAGGCCCGTTCGAACAGCTTGTCAACAGCGACAGCGCCTCGTACGGCGGCAGCGGTGTCAGCAGCCTCGGGCTCCTGGCCAGCGAGCCGATCGCCTCGCATGGACACGACCATTCGCTGAACCTCAACCTCCCGCCGCTGGGGTTCCTGCTATTGAAGCCAGCGTGACCTGGGAACACCTGCGCCTGACCGACCGGATCGAGCCCGGCGTGCGGGTGCTCTTTGTCGGCATCAATCCGGGCGTGAAATCCGCGCAAACCGGGCATCATTTCGCCGGCCCGTCCAATCGATTCTGGAAGCTTCTCCGGGAGGCGAAGCTCGTTCCCGAACCGCTCACGTACCTGGAGGATACGCGCCTGCCTGAGTTCGACCTGGGCATCACGAACCTGGTCGCGCGTCCAACGCCTGGGATCGACACGCTCAAGCCGGCCGAATACGTGGCCGGTTGGAAGATCCTCGAGAGGAAAATCGAGCGTGTCCGCCCGCAGATCGTGGCGCTCGTCGGCGTGACGCTCTGGCGCGCGATCCTCCCGCTTCTGTCGATGCCAGACGATGAGCGGAAGCGCCTAGCGACGAGCAAGTGCCCAGGCCTCCAGCGCGTGCAGATCCACGGCGCGCGGGTGTTCGTACTGCCGAACCCGAGCGGCAGGAATGCGAACTTCAGTTATGCGGAAATGCTCAGCGCGTTCCGGAGCCTGCGCCGGCGGCAAGGACGGCTCTGATGTGCTGCGCGACGACATCGGGCAGCACAGGCTTGTTGAGAAACGATGTGCACCCCGCCTCGCGGCAGCTCTCACCGATCTCGTCGGAGGGGTCAGCGGTGATCGCCACGATCGGGATGTGCCGCAAGTCGGGATTTCGCCTGATGTCGGCGGTGGCTTCGAGCCCGTCCATGCCGGGCAGCCGGATGTCCATCAGGATCAGGTCCGGGCGAAGCAGCTGGGCGAGCCCTACCGCTTCGTGCCCGTTGATCGCGGTGACGACGCTGAAGCCCGCGAAGGTCAGGTACTCGGCGTAGAGTTCCCGCGCGTCGAGCATGTCCTCGACGAGCAGGATCAGCGGCTTGGGACCCGCCGGCGCGTCAGTCGGCCTGGTCAGCTGCTGCTCGTATGCGCGGATGCCGTCGCGAAGCTCGTCGGTCACATTCGGGCCGCCCCCATTCTACGCCACAGCCGGGGGAGGGCTCAAACACGGGCCACGGTTCAACACGGCTCAACACTGGGCAAGACGGGCCACTGTTCAACACGGCTCAACACTGCACTACTCGGTTAGGCATGCACACCGGGGGCTTCGTGGCCGGTCCGCTCCACGTACTCGACGTAGGACCCCGGATACGCGTGAGGTTCGTCGCTGCCGGTCTCGCCGCCAAGCTCCAGCACCCGGTTGCTCAACCCCCTGAGGAACGCCCGGTCGTG
>DATLXP010000049.1:0-4502 GCA_035575695.1 Vicinamibacterales bacterium
GCGATCTACGGACGCGGAGACCGCGGCTACGGCTTGTCGCTCGAGCTCACGGCCTGGTCCCGTGACCTGGTGCTCTGCACGGACGGGCCGTCCGAGATCGATGACGAGAAGCGCTCGCGGCTGACGCGAAACGGCATCACCGTCCGCGAGGAGCGCATCGAGCGTCTCGAGGGAACGGACGGCATCCTCGAGCGGATCGTGTTCGCGGGCGGGGCAGCCATCGACCGACGCGCGATGTTCTTCACCACGGGTCAGACTCAGCAGTCCGCGCTGGCCCGCTCCCTTGAATGCGAGATCAATAAAAAGGGAACGGTGATGACAGGCAAGTATGAGAGCACGCACTTGCGTGGGCTCTTTGTCGCCGGGGACGCGTCCCGTGCCGTCCAGTGGGTCGTGGTGGCGGCCGCCGAGGGGGCCGAGGCCGCCTTTGCGATCAACACAGATCTCCTCAAGGACGACCTCGTCGAGTAACCGCTCCCCGCGCCCGTGCAGGGGTTGGGCCTACGGGGTCGGGCGTTCTCTGCCAGCATTCACCCAGGCCACGCGCGTCAGGATCGAGCCGGCGATCGTGGACGCCGCAGCCACGCGGCGCGCAGTCGAGGAGCGGCCCGCGAAAAGGCGCAGCGCCAGCGGCAGGGGACCCGAGAGCATGGCGACGGCGCGCCCGAGCGTGGCCGACTGACCCTCCTTGATCGGCGCGAGCGCCGGATCGGCATTCGCTTCCAGGTGAACGCCAAGCGCGGTTTCGACGACCGCCGCGCCGATCCCGATCGCGTTGAGCGCCCGCGAGCGGTGGCCGAGCAGCTCCAGAATCGACACCGCGGACCCCAGCCCGGACGCGCCGAAATGCACCGGGAGCACGCGCGCGTTCCGCGACCACACCGGGATCGCGGTGGCTCCGAGCAGCACGCCTGTGTAGGTCGACAACACCATCCCGGTCGCAGCCGACAACATCTCGGCCGCATCGCCGACGACCCGTACCGGCAGTCGTCCTCCCGAGGCGCGGTGCGCAAGGTCCGCAAATGCCGCGGCTGCGGCACAATTCGAGAACGCGACAAGCGTCCAGACTCCCACCGACATCGGGCTCTGTACCTTGAACACGCGGAGCATGTTCAGGAAGCGCTCCGGTCGGCCGAGATCCGAAATGAGCAGCGGCGCCGAGAGTGCCGCTCCAGCGGCCGCGATCCAGCGCGCGTCCCGGACCAGCCGGTCGCTGCCGCCGGTTCGCCTGGCCACGGCGCCAATCAGCGCCGCGGCACCCGCCGCCCCTCCCACGAAGAAGTACGCGGGGATTTCCCACGTCCACACCGGCCCCTTCAGCAGAGGGAAGCCGTAGTAGCCGGACGGCTGGAGTTGCGCGCTCACAGGAACACTCCTCGCCGCGGCGAGAACGCACGCCAGCCTGTCTGCGAGAGCACGCGGTGGAGCATGCGCTCCGCCCCGTCGCCCGCCAGGTCGAGGACGGCCGTATACACCACCGCCGCGCTCGAGAGGTCGATGGCGACGCTGACGTCGACCCGCGTAAATGTGGCGCGTCCGGCATTGTCGAAAATGAGGCCCGGGAAAACCGCCACGAAGCGGGCGCGGGCCTCGGCCTGGGATCCCAGCGGGGGCGCCGCTTCGATGTCGGCAGGCGTGGCGGCCTCCGCAAGGTTGAGCAGCATGATCCCCTTGAGACTACCGGCGTCGATGGCTCTCACGACAGACACGGGAGGTTCCCGGTGGACCGTCTCGAGAGACGCTATCTCCGGCCGGAGCCGCCGGCCAGCAGTGGTGAAAAAAAGAAAAACGAGAAACGCGTGTGCGCCCGCCGCGGCCTCGATCGCCGGCAGCAGGAGGCGGGGCCTGGCGTGCAGGTCGAGGATCGCGAAGTTGTTGTCGAGCGGCGCCCGGATGGCCGAGAGGGTACCGCGGGTTCGCAGCATCTCGAGCGGGGTTCGCGTGACCCCTTCGACCTGCCGTGACGCGCGCATCACGGTCACGATCTTCAGCATCATCACCAGGAACGTGTCCTGGTCAGCGCGCGCCGCTCCCCCGATGGTCTGCTCGGCAATCGCCAGGACTTCAGGGTCGCGAGTCGACAGCACCAGCGCAGCCGGCACAGCAGGCGACGAGCCGGCGGGACGCAGCGGGAAGAGCAGTTCGGTAATACGGCCGCGCGCCTCGCGGTAGCCGGCGCGTACGTAGTCCACCTCACACCCGCTGACTCGTACCCACCCGCTGCGCGGTCGTTGCGCAAAAAACTGCGCGCACGTCAGGTGTGTCTGCGCACGGCTCCGGGCGGCGAGGTACAGGCCTTCACCTCCGTGGGCGAGCAGCGGCAGGCTTATGAGCAGCAGCGCGATCCGGATCATTCAGCGGTCGATTCGATATGAACGCACATGCAGACCCCAGCAGCATGAGCCCGGCCGCCACCGCAGCCGACTGCCAGGCGGGCTTCAGGTGCACGGTCGGCACTTCAGGCGCCGGCGGCAGATTGTACTCTTCAGGACGCCCTCGGAAGATGAACAACGCGTGCGTGCCGCCTACGCTCGTGTCCCGAGGGTCGTACACCATCGCGTCATCGATCCCCCTCGCCTTGAGCTCTTCGACGCGCTCGGCCGCCCGCGCGCGCAGCGCGCCGATCTCGCCGAACTGGATCGACTGCGTCGGGCACGCCGTCGCGCACGCCGGCTCCAGCCCCACCTTCTGCCGGTCGTAGCAGAATGTGCACTTGAACGCGCGCCCATCGTCTGGCCGCCGGTCGACGACGCCGAAGGGGCAGGCGACGATGCAGTAGCCGCAGCCGTTGCAGATGTCGGGCTGGATGAAGACGCCGCCGAACTCGGTGCGTACGATCGACCCGGTGGGGCAGGCCTCGAGACACCCGGCGTTCTCGCAGTGCTTGCACACGTCGGATGAGAAATCCCAACGAAAGGCGTTACTGCGGTAGCCGGCGTCGGCTGTCGCGACCGCGCCGGCGACGTCGATTGCACGCTCGATGAACTTGACGTGTCGCCACGTCGAATGACCGAGTCCGGCGGTGTTGTCGTACGAGGCGCCCGTGAAGTTGAAGCCGTCCGCCGGGACGTCGTTCCACTCCTTGCAGGCGACCTCGCACGCCTTGCAGCCAATGCACAGGGTCGAGTCAGTGAGGAAGGCGGTGATCATGGGACGTTCGACGTTCGACGTGCTGTGTGCTTACGTGCTACGTGCACGGAGCACACGAGCGCTTTGGCTTCCATGATGCGGACGTTGGGTTCCTGGGAGATGGCGACGAGGTCGTTCACGACGTCTCCGGTGACGAGGCCGCGGCCACCAAAATGATACGGGAGGCCGACCTGGTGGATCACGCGTCCGTTGATCGTCAATGGACGGATGCGCGAGGTCACGAGCGCGCGCGCATGGATCTCGCCGCGCGGGGTGGCGATCGTCAGCAGGTCGCGGTTCCGCGCGTTGATCTCAGCGGCAAGCTCCGGCGAGATTTCGGCGAACAAGGCCGGCTGCAGTTCGGCCAGGTGCGAGAGGGTGCGTGACATCGCGCCGGACGTGTGGTGTTCGGTCAAGCGGTAGGTCGTCAACACGTGGGGATAGGCCGGGTCCCCGGCCGGTGTGGCGTATGCATTGTCGGGCCGCTCTTTGGCGTCCGCCGCGGGGTTCTCCTGCTGCGAGTACACCGCATTCTTCACCGGTGATTCGAGCGGCTCGTAATGGGCGGGGAGCGGGCCATCCTTGAGACCGCTCTGTACCCAGATCCAGCCCACGCCGTCGGGATGCATGACGAAGGGGGCATCGCCCCGGAGCGCGGCGTCGCCGCCGGCCCCTTCCGGAGGCACGTAATCCGGGGGCTTGCCGCGCGCGAAATCGGGCTGGTCGAGACCCGTCCACTCCGTGCGGTCGGTATCCCACCAGACGAGCTTCTTGCGTTCGCTCCACGGCTGGCCGTCCGGACGGGCGGAAGCCCGGTTGTAGAGGATGCGCCGATCGGCCGGCCACGCGTAGCCCCACCCGTGCCCGTAGTCCCCTGTCGCGTGTCGTTCGCGCGCCCGGTTGCGTCCGTTCTCATAGACGCCGGAGTAGATCCAGCAGCCGCACGATGTGGAGCCGTCGTCTTTCAGGAAGCTGAAGCCGTCGATGACGTGGCCATCGCCGACCGTACGACCGTTGATTTCGCGCAGGATGGCATCGATGTCGGGCTCGTCGTTCGCCCCCCTGGTCGGGTAGTCCCACGTGAGCGCGTTCAGGCCGGCGTTGCGAGGTGACGGATCCGCGGCGGCGCGGGCCTTGAGACGGCGACCGAGGTGATACATGAACCACGCTTCGCTGCGTGCATCGCCAGGCGGGTCGACCGCCTTCTCGTGCCACTGGAGGAGGCGCTGCGTATTCGTGAAGCAGCCGTCCTTCTCGGCGTGCGCGGCGGCGGGGAAGAAGAACACTTCGGTGCCGATCTCGGCGGTCCGCATCTCGCCGCGCTGGATTTCCGGTGAGTCGAGCCAGAAGGTCGCCGTCTCGGTTTCGACCAG
>DATLXP010000050.1:0-25968 GCA_035575695.1 Vicinamibacterales bacterium
ATAGCTTAGATCTGCTCAACATCGATCTGCGCGCGCTGCAGCTTGCCGCTGAAGTCGATATAGCAGGACTTCCACTCGGAGAACACCTCGAGTGCGGCCACGCCGGCTTCGCGGTGGCCGTTCCCCGTGTTCTTCGTTCCGCCGAACGGCAACTGCACCTCGGCGCCGATGGTCGGTGCATTGATGTAGAAGATCCCGGTGTAGAGATCCCGCATCGCCGCGAACGCGCGGTTGATATCCTGCGTGTAGATGGCAGCCGACAAACCGTAGTCCACGCCGTTGCCGATGGCGACCGCCTCCTCGAGCGAGGCGCATGTCATGACGGAGACGACCGGGCCGAAAATTTCCTCACGCGCAATGCGCATCGTCGGCTGGACGTCCACGAAGATGGTCGGCTCGTGGAAGAAGCCGCGCGCGAACGGCCCGTCGGTGAGCCGGTTGCCGCCGCACGCCAGCCTCGCTCCTTCGGCCTTCCCGATCCCCACGTACTTCATCACGGTCTTCAGCTGCGCCTCGCTGTTGGAAGGCCCGACCTGGGTCCGTTCGTCGAGCCCGTCGCCGACGACGAGCGACCGGGCCCGGCTCACGAACTGCTCGACGAACCTGTCGTGCAGCTTTTCGTGCACCACGACCCGGCTCGCGGCGGTGCACCGCTGACCCGTCGTCCCGAAACCGCCCCAGAGGCAGCCGTCCACCGCGAGCTCGAGATCCGCATCGTCCATGATCATGATGACGTTCTTGCCCCCCATCTCGAGGTGGACCTTCTTGAACGTCGGTGCGGCGGCCTGGTTGACGATGCGGCCGACGCGAGTCGAGCCGGTGAAGGACACCACCCGCACGGTCTCGCTGGTCGTCAGGGGTGTGCCGACTTCGTCGCCGTCGCCCGTCACCATGTTGACGACCCCCTTCGGGATCCCCACTTCCTCGAGCACCTTGACGAAGTTCAACGCCGACAGGGGCGTCTGGGACGCCGGCTTGAAGACGACCGTATTGCCGCAGACGAGCGCGGGGATGATCTTCCACGACGGGATCGCCATCGGGAAGTTCCAGGGCGTGATGATCGAACAGACACCCAGCGGCTGACGCACCGACATGGCGAACTTGTTGCGGAGTTCGGATGGCACCGTATGACCGAACATGCGCCGGCCTTCGCCGGCCATGTAGAAGGTCATGTCGATGGCCTCCTGCACGTCACCGCGCGTCTCGTTCAGCACTTTGCCCATTTCGCG
The DNA here is from genome assembly GCA_035575695.1 of Vicinamibacterales bacterium. GTDB lineage: Bacteria > Acidobacteriota > Vicinamibacteria > Vicinamibacterales > 2-12-FULL-66-21 > JACDCA01. The sequence continues at coordinate 1,230 of DATLXP010000050.1, forward strand.
CGTCATGTCGTGCGCGTACTGCTCTTTGCGCTCCGCGATCAGCTGCGCGACCTTGTACAGCATCTCCGCACGGATGGGGGCCGGCACCAGGCGCCATGATTCGTAGGCCCGACTCGCCGCATCGAGCGCCTCTTCAACGTCCGTGCGATTGGAGTCCTGGAAGATGCCGATCAGGTCGTCGGTGTTGGCAGGATTGCGATTCTCGAAGGTCTTCCCTGACGCGGACGGCTTCCACTGGCCGTCGATGTAGTTTCCGTAGATGGTCACGCCGTCTGTGCTGGGCATGCGCAATTATATCGGCTCCGTTATTTCAGCGTCGATCACGGCTGGAGGAGGCGCGTGCTGGACGGCGACGAAATCACGGATCGCGTTCAGCGCGTGCCCGGACGCCTCGACGTACTCCACGCCCGAGCGATACAGGACCACGCCGTCTCGAAGTTCCCCGATCTGGCAGTAGGCGACGCGGCCTTTGACGATCACCGACCGCTGGTTGAGCGTCAGGCGAAAGTCGTGCAGGGAATCGTTCTGGAGAGGATACGGAGACTCGATCTGGACCCCTCGCTCGCTCATGTCGAGGATGGTCATGGGCTGGAAGACCGTGACTTCCCCGGTCACTGACGAGGAAATCGGGACCCGCTCCGTGCCGCGCTTATCGGTCATAGGCCTCCGCCCACTCAACGTCCGACGGCACCACGCGCAATCGGTGTGACATCGACGCCGATTATTGATCACCCCTGGTCAGGTTCACGTACGCACTGATCGTGCTCTCGTGCCCCTGTGCCCCGACGGCCGCCACCCCGAACACGTGATCGTCGATGTTCTTGTTCTTGAAAATGTACTCGGTGACCTGTCCGGCGAACAACTCGTGTTGCCAGTCCGGCGCCCACGCGTCGCGCCAGAAGATCCGGTAGCCGGCGGCCCCGGGCGCGGCGGGCCAGCGCAGCCGCGCATCGTATCCGGACGGCTGCCGCCCGAGCATGCTCGCCGTCACAACCGGCGGCGGTGGCGCCAGGGCGAGGACCGCCATGCCGGCGGCGTTCACGCGCGCGTTCTGCGCGAGATACGGAAACGACACGCCGTCAATCGTGTCGTTGGCATTGTGCTGCTTTGAATAGTTCTCGCGCGATTCCCGGAACCCGACGGCCGCGAACCCCTCCGCGTTGAAACCGCTGTGGTCACCGCCCCGCCCGAAACGGTCGCGACGCGCCATGAGGCGCACGAGATGAGACGGAACGTATTTCTCGGCGATCCGCCTGGTGAACTGCGCAAGCGAGCGCGATGGGGAATCCTCCGGCCCTTCCGCATACAGGCGAACGGTTGCGCCATCAGGGATACCGTTACCCCCCATGCTGTTGCCGACGATGTCATTGTTGAAGAGCGCCTGGACGGGAACCTTCTGTTCTTTCATCCGCCTGGCATGCGCCCGCGACCCCAGCAAACCGTACTCCTCGCCCGCGACGGCCATGAAGACCAGCGTCGCGTCGAATTCGATCCCGCTCTCGGCGAAGACACGCGCCAGTTCCATCGACACCACCGTTCCGCTCCCGTCATCGTTGGCCCCGGGCGCGGCGGCGTCATAGTCGGGGGGCGGGCGGGGCGTCTGGCCGCGTGGTGCGATTGTGAGCGAATCATAATGACCGCTGACGTAGATGCGTCGTGGCGTGCGGCCCGGCAGGATCGCGAGGACGTTGCGCAATTCGACCGCGCGCGGCACGCGTCCACCGGCAGGCACGGCGTGGGTATCGAAGCTCACCTGCAGCCTGGGGCTGGTCCTCTGCAGCTCGTCGAAAATCCACTGGCGTGCGGCGCCGATGCCCCCGGGGGAATCAGGATCCGAAAAGGTGTCGCGCGTCGTGAAGCGCACGAGCCGGGTGAGGAGCGCCGCGAGGCGTTCCTCGGAAATCGACGCGACGAGCTTCTCGATCCTGGGATCGAGCTCTCCCCCCGCCCCGGGTGCCTGAACGGCCGAGGGGCGCGCACCAGGGCCCAGCGCCAGCAGCGCCGCGACCGCGAAATCAACCCGCCAGCCTGGCGACGTCGTCATCGCACCTTCACATGCTCGAGGTAATCGCCCGACGCGATGCGGGGGGCGCGCCCGAGCGGTGCGTTGTAGAAATACACCCACGCCTGCTCGGTGCTGCCGTCCGGCATCGTGACGCGGGCACGGGAGCGCGCATACAAACTCTTGTCGGGATCGTCCGGGCGGTAGCCCTCGATGTCATCGAGCGCGAGCAGGACGGCCTCCGGATCCGACATCTCGTACACCTCTCCCCAGACGACACCTTCGGGAGCAGGGACCGCCGCCGGGTAGATGCCCAGGTCGAACAGCGCCGCGGTCATCGAACCGCGGCCACGGTAGGTGAGCTTCATGTCGATCCCGGCCCGCCGGCGACGGTCGAAGCCAGCCATCAGGGTGCCGTAGAAAAAGACGAAATCAAAGTGGGTCACGAGTGCGAGGAAGGGTACACGGGGCGGTGCCAAAAGAAAAGGGCCGGCAACCTGTGGTCGCCGGCCCGTGATGCGTGTCGTTCGAGTCGCGTGTTACTTGCCAGCCGCCATGGGGATCATCTGCAGCAGCTCGGCCGGCAGCGTGAACGAGACCGCCACGGTCTTGCCGGAGCCGGACATCTGCAAGGACTGCACGAGCCCCGCCACCTTCGGGTCCGACTTCCCGAGCATTTCACCAAGGGCGAGCGCGCCGCTCAGCTGACGCCGAAGGAGCTCAGCCGACGCGTCATCGGTGGCCTCGGCGCGGAGGGAACCCGTGATACCGCCGTTCACGTGGCCGGACGCCGCGAACCACTTCACAGGAGGCATCTTGTTGGCGATCTCGGCCGGCAGCTTGGCCTGGCTGGCGATCGCGTCGAACCGCCCCACCGCCCAGGCGTTGTTGCCCTGACCGACTTCGCCGACGATCTCCATCATCTCGTTATTGCCCGTGATGCTGTGCGAGCTCAGCTGTGCGTCGATCGACTTCTGCACCGCCACGCGCGAACCCATCGCGACGAGGCCCGGCTCGAGAAACGCCAGCGTCATCTGCGGGTGCCCCTTCTGATCGGCCGGCGAATGGACCATGCGCTTGCCCTTGTACTCCTCGGACACGCCGCCGTGCTCGCGGGCCAGCGTCTCCAACTGCGCGTCGTTGAAACGACCGCGCGCCACCACGAGACCGCCATTGTGGGGGTCGACGCCGGCGACGGCCGCCACGATGTAGTCGATGTCGCGCTCGATGTCGATGCCGGTCTGCTGCTGGAACTCCTGCTGACCCTTCTCATGCATCGGCATGGCGGCCTTCAGACGCTGCCGGAGGTCCGAGTCCATGATGGCGCGCACGTCGGCGTAGGCGACGACCGTCGCGTCAGCCGGCACGTACCGGAGCTCATTGGCAACCGGAGCTGCCGAGACCGGCTCGAACCCGCCCGCGTAGTAGGCCACCAGTCCAGTACAGAGTCCGGCGGTGAGAACTGCAGCTGAACCGGTGAGAAAGTAACGAGTTTGTTTTGTCATTCGCGTGGCCCTCTGCAATAGTAAACGACAAATCAGGTAGAAAGTTCCCTGGGAGCTGTCACTGCTCGAGGACATACTCCTTGCGCTCCACCACCCGCCCCGCCAGCGCCAGGAAGACCAGCCAGATACCACCCAGGGCCAGAAGGCTGACAGCGAGTCCGGGCGTCTCCCGAAAGATTCCCTGGATCATGCTCAGCGCGCCGTCGCGCGGCATGGCGTGGGGCACGAGCGCCTGCAGATAGTACGCGACGGTGTAGTACTTGAGGTAGCCAGGGAACGCCAGCGCTGCCTGCTCCCATCCAAAGATGAAGATCAGGCCGATCATCAGCGGACGCTTGAATTTGGCCCCAATGAAGGCGAAGAGCGCCCCGTAGACCGCCAGGCCGAGGGCCAGGAGCGACAGGTCCTTCAGGAGATCCAGGAACGAGCCCCCCAACGTCCCCTGGAGCGGCACGATCAGCAGGTAGACGAGCATCACCGACGGCAGCACGACAAAGATCGTGCAGGCGAGATACGCGAGATACTTGCCGACGAGCACGGCGCCGCGGCGGATGGGGCGCGTGAACAGGTACGTGACCGTCTTGTCTTCGATCTCGTCGGCGATCAGCGAGGTCCCGTAGAACACGCCGAGCACGGGAATCGTGAACCGCAGGTAGAAGATCCAGATCATCATCCCGAAGATCGCCGGCCCGGTCATGCGGACGTTGCCCGGGCCCTCGAGCACGGGCGCGCCAAGACTGACGAGCGCCCGGATGAAGAGGGCGATCAACACGGGTGCGCCCACGATCAGGAGCATGAACACCGTGCGCCGCGACCAGAGCATCTCCCCGAGCGAGAGGTCGAAGATCCGCAGGCTGGACGTCAGGAAGCCAGGGGCGGGTGGCAAGGCGCGCGGGGGTGTGGTTACCGTGGGTTCGATCATCACTTCACCAGGTACTGGAAGACCGCCTGGAGGTTATCGTCGGGCGACGTCACTTCGTCGATCACCCCGAACTCTCCGCTCGCGGCCATCTCGGTCAGGCGCGCGTAGAACGCGTCAGGCTTTGCGGTCTCGACCACCACGGCATCGTCCTCAAACCGCATGCTGCGGACGTCGGCCCGGTGCACGAATTCCCTGGCAAGGGCGCGGGGGTTCTCCGCGCGCACGTAGACGCTGTGCGGATGCTCGTCGATGAGGTCCCGGATCTGGTGGACGTCCCCTTCGGCGAGGATCCGGCCGTTGTTGATCAGCAGGATGTTGGCGGTCATCGACTCGACTTCGTGCAGGATGTGGCTCGAGACGATGATGCTCTTGCCGGCGCGGGCCCAGTCACGAATGAGCCGGATCGACTTGCGGCGCGCGATGGGATCCATGCCCGAGAGGGGCTCGTCGAGGATCAGGAGCTGCGGATCGTGGACGATCGCCTGCGCAAGCTTCACGCGTTGACGCATCCCCTTGCTGTAGGCCCCGATCTTCTTATTGGCGGCCTCCATCAGGTCCACCGCGGTGAGCGCACGCGTGCCCGCGTCGACCGCCTCCTTCTCGGTGAGCCCGTTCAGTCGCACGAGCGCCGTGACCCACTCGAGGCCGGTCATCCGCTCGTAGAACGCGTCCTGCTCCGGGCAGAACCCGATCTGGAAATACAGGTGCGGGTTGCGCCAGATCGGTTCCCCGAGCACCGTGATGGCACCCTTGCTCGGCTTCAACTGGCCCGTGATCAGCTTCATGAACGTCGACTTGCCGGCGCCGTTCGGCCCGAGGAGGCCGGTGATGCCTGCCGGCACGTTCACGGTGACGTCGTTGAGGCCGATGACCTGGCCGTACCACTTCGACACGTGATCGGCCGACACGATGGGCGCGCCGGGCGCGCTCATGTCACGATCTCCACGCCACGGACGCGACGCTCGAGGACCGACACCGAGACGGCGATCAGCCCCAGGACGACGATCAGCGACACCTGCCACGGCGTGGCGTAGCGCGGCGGCTGACGGAAAATGACGTCCCCCATCTGCTGGATGTTCGAACCAACCGAGAGCCAGGAGAGCGAGGAGTCGCCGGTGATGGCGACCATCACGCCGTAAATGGCCGCCGTGAAGAAGATGATCCCCGCATAGAGGATGCCGACGTACCGGCTGCTCTTCGAGAGCGACGACAGCGCCAGCATCGTGAGCGTCGCCAGGATCGCCTGCAGCAGGGCCGAGACCGTGATGGCCGGGAACAGGAACAGGTTTGCCCGCAGGAATTCGAAGCTCCCCTTGAACATGACCTGCAGGAAGAGCAGGAGGATGCCTGGCAGCCACGTCACGAACATCAGGAACGTGAAGAGCACCGCGGCCTTGCCGGCGATGTACTCCGATCGCAGGAGCGGCTTCGACAGGTAGATCTGGAGCGCATTCGCGCGGCGGTCGGCGGCGATCAACCCGGCGCCGACGTAGATGGTCACGATGAAGACGAAGAAATCCTGCTGCTCGAGAAAGTCGCGGAACATCTTCGCGTCAGGCGCGAGGAACGTGGCTGTCTGCGGATAGTTGGACGCGACGTAGATCTGCACCGCGCGGACGACGAAGGGCAGCCACGCGAACAGGAGCAGTCCCAGGAAGGCCCGCTTCCGGATCATCGTCATCATCCCCGCCCAGGCGATGACGGGCCACGCGCGGCCGGTCGTGGCCCTGGCCCCGCCATAGCGCCGATAACTTTGATCGTGGATCGGGCTCATACCTCGCCTACCGCCTTTGCGAACACGTCCTCGAGGGTCGGCACGCTCGGCCGCAGGTGCCGCACCTGGACGTCGTGCCGTGCCGCGAGCTCGAAGATGATGCGCTGATCGTTGGCCGCGCGGCCTTCGCCGGAGGTGCCCGCCGCCTCCGCGCCGGCGAGCCGCGCGGGGACGAAGACCCGCAGCACGTCCGCGTCGGTCGCATTGCACTCCAGACCCGCCGCCTGGAGCACGTCGAGGAACGCCGGGAGGTTCCCCTTGACGCGCAGCTCAAACACACGCCCCGCCGGCCCCTTCAGCTCATCGATCGGCCCCTGGGCGACGACCTGCCCCTTGTCCATGACGATCACGTGATCGCACGTGAATTCGACGTCCGGCAGCAGGTGCGACGACAGGATCAGGTTGACGTTCTTGTTGTGGCCGAGATCGCGAATGAGCTCGAGCATCTCGTCGCGTCCCTTGGGGTCCATGCCGTTGGTCGGCTCGTCGAGAAACAGGAGGTCGGGATCGTGCACGAGCGCCTGGGCCAGCTTGATCCGCTGCTTCATGCCGGTCGAATAGGTGTCGATGTTGCGGTACCGCGCTTCGCCAAGCCCGACGTAGTACAGCACCTCGTGCGCACGCTGCATGGCGTCGACCGAGGGCAGGCCCGCCAGCTGCCCGCAGTACGCGACAAACGAGACCGCGTTCATGCCGGGAATGTGGGCGTCGTTCTCCGGCATGTATCCGATCCGGGCGCGAATGGCCAGCGGTGCCTCGGCGACGTCCATGCCGAGCACCGTCATCCGCCCCTCGCTCGGCTTCACGAAGCCGAGCAGCGACTTGAGCATCGTGCTCTTGCCGGCGCCGTTCGGGCCGAGCAGCCCGACCGCGCCCCGCGCGAACGACGCGCTGACGTTCTTCAGCGCGCGGTTGGCGCCGTAAATCACCGACACGCCGTCGAGGTGCACGACAGGGTCGGTCGAGACGGACGCCGGACGCGAATCGGTAGTGTCGGAGGTCTGCATCGGTTGCACGCGTTAGCTTATACGGGAATCCGGGTGTCCGAGTTCGGCCACTCTCAGGCTCACAGAGTCCCCCGGAGGCCCAGATCGTCGGCCCGTTCGCGCAGCGATGCGATCACGTTGGTGACATGCTGGTCGAGCGGCACGCCGATCTCGTCCGCGCCGTGCCGAAGGTCCTCCCGGCTGATCGCCCGCGCGAACGCCTTGTCCTTCATCCGCTTGAGGACCGACGACGCTTCGAGGTCCATCACGCTCTTCGACGGGCGCACCAGCGCCGACGCGGTCACGAACCCCGACATCTCGTCGCAGGCGAACAGGGTGTGCTCGAGACGCGATTCCCTCGGCACACCCGAGTAGTCGGCATGCGACAGGATCGCGCGGGTCACCCATTCGGGATACCCCTGCGCCTTGAGAATCTCGACCCCACGAAACGGATGGTCCGCCGGATCCGGCCACCGCTCGTAGTCGAAGTCATGCAGCAGCGCGACGACGCCCCAGTCCTCTTCAGGCTCTCCCCACATCCGCGCGTATCCGCGGACCGCGGCTTCAACCCCGAGCATGTGCTTGCGCAGGCTCTCGCCCTGCGTGTGCTCCATCATGAGGGCGAGCGCCTGCTCGCGTGACAGCACCGCGCTACTCCTGGTTGAGCTTTTTCAGCTCGAGACGCCGGTTTTTCGCGCGCCCTTCGTCGTTGGTGTTGTCGCTGACGGGTTTCGCGTCGCCGTAACCCCTGGCCGAGAGCCTCGCCGGCTCGACGCCATTCTTCGCCAGCCACGCGGCCACCGTCCTGGCCCGCTGGTCCGACAGCGTCAGGCTGGCAGGCTTCGCGCCGACGTTGTCGGTGTGTCCCTGCACTTCGAACCTCCAGTCGGCATGCTCCGTCATAAGCTTCACGATCTCGCCGAGCACCTGCTCGGAACCGGCCTGGAGCGTCGCCTTGCCCGTGTCGAAGTTGATGCCGTAGATCGCAACCGAACCCGTCTTGTTGATCTCCGCCTCCATGGCGGACGCGTCAGCCGCCACTTCCTGGGCCATCTCTTTCACCTTGAGGGTGATCAGGTCGTAGGCGCTCATGCCGCCGTCCCACGCGCGCGACCGGACGTTGACCCACTGGGCACCCTTGCGCGCGGTCAGCATCTGAAAGGAGTTCTCATCCTTCCCCGAGAACACGACGGTGAAACCCGCCGTCTTGAGCGCACCTTCGAAATTGCGATGCAGCTGCAGTGGCGACAGCTTCGCCGGGCACACATACTCGAGTTTTTCAGCCTGCCCCTCGAGCTCCTGTTTCGGGGCGTCCGTGTCGGCCTTGACCTGCAGGGACACCCCCTCGAATTCCTTCACCTCGCAGGTGATAATGCCGCATCCCGGCATGCGCGTCAGCAGCGCGGAGCCTTTGCAGCCCTCGGCATCCGGATCTCCCGCCGCCCGTGCGCGGACTGGCGCGGCAAGGGCGATGATCAGCATTACGAAATACGCAATCCGTTTCATGATGCCTCCAATGAGTACGTGTGACGGTAACTCAGCCCTCAGCACTCAGCACTCACCAATAACCTTGACCACCACCCGCTTGCGCCGCTGCCCGTCGAACTCCGCGTAGAACACCTGCTCCCACGGGCCGAGATCGAGCGCCCCTCCTGTGATCGGGACCAGGACCTGGTGTCCCATGATCGTGCGCTTCAGGTGTGCATCAGCATTGTCTTCGCCGGTCTGGTGATGCCTGTAAGGCAGCCCCGCCGGCGCCAGCGTCTCCAGCCACGTCTGGAAGTCGGCGATCAGCCCATGCTCCCAGTCGTTCACGTACACGCCGGCCGTGATGTGCATCGCCGAGACGAGCACCATGCCGTCCTGGATGCCACTCGCCTTTACGATCGCCGAGACCTCGTCGGTGATCCGGATGAACTCCTGCCGCTGCGTCGTCTCGAACCAGAGGTAGTCGGTGAATGTCGCCATGTGTGTCCCGTAGGCCCGTTGTGCCCCGTAGGCCCGACCCTCCCGTAGGCCCGACCTTCAGGTCGGGCGTCCTGCATCGTGATGCCGTGCCGCACGCGCCCGACCTCGAGCTCGGGCCTACGTGAGAGCCAGCGCCGGGTCGGCGTTGAAATCGAGCGTGTCGACCCTCCCCGACCGGAAGCGCCGCAGGCCCGCGGCCGCGATCATCGCCGCATTATCGGTCGACAGCGACACGGGGGGCACGAAGACCGGGAGACCGTGCTGCCGGCCGCGTGCGCCGGCCTCGTCGCGCAGCCGGCTGTTCGCCGACACGCCGCCCGCGATGCCCACGCTCCGCGCATTGAGCCAGAGCGCCGCGTCGAACGTCCGGTCCAGCAGCGCCGACACGACGACCCGCTGAAAGCTGGCGCAGATGTCGGCCACATGCCCGTCCGCCAGGGGCGCCCCACCCGCCGTTGCCTGTCGCACGTACCGCAGCACCGACGTCTTCAGCCCGCTGAAACTGAAATCGATCCGGCGCGCCACGTCCGGAGGCAGGAGCCCGTCCGAGGTGTCGCCCGGCGCGTTTCGGTCGGCGCGGGTCAGACGCGCCGACGGAAAGTCGATGGCCCGATCATTCCCCAACCGCGCCAGTCGGTCGACCACGGGCCCGCCCGGATACGGAAGGCCCAGCAACTTCGCCACCTTGTCGTACGCCTCTCCCGCGGCGTCGTCACGCGTCCGGCCGATGAGGCGATACGCGCCGCGTTCCGACACGAAATACAGGCTCGTGTGCCCGCCCGACACGACCAGCACGACCGCGGGGAGCGGCATCTCTCCGTGCGCGAGCGTCAGCGACTCGATGTGCCCGGCCAGATGATGGACCGGAATGACCGGCACGCCCCGCGCCAGTGCCAGTGATTTACCGAACGCGACACCGACCAGCAGGGAGCCCACGAGACCGGGCCCCTGGGTCACGGCCACGGCGCCGAGGTCGTCGAGCGCGAGACCCGCGTCTGCCAGCGCCGCTTCGACGACCCCGCAAATATCTCGGACGTGCTGCCGTGACGCGAGCTCGGGCACGACCCCTCCCCATTCGCGGTGGATCGACGCCTGCGAGGCGACCACATTCGAGGCCAGCGACCAGGGGCGCGAGGCGTCATCCGTTTCCGAGACCACGGCGGCGGCGGTCTCGTCGCAGGAGGTCTCGATGCCGAGGACGTGCACGTCAGTCGGGGCCCGCGGGGCCCGGCGCAGAGGCCTGTTCGCGCGCCCGATCCTCGAACGCCCGCGTCAGCGAGTCTCCAAATGGAGGGCTGAAGATTCCGCGCTCGGTGATGATGCCCGTGATGTAGCGGTGCGGTGTGACGTCGAAGGCCGGGTTCCTGATCTTGGCGCCGATCGGCGTCAGCCTCGAGGACCCGAGGTGCGACACCTCGCGCTGGTCGCGTTCCTCGATCGGGATCTGGTCGCCGTCGGGCGTCGAGAGGTCGATCGTCGAGAGCGGCGCGGCGATGTAGAAGGGGATCTTGTGCTCGCGCGCGAGCACCGCCACGGTGTAGGTCCCGATCTTGTTTGCCGTGTCGCCGTTGGCGGCGATGCGGTCAGCGCCCACCACCACGATGTCGATCTCGCCGGCACGCATGAGCGGACCCGCCATACTCTCGGTGATGACGGTCGTGTTGATGCCGTCCCGCACCAGCTCCCACGCGGTCAGCCGGGCGCCCTGCAGGAATGGACGCGTCTCGTCGGCGAAGACCGCGATCCGTTTCCCCTGCTCCACCGCGGCACGGATGACGCCCAGTGCGGACCCGTAGCCGGCGGTCGCCAGGGCGCCTGCGTTGCAGTGGGTGAGCACGCGCGCGCCGTCGGGCACGAGCGTCGCGCCGTGGCCGCCCATCGCCCTGCAGTTCGCCACGTCTTCATCGTGAATGGCGCGCGCTTCGCGCGCGAGCCGCGTGGCGAGCTCGTCGGTCGACTCGCCGGCGAGCGCGCCGGAGGAGAAGGATCGCTTCATCCGATCGATCGCCCAGAACAAGTTGACTGCCGTCGGCCGCGTCGCCGCCAGGAGGTCGCACGTCTTCTGAAACTCGACCGCGAACTGCTTCGTCCCCTTCGCGCTGCTCCGGCGCATGCCGAGCGCGATCCCCATGGCGGCTGCGACACCGATCGCGGGGGCCCCGCGGATCACCATCGTCCTGATCGCTTTGGCGACATCCTGCGGCGTGCGGCACCGGACGTACAGCTCCTGGGCCGGCAGCTTGCGCTGATCGACCATCACGATCGTGTCGTCCTGCCAGTCAATGGTCGGAAGCATGGGATTATTTTAACAGCCGGTAGTCGAAGGGCAGCGGCAGCAGCGCCGCAAGACGATGGCGCCCGGTGGGGCCCTTCAGGTTGGCGAGGATGACGTCGATGTCGCCGCAATACTCCCAGAGCAGCTGGCGGCACGGCCCACAGGGAGGCGTCGGCGCCTGGGTGTCGGCGACGACCGCGATGCGCGTGAACGTCCTGTGTCCGTCCGACAGGGCCTTCACGAGCGCGACCCGCTCGGCGCACAGCGTCAGTCCGTACGTGGCGTTCTCGATATTGCAGCCGCCGATCACGGTGCCGTCGGGGAGCTCGAGCGCCGCACCGACCTTGAAACCTGAATAGTCCGCCTGGGCGCGCGTGCGCGCGGCGCGCGCCGCGGCGATCAGTGTGTCCTCGAGGTGCACGCCGGTGGTTTCGTCGAGCGAGACCGGCACCCAGCCGGCCTCGTTGCGGCGGTCGCTGCCGGCGCGTCGATCCGTGCTGCGCCGTTCGGCCCGCCGCCGGTCGGCCGCGCGGCGTTCGATGGACGGCCAGGCCTTGCGGTCGTCAGAGGCGCTCAATGATGCCCTCCAGCAGAGACGAGAACTCGCCGCGCACCCGGCGCGCGACCTCCATGACCTCGGCGTGGTTCAGCGGCTCCGGCAAGACGCCGGCCGCCGGATTGGTGATGCACGAGATGCCGAGGACCTCCATCCCCATGTGCCGGGCGACGATCGCCTCCGGGGCCGTGGACATCCCGACGGCGTCCGCACCGATCGTCCGAAGAAAGCGGATCTCGGCCGGCGTCTCGTAGCTGGGCCCATGCAGCGCCGCGTAGACCCCGTGGGCGACCGCCACGCCACGGGCCTGCGCCGCAGCGTCGGCGATGCCACGCAAACGCCGGGAATAGACCTCGGTCATGTCCGGAAAGCGCGGCCCGAACCGTTCGTCATTCGCACCCAGGAGCGGACTGGACCCGAGCAGGTTGATGTGATCGTCCATCATCATGAGCGTCCCCGGCCTGAACGACAGATTGATCCCGCCGGCGGCATTCGTCAGGATCAGCTGCCTGACGCCGAGCAGGCCGAGCACACGCGTCGCAAAGGTGACGGTCTGCAGGTCATGCCCTTCGTAATAATGCGCACGGCCCGAGAGCGCCACCACCGCCTTCCCCGCCAGCGATCCGGCGACAAGCGTCCCGGCGTGCCCGACGACGTTCGACGCCGGCCAGTTCGGGATGCCGGCATACGGGACGTTCCCCCCGCCGGTCAGGCCGTCCGCGAAAGCCCCCAGGCCGGACCCGAGCACGACGGCCACGTCAGGCACCGGCCCGATGCGCTCGCGCAGATGGGCGGCCGCCTGCTCACACCGCCCGTAGTAATCGCCCGTCATCGCGCGGCATCCGGCATCACAGCAGCGCCGCCGCGATGGACGCATTGATCAGCGTCGCGATGAACCCGCCGAGCAGCGCCAGTGACCCGAGGCGCGCGAGGTCGCCGCGCCGCGACGGCGCCATCGCGCCGATGCCCCCCAGCTGGATCCCGATCGACGCGAAGTTGGCAAACCCGGTCAGCGCGTAGGTGGCCAGAATGTACGAGCGCTCGCTGAGCACGCCGCGGTACTCCCCCGTCAGCTTGACGTACGCCACGAACTCGTTGGCGACGAGTTTCGTGCCGAGCAGATCTCCCATGGCCGGGACGTCCGCGGGGGGGACGCCCATCAGGATGGCCACGGGCGCGAACAGCACGGCGAAGATCCTCGCCAGCGACAGTTGCGGATTGATCAGGCCGAGCATGTAGTCGAACATCGCGATGAACGCGAGAAACGCAATCAGCATGGCGGCCACGTTGATCGCGAGCATCGTGCCGTCGGAGGCCCCCGCCGACGCCGCGTCGATGACGTTGGCATGCGTCCGCTCGACCGCCACCTTGACGTCTCCGCGCGTCGCCGGCTCCTCCACTTCCGGATAGAGGATCTTCGCCAGATACAGCCCGCACGGGGCCGCCATCACCGATGTCGTGAGGATGGCGACGGGGTCCGCGCCGAGGCTGATGTAGACCGCCATCACGCCCCCGGAGATCGTCGCCATGCCGCCGACCATCATCGCCAGAAGCTCCGACTGCGTCATGCCCGGCACGTAGGGTTTGACGATGATGGGGGCTTCGGTCTGGCCCATGAAGACGTTGGCCGCGGCCGACAGCGTTTCGGCGCCGCTCGTGCGCATCGCAAACTGCATCGCGCGCGCGAAGATGCGGACGATGAACTGGAGCACGCCGAAGTAGTAGAGCACCGTGAAGAACGACGAGACGAAGATGATCGTCGGCAGCGCCGTGAACGCGAAGATGAAGCCGTTGCCGGGCCCGAAACCTTTTTCCACCGTCGCGGGGTTCGCCAGCGCCCCGAACACGAACTGGGAGCCGGCATTGGTGAACTCCAGGAACTGCTTCACCACCCCGGCAATTTTGCTGAAGACCACGTAGCCGGGACGCACCCCGCCCACCTCGAATTTCAAGATGAGGAGCGCGAGGCCGATCTGCAGCGCGATCCCCCATCCCACCGTGCGCCAGCTCACCGCCCGCAGGTTCCGGGAAAACGCCGCCACGATCGCGATGAACACGACGACGCCGATCGCACCCTGGAGCCGGGGATTCATGCTGTAGCGCAACAGGAAGACGGCAGTCCCCAGGACGAGCGCGAGTGCCGCCGCGGCCAGCCGCAGCGGTGTGTTGGACAACGCCCCGGCCGTTCGTTCGTCAGACATGCGTGATTCTCTCCAATACGAGCGCTTGCGGCACGGGAGCGGCATCGCCGATCGTGACCGCCGCGTTCAACAACTGCAGGGCCTCCTCGAGACCCCGGCCTCCACGGTGCCTGACGAGAAACACGGCATCCCCGGCAGTCACCGGCGAACCGGGGGGCGCGACGATCTCGATGCCGACGCCGGGATCGACGACGTCCTCGAGCCGGGCGCGTCCGGCCCCGAGTGCCACGGCGGCCCGGCCGACCGATGTGGCGTGCAGGGCGGCGACGAACCCGGCCGACGTCGCGGCCACGCGGGCCTCGTCGGGAGCGGACGGCATCCGCCTGTAGTCGTCCAGCACCAGGGGATCCCCGCCCTGGTTCTCGATCATGCGGCGAAACGCCTCGAGGCCCGCGCCCGACGTCAGCGCCGCGCGCACGCGGCCGAGGGCGTCCTGCTCGTCGTCGGCGACGTGCGCGGCGACGAGCATACGCGCGGCAAAGAGCACCGAGAGCTCTTCGAGGTCCGTGGGCCCGCGCCCCTTGAGGACGTCGATCGATTCCACCACCTCGTTGGCGTTGCCGACCATCCGGCCGAGCGGTGCGTCCATGCGCGTAATGAGCGCCTCGGTGCGCACGCCGGAGGCGTTCCCGATCGAGACCAGGGACCGCGCGAGCGCGCGGGAGTCGTCGAGGGTCTTCATGAACGCCCCGACGCCGGTCTTGACATCAAGGACCAGGCCGCCGATCCCCTCGGCGATCTTCTTGCTCATGATCGAGGCCGAGATCAGCGGGATGCTTTCCACCGTGCCGGTCACGTCACGCAGGGCATAGAGACGCTTGTCCGCCGGGGCGATCTCGGACGTCTGCCCGATCATCGCGCCGCCGACCGTGCGAATGGCCGACCGCAACTCGTCCAGCGACAGCCCCGTGCGGAAGCCGGGAATCGCGTCGAGCTTGTCGAGCGTGCCGCCGGTGTGCCCCAGCCCGCGCCCCGACATCATGGGCACGAGGGCTCCGCAGGCCACGGCCAGGGGCGCCAGGATGAGCGACGTCTTGTCGCCGACTCCGCCGGTGCTGTGCTTGTCGACCGGGATGCCGTCGACGTCCGGATACTCGACGCGGACGCCCGACCGCACCATCGCGTCGGTCAGCCACGCGGTCTCCTCGGGGCTCATGCCCTTGAGGAAGATCGCCATCAGCAACGCCGAGGCCTGGTAGTCGGGCCACGTCCCGTCGGTCACGCCGGCGACAAATGACTGGACGGCGGATCGGTCGAGCGAACCGCCATCGCGCTTCTGACGAATGAGATCTACGGCGCGCATGGGGAGTGGCGGATCACTATAAGTTAGAAAGATTAGAATGTGGTCGGTTTCTCGATCGCCACTCAGAAAATGCCCGAAGCCACGCCGCTGTCTCCCGAGCTTTTGCGTAGCGTCTCGGCGCTGGCCCGCGCGCTCCTGGCGGCCGCCCGGACGTGGATGCTGTACCCACCCGAGCATCCGGCCGTGCGGACGTCGCTCGATCGTTTCGGCTCGGCGCTGCGGGACGCGTCGGGGAGCCATCCCTTCGCCTTCGGGGTCACACCCGAGACGCTGCTGATCGACGGGACGCCGGCGGCCGCCAAAGAGGGGCCTGTGAGCGAAGCGGCCGCCTGGCTGCACCACCGCGACATTCTCCAGCTGGCCTTCGCACCGGACGTGCCGGCGGCGGCGCTCGAGCGCTTCCTGGCTCTGCTGTCGGAGGATGTCAAAACGGTCCGCGAACGTGGCGGCCCGGCCAAGGCGTGGATCGCGACCGGCCACCCGTCCATCCATCTCGAGCAGCTCGATTTTTCCAAGGTCCTCGAGGACCGCGAGAGCGACAGGCCCGCGCGCCGCAAAGACGACCTGTGGAAGGCCATCGTGCAGGCCGTCGTCGACCGCCGCAAGTCGCTCGACGAGGCGATCCAGAAACGGATGCTCGAGATCGCCGGCGACGTCATGGCGATCGGAGACCTCGCCGGGGACGTCATGGCCCCCAACTGCTCGGTCGACGGGTCGCCGATGCTCACCTCGCAGGCCGCCGCCGTGGTGGCCGCCTACCGTCACCTCGTGGGTGTCGTCGACGTCATGGCGCCCGAACGACGCGCGGAGGTGATGCAGAATCTCGCGGCCGCGACCTCGGCACTCGATCCGCGGGTCGTGATGCAGATCCTCGGGAATGCCGAGCAGGCCGGAGGCGGGCAGGGGATGGCGGGGGGCGACATCGACGTCCGCCGCGGCATCGCCGACGCGTTCGACGATACGAAAGTGGCGCAGTTGCTGGCCACGACGCTCGCGATCGATGGCCAGGCGACCGATCGCCTCGCCTCGGCCTTCGATACGATCGCACCCGACGACGACCGCAAGCAGCGCGTCCTGAGGATGACGCGGTCGATGCTGAGCGAGACATCGTTCGGCAAGACGTCGCAGTTTCAGACGTTGTGGACGTCGATGGAAGAACTGCTTCTGTCGTACAACGAGCGGCCGTTCGTCTCCCAGCAGTATCGCGAAGGCCTCGACCGGATCGGCGCCCGGGCCGAAGCGATGGGTGCGTCGGACATTCCCCCCGAGCTCGCCGCCATGTGCAGTTCGCTCGACCAGGACAACGTGCGGCGCCTGTCGGTCATCCTGCTGATCGACCTGCTGAACCTCGAACGCGATCCGGCACGCGCGCCCGAGCTCGCACGCGACGTCGCAGCGCTCGGCGAGGACCTGCTGCTCGCCGGCGACTACGACGCGGCGCTGGACGTGTCGCGCGCGCTGGCCGCACGTGCGGCCGACAGCACGTCGGTCGCGGCGGCCGGATCGAGGGTGGCACTGGACGGCCTCGTGAGTACCGCGGCCTTTCACGAAGCGGTCGATTACCTTCAGGACATGGACGAGAAGGCCGCTGGCACGTTTGGAGAGGTGTGCACGGCGATCGGACCCGCGACCACCGATGCGCTGCGGCAGTGGCTCGACGAAGAGGGGCTGTCGCGCGCGCGCCGGCGCGCCACGGTCCTCATTACCTCGTTCGGCACCGGCGGCGTCAAACGGCTGGCTGCGCTCGTCTCGAGCCCGCACTGGTATGCGCGGCGCAACGTGGCGGACGTGCTCGGAGAGATCGCCTCCGCGGACGGCGTGCCGCTGCTGCAGGCGTTGCTGCGCGGGAGCGACCCGCGCGTGACCCAGGCGTCGGTCCGCGCGCTGTCGAACATCGACGACCCCTCCGCTGCGCGGTCGGTACACATGGTGCTGCGCGCGGCCGCGGGGGACCAGCGGCAGGCGGTCGTCGCCGCGCTCGTGGCCGAGCGCGATCCCCGCGTGGTGCCGCTGCTCGTCCGGATCCTCGACGAGAGCGATGCACTCGGGGTCGATCACGCGATCGTCATCGAGACGCTCGGCGCCGTGGGCACGCTCGGCGGCGATGTCGCGATCCCGGCGGTCGACCGCGTCATCCGGAAGCGGAAGTGGTTCGCGCGCACGAAGGTCCGCGCGCTCAAGGAAGCCGGCATCCAGTCGCTGAAGCAGATCGCCACACCCGCGGCCTCCTCGACGCTGGCCCAGGCCGCCGCCACCGGCGACCGTTTGCTCAAACGGCTCGCGCGGGACGGGGGAAGGGCCTAGATGGCCGGCGCCAATCCGTTCGACGACCTCGTGCGCCGGCTCGCGGCGGCCGTCCGGGGCGCCACGCTCTACACACCGGACCACCCCATCGTCCAGCGTGGCATCGACGCGCTGGCGACCATGTCCGCCGGCATTCTCCAGCGCTCCGACTCGCTGATCATCGGCGTCATCGGCGATGAGATCGTGGTCAATGGGGAGCGTCTCCATGGGTCCGCGGCCTCGCTGGTGGGCTTCGCGCGCGACCTCCGGGAGCGCGAGATCGAGAAGATCACGTTCGCACGCGGGGTCACGCGCGACGACATCCGGACGTTCGTGTTCGAGCTGGCGGACCGGCGGAACCGGTCACCGCTCGCGGCGCGCCTGGAGCAGAACGGTGTCCGGCGGATCACGATCGGCCGCATCAACATCGAGGAGACCGAGGAGCCGACGGGGGTGGCGGCCGCGCGGCGCGTCTACGCGTCTGCGGTCGACACGGCCGAGTCCCTCTGGAACCAGGCGCGAACGGGCGACCAGCCGGATCCCGCCGCCGCACGCAAGATCATCGACAGCCTGGCGAAGCTCGTCTCGCAGGATCGCACGTCGCTCATGGCCCTCACGGCGATGAAGCGGTACGACAACTACACCTTCACGCACATGGTCAACGTGTCGGTGCTGGCGATGGCCCAGGCGCGCTCGTTGAACCTGGACGGCCCGCTGCTGCGCGAGTTCGGCTTCTCAGCCTTGATGCACGACATCGGCAAGGTCCATACGCCGGTCGAAGTGCTGAACAAACCGGACAAGCTCACCAGGGAGGAGTTCGACGTCATGAAGCAGCATGTCGTCGATGGCGCCCACATCCTCCGTCGCACCCCGGAGATGCCCGCGCTTGCCGCCGTCGTGGCCTTCGAGCATCACCTGCGACAGGACCTCTCCGGATACCCGGAAAACATCGGCCATCGCCATCTGAATCTCTGCACGCAGATCGTGAGCATTGCCGATGTCTACGACGCGCTGCGCAGCAACCGCGTCTACCGGGAAGGCCTGCCGAGCGAGCGCATCCGGGCGATCATGACGCAGAAGGACAGCCCGGCCTTCAATACCCGCCTGCTGCGGCGATTCATCAACCTGATGGGGCTCTTCCCAGTCGGCACGCTCGTGCGCCTCAACACCGACGAAGTCGCCGTGGTGACGCACGAGCACCCGACCGATCCCTTCCGCCCCCAGGTGAAGGTCCTGCTCGATCGTCTCGGACAGGCGGTCGAAACCCCGATGCTCGTCAACACGTGGGAGCCCGACAGCCGCGGACAACACAAATTCGCCGTCGTCGAGGCGGTCGATCCGGACAGCGTCCAGATCGATCCGCTCGCGTTCCTGTGAGCATGGCCGGGACGACCGACCCGCGGGAGATCCTGACGCCGGACGCCGCCGCCGCCGTCACGGAATTTGCGCGGGGCTGCAAGGCGGCGGCGCGCGCGGTGTCCCTCTATCCGCCCCAGCACCCGGCCATTGCCGCGTCGCTGACGCGGCTGGTCCACGCGACCACGAGTCTGACGGCTGAAGGACCGCTCGACGTGCAGGTCCGCGCCCAGTCGCTGCTCGTCGGCGGAGCCGCGATGCCCAAGCCGGATCAGGCCGTCGACGAGCTCGCCGAGCTCCTCCACCGGCACCTGATCGGTGCCCTGGTGGTCAACGCCGGGGCCGACGCCGATTCCTGGCGGACGCTCTTGCTCCTGCTCTCGCGCACGCCGGAAGAGGTACGCGCCGACGGAGGCATCGCGCACCTGTGGGCGACGGCAGGCGGTCCGAGCGTCGAGGTCCGCGAAGTCGACTACGCCGAGGTCCTGCGCGAAAAACAGGGGTCCGTGGTGACGATCGACCGCATCCTCGCCGCCGCGATGGACGGTCCGCCCCTGCAGCTTGATGACGACGGGCTTCAGGCGCTGCTCGATGTGCTCGGGGACCCTGCGCAGGTGGACCAGTTGATGGCGCGCCTGGACGAGGCCGCACGCGGGCGTGGAGTCGACGCGAAAGCGGCGGCCGTGGTCAAGCTGCTGCGCAGCATCGCGGCGCAGGCGCAAAAGGATCCGCGGACGTTCGAATCCGCCCTTCGACAGCTGGGGCACGTGGCCGCACGCTTGTCGCCCGACGAGATGCTGCAGCTGCTCGTCCACCGGGCGGCACCGACACCGGATGGCCAGGCTGTGGGCGCCGTGCTCGATCGCATGGACGATGGCGACCTCGCGCAGTTCGTGGCCGGGTCCGTGATCGCGGAGCGGGGTGCGACCGGACGCCTCGCGCATGCCTTTCAGGCGCTCGTGCCGGACGGCGACCGGCAGCGCCAGCTCCTGGCCATCGCGCAGGATCGCGTCGCCGAATCCGACGTCGGACAGGAGGCCGGCTTCGAGGAGCTCTGGGGCCGGGTCGAATCGATGGTGACGTCGTATTCGGACGCGAACTACGTGTCGGAGGCGTACGGGCGCGAGCTGTTCGCGGCGCAGACCAGGGCGGTGGACATCGAGCGCACGAACGACGATCCGCCGGAGCGCATCGGGGCGTGGCTCTCGACCGTCAACGACAGCGCGCTGCGAGGGCTCGACCACCAACTGCTGCTCGATCTGCTGGCCATCGAGCCTGACCCGACCCGCTGGCGCGATGTCGTCGACGCGGCAGCGGGCCACGCCGACGATCTCGTCCGGGTCGGGTACTTCGACGCGGCGTGGGGGCTCGCCGATGCGCTCATCCGCGAAGGCGCGCGGATGCCTGGACGCGAGGCCTTCCTGCCGGCCGTTCTCGAGCGCTTCGGACGCGGATCGATGATGAAGCATGTCGCCGCGCACCTGCGGAATGCGGACGACGAAGCCTACGAGCGGTTCGAGCGCCTGTGCCGCGCCATCGGCACGCCGGTGATCGCGCCGCTCGCCGAGGCCCTCTCGAACGAGCAGGATGCCCGTTCGCGGCGCCGGCTCCGGGACGTCCTCATTGGCTTCGGCGCGCAGGGGCGCGACGTCGTGCAGCAGCTCATGAGCGCCCCGAACTGGGAAGTCCGCCGCACGGCCGCCTTCCTGCTCCGCGAGTTCGGCGGGTCCGAAGGTCTCCGCGAGCTGATCCCGCTCCTCACCGACACCGAACCGCTCGTGCAGCGGGAAGCGGTGCAGGGGTTGATGCTGAACGGCAGCGATGAAGCGGCCGCCATCCTCCTGCACGCCCTGCACTCGTCGAGCGGACGCTCGAGGCAGACGCTCGTCAACGAGCTGACGGGGATCCGCGATCGCAAGGCGGCGCCGCTCTTCTGCTATCTCGTGCGCCACCTGAATCGCAGCAAGCACCCGCACGTGTACCTCTCCGCGATCGAATCGCTTGGCACCTTCGGAGACCCGGACTCGGTGACCGCGCTCAAGACGGCGCTGCACCAGGGCGAGTGGTGGGCGCCACTCAGGACACGGCGCTCACGGGCCGCGGCAGCAGGCGCGCTCCGCCGAATCGGGACGGCACCGGCGCTGGACGTGCTCCGCGGAGCGTCGGCCAGCGGCAACCGCGGGGCGCGCGCGGCCGCGCGTGCCGAGCTCGCACAGCTGGGCTGAGCCACACCATGGACATCACCGCGAGAATCGCGCAATACGACGAAATCCTGCGGCGGTTCGCCTCGGGCGTCCGGGCAGCGCAGCTCTACGCGCGCGACCACCCGCTCGTCGCTCGCAGCGTGGACGGCCTGCTCACGGCACTCAAGCCGCTCCTGCAGCTCGCGCCGTCGGTCACCGTGGGGATCATCGGCGCGCACTTCGTGGTGGCCGATACGCCCATGCTCAAGGCGAGCGCCGCCATGGGCGAGCTGATCAAGCGGCTGAAGGATCAGGAGGTCGAACGGATCGCGTTCGAACGTGGCCTCACGGCAGACGAGGCACTGGCCTTCATGCTCGCCATCGCGGCGCTCGGCCCGCGAACGGACGGCGACGCGGCATGGAACTTTCCACACATTCGCGTCGGACGACTCACCGCCGACGACCATCAGTCGGACGGCGTCGCGGGAGACATGGCCGCGATCCGGCGCCTGTACGCGAGCGCCGTCTCGGCGGCCGAAGCGGTCTGGGACGCCGCCGCCACGGAAGGCATGCCCGACCTGCCGTCCGCGTTGCAGGCCATGGACGGACTCGCCGACGCCGTGACCCAGAACCGCACGGCGCTGGTCGCGCTCACGGCGATGCGCAATTACGACAACTACACGTTCACCCACATGGTGAACGTGTCCATTCTCACCATGGGACAGGCACGGGCACTCGGGATCGACGGGCGCCTCCTGCGGGAATTTGGTCTGTCGGCGCTCATGCACGACATCGGGAAGGTGCGCACCCCCAAGGACGTCCTCAATAAGCCCGAGAAGCTCACCGATGAGGAGTTCCTGGTGATGCGGCGTCACACCGTCGACGGCGCGGAAATCCTGCGGCGCACGCCCGAGATGCCGATCCTCGCACCCGTCGTCGCCTTCGAGCACCACCTGCGACTCGACGGCACGGGATACCCGACGGGCGTACAGCGGAGCGCGCTCAATCTCGGCACGATGCTGTGCAGTATCGCGGACGTCTACGACGCCATGCGGTCGCAGCGCGGCTACCAGGAGGCCTTCCCGACCGACCGGATCCTCGCCGTCCTCAAGCGCAACGACGGATCGCAGTTCGACCAGCACCTCGTGCGGCGGTTCGTGCAGCTGCTCGGCATCTACCCGCCCGCCACTCTCGTGAAGCTCAGCACCGGCGAGGTCGCCGTCGTGATGCAGGTCCACGCGCCGGATCCCTATCGACCGCGCGTCCGCGTGCTCTTTGACGCCGACGGCGCGCGCGTCGAGAGGCCGCAGGACCGCAACCTGTTCGAGACGTCCGGCGACACCGCGGAATCGGTCGTCTCGCCCCTCGATCCCGACCTGTACGGCATCGATCCCCTCGCCTTCCTCCAGACCTGACCCGTATACTGGCTGCCTTGACCGAGGGATTTCGTACGCTGGCCGTCGCGACCGTTGCGCTCGCCGCGGGCTTTTCCTGGCAGGCGCTGCGCGCCGCGGCCATCCCCACGTCGTCACCCGAGCGGCTGATCGCCGAACTGCGCATGGCACAAGTGGCCGCGCTCGTCCTGACGGTGTCGGCAAGCGCGTACCTGGGCTTTTCGGCGTCACACGACGAGCGGCTCGGTGTCGGCTTCGACGTCGCGTTCGCGGTCGGGTTCTTCGTGGTCGCTGCCTTCACGATGGTGTGCGATCCGCGGCAGGCGCTGACCATTCTGGCGCTGGCGTTCGCGGCCCATGCCGTGCTCGACGTCGCCCATCGTCCGGGGGTGCTCGCGGACGGCGTCGTGCCGCGGTGGTACACGATCGGCTGCGCGTTATTCAACGTTTACATCGGGGCGCTATGCTACGTGCCCATCCTGAGGCGCCCATGAAACCTGGTGTGTGTGCTGCGTTGCTGTTGCTGCTGTCGGCCTGCACGGGCGCCCCGCGTCCCGGGCCGGTGACTGCGCCCGCACGGGCAGCCGGCGGGCCGTCGCTCGTGGTCGTGCTCGTCGTCGACCAGATGCGCACCGACTACCTCGAGCGCGGCATGCCGCATTTCACGGCCGGCCTGAAGCGTCTCACGACGGAAGGCGTGTGGTTCAAGAACGCGGCGTATCCGTATCTCAACACCATCACGTGCGCGGGGCATGCCACGATCGGCACCGGGGCGTTGCCCTATCGCCACGGCATGGTGCTCAACGCGTGGTGGGATCGCGCGACGGCGCGCTCGCGCGGGTGCACGTTCGACGACACCGTCCGCAACATCGGCTACACCGGAACGCCGTCCGGTGGCGAGAGTGCAGCGATGTTGCTCGTCCCCACGCTCGCGGACCAGATCCGCCAGCGCGCCGCCGGCCGCACGGTCGCGATGTCGTTGAAGTCGCGCTCGGCCATCACCCTGGCCGGAAGCCACCCCACGTCCGTCGTCTGGTTCGACGACCGCGCAGGGTGGACGACGTCGACGGCGTTCACGAACACCAGGGATGAGTGGCTGGTCGGCTTCCTCGCGGCGCACCCGGCGTCCGCGGATCTCGGCAAGGTCTGGGACCGCACGCGTGCGCCGGCTGCGTACGCCGGCGAGGACGCCGGCGCGGGCGAGCGGGCGCCGCACGGATGGACGACGAGCTTTCCCCATGCGTTGGGCGCGAATGCGGATGCGGCGTTCACCACGCAGTGGCAGCGCTCGCCGTTTGCCGACGAATATCTCGGCCGGATGGCCGCCGCGTCCGTCGATGCGCTCAAGCTCGGCCATGGGCCCGGTACGGACTTTCTCGCCGTCAGCTTTTCCTCGCTGGATCTCGTCGGTCACCAATTCGGTCCGGCCAGTCACGAAGTCCAGGACATGGTCCTGCGGCTCGATCGGACGATCGGCACGCTCCTCGAGCATCTCGACAGGGCCGTCGGCCGCGGACGGTATGTGGTCGCGCTCGGATCCGACCACGGCGTCGGGCCGCTGCCCGAGCAGAGCGGCGCGGGACGTCAGACCGGCGCCGACGCACTCGCCGCGATCGATCGCGCACTCGTGCCGTTTTTCGGGCCGGGCAAGTACGCCGTCCACTCGGCCTACACCGACATCTACCTGGCGCCCGGCATCCTCGAGAAATTGAAGGGCCACGACACGGCCACCGCGGCCGTGCTCGGAGCGCTGCGGTCGATGCCGGGCGTGGCGCACGCGTTTCGCGCCGACCAGATCAGTGCCCCTGAGATGCGCTCCAGCACCGATCCGGTCAAAAGGGCGGCGGCGCTCAGCCATTACCCCGCGCGCAGCGGCGACCTCATCATCGTCCCCAAGGAGAACTGGCTGCTCTCGACCAGCGCGGCCACGACGCACGGAACGCTCTATCCGTACGACCAGCGAGTGCCGGTGGTATTTTTCGGCCCCGGCGTCCCCGCGGGCATCCGCGACGACGCCGCGACGCCAGCCGA
>DATLXP010000051.1:0-11483 GCA_035575695.1 Vicinamibacterales bacterium
GGCGCCTACGATTTCAAAACGGGGAAAGAGATCTGGAAGCTGACCGGCAATGGCGACATCCCGGTGCCGACGCCCGTCGTGAGCGAGGGGATCATCTACATCACGAACGCCCATGGCATGCGCTCGCCGATCTACGCGATCAAAGACACGGCGAAGGGAGACATCACGCTTCCGACGACGGGCGACACGAGCAGTGAGCACATTCTCTGGAGTGTGCCGAAGGGCGGCGGCTACATGTGCACGCCGCTCGTGTATCGCGGCCTCGTGTATATCGCGACCTACAACGGGGTCGTCAGCGCGTTTGACGCGAAGACCGGTGAGCGGAAGTATCAGGAACGCATCCTGAAGGACGCCTCGTCCGCCTTCACCTCATCGCCCGTCGCGAACGACGGAAAGATCTATATCGCCGGTGAAGACGGTCAGATGATCGTGCTGAAGGCCGGCCCGGTATTCGAGCGGCTGGCCACCAACGACATGGGCGCGAGCGTACTGGCCACGCCGGCGATCTCCGAAGGCAGGTTGCTCGTGCGGACGCAGGGGCAGGTCATTGCCGTGGGACAGGGGAAATAACGCTACCGCTCAGCCTCTAACTCCCAGGCTGTTCACGCAGCGGGTCCGCCCGCGCCAGGTGCTTCGGGCGGCGGGGCCATGGCAGGCCACCGGCGCGATGCGGCCAGCGCCGGGCGTCAGTTCGAAAAACGACGCGCAGGCGCGGCCGACCGCATCCGCAGTGATTCGCCACCGCCCCACGGAGCACCCGTCCGATGAAGTGATCGTCACAGGCGATCGGCAACCCCCGGCGGATGCGGGCATCGCAAGCGGGAACGCCGGAGGGTCGTTTTTCCGCGCGTCCGGCCGAGGCGCCGGCGGGCTGCCGTGGCGCCGCCGCCGCACGGCGCCGTCCGTGTTGAATCGCGTTGAGCCGCCGTCACCGTCAGGCAGCCCTGAAGGGCTGCGCTACGCCTGACAAGGCTACGGCTGGCTGCTACCGCATCAGAGCTCGATCTGCATCCCCAGCTCCACCACCCGGTCCGGCGGGATCCTGAAAAACGACGTCGCCCGGACGGCGTTGCGCGACATCAGCGCAAACAAGCGCTCCCGCCACCGGGGCATCCCTTCGCGTTTGCTGGACAGCAGCGTCTCCAGCCCGACGAAGAAGGTCGTGTTCTCGATCGAGAAATCGAATCCCCGATCCCCGGCAAGCGCGAGACCGCACGGCACGTCCGGCTCCTCCATGAACCCGTAACGCAGCGTCATCCGGTAGAAACCGTGCGTGAGCGTCCCGATCGTCAGCCGCTCGGCCTCGTCGACATAGGGCACGCCCCCCGTCACCACCGTCAGCAGGATGATGCGCTGGTGGAGGATCTGGTTGTGCTCCAGGTTGTGCAGCAGCGTCGGCGGCGTCCCCTGCAGGTTGCTCGTCATGAAGACGGCCGTGCCCGGCACACGGATGGGCGGCTTCGCCGAAATGTCCTGCAGGAATCGCTCGAACGGGTAAAGACGGTCCTTCAGCCGGGCCGCCAGCAACGCGCGTCCCGCCTTCCATGTCGACAGGACTGTATAGATGACGGCCCCGATCACCAACGGGAACCACCCGCCGTGCAGGATCTTGAGCAGATTGGCGCCGAAGAACGCCAGCTCCAGCACCAGAAAGAATGCCGCGAGCGTCCCCGCAATCATCCGGGAAATCCCCCACGAGTGTCGCGCCACGAGATACGTCAGCAGCGTCGTGATCACCATCGTCGAAGTGACCGCCATGCCGTACGCCGCCGCGAGGTTGCTCGACGTCCTGAAGCCGATGACCAGGCCGATCGTCGCAAGCATCAACATCCAGTTGACCTGCGGCATGTAGATCTGCCCCTGCTGCTTCTCTGAGGTGTAATCGATGCTGAGGCGCGGACTGTAACCGAGCTGGATCGCCTGACGCGTCAGCGAAAAGGCGCCGGAGATCAAGGCCTGCGACGCAATGACGGCGGCCATCGTCGCCAGCCCCACGAGCGGAAAGAGCGCCCACCGCGGCGCCAGCAGGAAGAACGGCGACGTCGCGGCCGCGGGGTTGCTCATCAGCAGCGCGCCCTGCCCGAGATAGTTCAGGAAGAGCGACGGCATGACGAGCCCGAACCACGCGATCCGGATCGGTCGGCGCCCGAAGTGCCCCATGTCCGCGTAGAGCGCTTCACCGCCGGTCACGACGAGGAACACGGACCCGAGCACGACAAAGGCGTGCCAGCCGTTGCGTGCGAAAAACGAGAGCGCGTACCGGGGATCGAACGCCACCAGCACCTGCGGGTACCGCACGATCCACAGGATGCCCAGCACGGCAATGCTCACGAACCAGACGATCATCACGGGACCGAACAACTTCCCCACCGTCGCGGTCCCTTTCGACTGGATGGCGAAGAGCGTCACGAGGATCGCGATCGCAATGGGGACGATGTAGGGCTCGAACAGATGCGTGGCGACGTTTACGCCTTCAATCGCGCCGAGCACCGAGACAGCCGGGGTGATCATCCCGTCCCCGTAGAGCAGCGCCGCGCCAAAGAGACCCAGCACGATCAGCGCAGCGCGCGTCGACCGTTCTTTCCCGCCCGGCTGCTTGGACACCAGCGCCATCAACGCCAGGATGCCCCCTTCCCCGTCGTTGTCCGCCCGCATCACGAAGATCAGGTACTTGATCGAAATGATCAGCGTCAGCGACCAGAAGATCAGAGAGAGGACGCCGAGCACGTTCGCGGTGGTGGGCACGATCGCATGCGAGCCATGAAAACACTCGCGTAACGCGTAGAGAGGACTCGTTCCGATGTCGCCGTAGACGACGCCGAGCGCACCGACCGTCAGCGATGCGAGGTACTTGCCGTGAGGGGAATGTGGAACGTGGCCGGCATGAGACAACTAACCTCCAATTGGCCTGCGAGGTTAGCTGACGGGCTGGAGGTTGAAGTTCCTCCTCCGGCATCGGCCGGATTCGCCCCTGGGAACGTATGGCGTTCCCTTTGGATCCCCCGCTCCACGCGTCTGGCGCGTGAATTCGGCAACCCAACGAACATACGCCCGCTACGGCTCGTGGGTCAAATGGTCAGGCGACGGACGGGAGCGGCGGTTTCTACCGGGCTGCGGACGACAGAAAGTCGACCGCCAGATGCGAGAGCGCGCGCACGCCGTTGATCAGCGCTTTCTCGTCCACGAAAAACAGCGGCGAATGGTTCGACGGCGCCTTACCCACCTGGTCGGGCGGCGTGATCCCGAGAAACACGAACAGTCCGGGAGCCTCCCGCTGGAAGTACGTGAAGTCTTCCGCGCCGGTGATCAGCTCGGATTCCTTCACCATGCCGGGCGCAGCACGCTCGAGCGAGGCAAGCATCTTCGCCGTCAACTGCGGGTCGTTGGCCGTGACCGGATAGCCTCGATCGATGGTGACCTTGACGGTGGCGCCCGCTCCCGAGGCGATCCCTTCCGCGATGGCCTTCACCCGCCTGTGGATGTCGTTCTGCACGTCGTCGTCAAACGTCCGGATGGTGCCGACAAGGCGGGCGGATTCCGGGATGATGTTGTTGCGCACTCCGGACTGAAACTGTCCGACGGTCACGATGGCGGGCAGTCGCGTGATGTCGACGTTCCGGCTGACGATGGTCTGGAGGGCGGTGACGATCTGCGCGCCGACGACGATCGGGTCCACGCCGCGCCACGGAGAGGAGCCGTGCGCCTGCCGGCCCGTGACGATGATCTCGAACACATCCGCGGCAGCCATGAAGGGACCGCTGCGATAGGTGATCCGGCCGGTCGGCACGTTCGCGAAGACGTGCAGGCCGAAGACCGCGTCGACCTTCGGGTTCTGCATGACGCCTGCTTTGATCATCGCCTGGGCGCCAGCCGGCCGCTCGGCCACGGGGACGTTCTCCTCGGCCGGCTGAAAGATGAACTTCACGCTGCCGGGGAGCCGGTCCTTCATCTGGCTGAGGACGCGCGCGGTCGCCAGCAGCATCGCGACATGCGTATCGTGTCCGCATGCGTGCATCACCCCCACCTGCTGCCCTTCCCACTCGGTCGTCGCCTTGCTCGCGAACGGAAGGTCTGACTGCTCGCGTACCGGCAAGGCGTCCATGTCGGCGCGCAGCGCCACCACGGGGCCTGGACGTCCGCCCTTCAACAGCGCCACAACGCCGGTCTTCGCCACGCCGGTCTGCGGTTCGAGGCCAAACCCCTTGAGGCGTTCGACTATGAATTTCGCGGTCTCCACCTCGCGGTTCCCCAGTTCCGGGTTCTGATGAAGATGCCGGCGCCACGCGATCAGCTCCGGCTCGACCGCCACGGTGAGCCTGCTGATCTCGGCGGCAAGCGTTGATGCCGGCTGCGTGGCTGGCGTGGAAGCCTGGGCGGCGGCGGACCGTGACCAGCTGAGTGACAGGAGCACGAGTGAAACAGTGATCAGCGGGCGGCGAAAAGACATGCGCGAACTATACTTTATGGATTCACTGACAGTCGGACTCTCGTGGAGGAACTCGTGAAAAAGAGGATCGCATGTCGACAGGTGGTGCTCGCCGCCTGCTTCACGCTCGCCAGCGTTGCCGCGTACGCGCAGGCCGCAACGACGCAGAAGCCGTACGAACCGCAGGTCGGTCAGGCTGGCAAGGATGTCGTGTGGGTCCCGACGCCGCAGGCACTCGTCGACAAGATGCTCGAGATGGCCAAGGTGACGCCCAGGGACTTCGTGATGGATCTCGGGTCCGGAGACGGCCGCACGGTCATCACGGCGGCCAAACGGGGAATCCGCGCGATGGGCATCGAATACAACCCCGAGATGGTCGAGCTTTCGAAGAAGAACGCGGTCGAGGCCGGCGTCTCCGACAAGGCGACGTTCGTCAAGGCAGACCTCTTCACGACAGATTTTTCGAAAGCGGACGTGATCACCATGTTTCTGCTGCCGACCATCAACATGAAGCTCCGCCCCACGATCCTCGACTTGAAGCCCGGCACGCGGATCGTCTCGAACTCGTTCAACATGGAAGACTGGCAGGCCGACGAGACGGCCAACGTGACGGAAGGATGCACCAGCTGGTGCACGGCGTACCTGTGGATCGTGCCTGCGAAAGTCGGTGGCGCATGGACGATGCCGCAGGGGGAGCTGACCCTCACACAGCAGTTCCAGATGCTCAGCGGCAGCCTGGGGTCCGCGCAGATCTCAGACGCGAAGGTGAACGGCGACGGGGTCACGTTCACGGCTGGAGGCGCGGTCTACACGGGCAGGGTCTCGGGTAACACGATACAAGGCACGAGCGTCGGCGCCGGCGGCTCGGGCGGATCCTGGACGGCTACCCGGAAGTAGTCTGACGTCTATCTTCGCAGCACGACACCGATCGAAGCCGTCATGTAGCGAAGCCTCGGCTCGCCGACCGCGAACAGCTCGGGGGGCAGGCCCCGCATCGTTCGGTAGTAACGAAGGTCGAAGCGGACGCCGGTGCGCTGCGAAAAAAACCCGACGGCTCCACCGCCGACATTGAAGCTCTTGAACGTCGAGTCGTAGGGCCGGACGCGGTTGGCATCGATCGATTTCGCCTGGATCACACCCACACCACCCGACACGAACGGGCGCAGGCTGTATTCGGTCCACCGCCGCGGTGCCGTCACGACCACGTTCCCCATGAACGAGGTGACGCGGCTCTGCTCGACCAGCGTGCCCGCGCCGGTCTGAAAGAACCCAGGCACCCAGAGGCCAATCGCTTCGACCCCGAAGACGCCGTCCCCGAGCAATCCCACCGCCCCGCCGAGCGCGGTGTGCCGCTTCGCCGCCGCTGAATCGAAGTCGATCAGGAGGCTGGTATCTCCCTTGAAGGTCACACCGGCAAAAGGGGTGAAGTGCCACTCGGCCGCCACCGGGGCGGCACACAGGAGGAGGGCTAGACAGCAACCCGTCACCCTCGCCTGCATCCGACGCTGCACCGCTAGGTGACCAGCTTCAGGAAAAGCGCGGCAAAAACCGACTTGGTGACATCGCCGGCGCCGAGGGAGAAGGGAGCGCTGAGCCCGTCGCTGTTGGCGAGGAGAATCAGTGTCAGGTTGTCTTCGGGCAGTTTCAGCACCAGCGACGAGTAGGCATTCGGCACGTGGCCGAAGTGCCAGACGACGCGCTTGTTGCGGTGGCTTTGAACGAACCAGCCAAGGCCCATGGGAGATGCAGCGTTGCGGCGGTCCGGCGCAGGATGCCAGGCCGCGTTAGTCGTGTCTTCCGTGAGCAGCACCATCTGGTCGAGTGCCGCATCGAACCTGGCCAGGTCGCGCACGGTCGACACGAGCCCACCGGTGGCGCTCATGGTCATGGGGGGGAGCAGCGTTCGTTCCGCACGTCCGCGGCTGTCGATCTTGTACGGGACCGCCGTCCGTTCCAGCACCGTGCGGTAGCGCTCGAGATCCGCCGGGTCGAAGAGCCCCTCGGGCAGCGGGAGCGCGGCGTTCTGCAGGTCGGTGCCAGGCACGGAGTCCCTCATCGCGAGGCGATTGAGCACACGGTGGGCAACGCTCTTGCGGTACGGCTGTGGCGCGCACCACTCCATCAACGCGGTCAGCTGCGCAAAGCGCTCCGGGCTGTACAGGAATGTGTCGTTCGGGCCTTCGGTCGATGTGTGACTGAGCAGCTGTCGCGCAGTCACAGAGGCTTCCGGCAACTCGACGCCGTACCGGCGCACCGGGTCATCGAGATCGAAGCGCCGCTGCTCCACGCACTGCAGCAGGAGAACCGCCGCAAGCGTCTCGCTCACGTTACCGACCACGTACGGCGTATCAGGCGTGGAGGGGATGTGCGACGCGATATTCTGGAAGCCGAAACCGCGTTCCCACACGATTGATCCATCCTGGACCAATGCCGCCGACATCCCGGGAATGCCCACCTGCTGCCGCAGCGCCTCGAGATAGTTCTCGAGCACCGGGATGACGCCGAAGGGGGTGAAGATCACCGGCTGCTGGCCGAACGCACTGCCTGTGAGCAGGAGGCACGCAGCGATGAGCGACGCGAATGATCTGCGCATAAGCGTGTGCCTTATCGGAGGAACGTGAACTTCGCCAGGCCCACCGCGTCATCCCCTCCCCAGGGCCACACGAATGACGCGTTGCCGGGCGACGTGTGTGCGCGAACGCGCACGTAATACTCGGCGTTAGACTCGAGCGGCACGCGGCGGAACAGCGGCAGGCGCTCGAACTCGGTGGTCACCCACGCCCAGGCCATCTCCTCGCTGTCGGTGGTGTCGGCCGTGTCGGTACTGCCGTCGAGCACACGCGTCAGGTGATACCGCCGCGTGAGGTTGTCGTACTTCACTGTGGCTTTCACGACCGCCGACGCGATGGTGCGGTCCAGCCAGGTGGCTGAGCTGCGACGGAGGTCCACCTTATAGACGAAGCTGATGATCATGCCACTACGGATGGCGGTCCGAAGCTCAGGCGTGAGGGTCTGAGCGAGCTGAAACGAGACGAGGACCTCGCCGTCTCGCGGGAGCGGAACGACACGCAGCGTCTGGTCGGCAGACCCTGACAACGTCAGGAATGCAGCGAAGAAAATAGTGGTACAGGTCGTCATCGTACAAGTTCGCGGAACCGCCATCATAGTGCAAGCGGGTAATATTTGCGCATGCTGACGTTCCCCCTCCCCGTGGTGCTGCTCCTGCTGCTCACCTCCGCCTCACCGTCCGGCGCCGGGGAGACCCCGGAGCTCCGCGCACTCTGGGTGGACGCCTTTCACGAGGGCATCCGCTCGCCGCGAGAGGCAGACGACCTGGTCGCGGCCGCGAAGCAGGCGAACATCAACACCCTCATCGTCCAGGTGCGACGGCGTGGCGACGCGCTCTACTCCAGGGGGGTCGAGCCGCCGCTCGACGATGCGGCGTACGATCCATCTTTTGATGCGCTCGCGTATGTCGTGGGTGCCGCGCACCGGTCCGGTCTCCGCGTGCATGCCTGGGTGAACGCCATGCCCGTCTGGCGAGACGAGGCCCCGCCGAAAGACGTGCGACACCTGTTCAACCGGCACGGACCGGACCGTTCAGGCGAGGAGAACTGGCTCACCTCCTCACCAAACGGCAATCACAAGTTTCCTGTCGGATACTTCCTGGATCCGGGTCATCCCGCCGCCGCGGCGTACCTCGCGGAGATCTATCTGAATATCGTCCGCAACTACGAGGTCGACGGGATCCACTTCGACTACGTCCGCTACCCCGAAACGGACGAGCGGCTGCCGCGCGGTGCCGGGGTGGGCTACAACGCCGTCAACCTCGCGAGATTTCGCCGCGCGACCGGCCGGACCGATACCCCCGGTCCCGCCGACGAAGCCTGGATGCAGTGGCGCAGGGACCAGGTGACGAATCTCGTGCGTCGCGTGTCGATCGAGGCAAAGGCGATCAGGCCCGGTATCACCATCAGCGCGGCGCTGATCCCCTGGGGCGCGCCCCCCACCAGCGAGCACGACTTCGCCGACGTCGCACCCATGCAGCGGATCTTTCAGGACTGGCACGCATGGCTCCAGGACGGCCTTCTGGATCTTGGGATCCCCATGAATTACGCAAGCGAGACGGATGCCCGGGTCCGCGGCTGGTTCAATGGCTGGATGGCATGGGAGAAACAGCACGGTCACGGCCGGCATCTCGCCGTCGGCCTTGGCGCGTACCGCAACACGCCGGCCGGCACGCTGGCGCAGATCACGCGCGCGCGCGCCTACGAGGGAGGGCGTGTGGTCGGAGTCTCGTTCTATTCGTATGCGGTGCCCGCGCTGCCTGCGGCCGTCAAGCCCGGGACCGACCTCCCGGTCGTCCCGGTGACGGGTGGTGAGCGCCTGAAATTTCTGATCGATGGCGCGGATGGAGCGCCGGGGGTTTTCGCGCAACCCGCACCGGTGCCGCCGATGCCCTGGATCGACCGTCCCGAACACGGGTGGATTGCGGGCACGATCAGCGGATCGACGCCCGGTGATGTCGACGGCGTCTCCGTGACGCTGCGCCGCAAGCGCCTCTGGCCCTTCGGCGGCTCGACGGTGGTGCGGACCGACGGGAACGGCTACTTCGGCCTTGCGAAGGTGAAGCCTGGCCGTTACGCACTCACAGTACGCACGCGCGGCGGGCGCTCGCACAAGCAGGACGTCGACGTCACCGCCGGGAAGGTCGCGCGCGCTAACGTCCTTTGAGAACAGCCGCCAGCGCCTTCATGCGTGAGGCGGCTGCACCGCTGGCGCCCGCCGCATCCTGCTCGAGTTGCTGTGCGAGCGTGGTGAGCTGTGCGCGTTTGTTCTTCTCGACGGCCTTCCTGACCGCCGACGCGCGCTCGGCCGTGATGGCGTTGCTCCGCGTCAGCTGATCCAGGTAGGCACGCGCCACCATCGGGTGGGCGGGCCAGGTGACCTTCGTCTGCATCTGCGCGTTGAAGGATTCCATGTGGACGAGCATCGCCGCATCGATTTCGTTCTGCGACAGAAACTCGCTCGGTGTGAGCCGGAAGATGTCGATCCCGCGCACGAGCTCGGTGCCGTAGATGCGGCCGTTGTACCAGTACGTGGACCAGAAGCCTCCGATCACGAGCCGCTTCGGGTCGATCGGGCCGCGGTCGAAAAAGGCGATCTCGACAGGCTTCGCAGAATCGGTGAAATCGAATACCGAGACCCCGCCCTGATACCAGGCCTGGACCATGATGTCGCGCCCGGGGACCGGGATGAGCGATCCGTTATGCGCGACGCAGTTCTCGACGTCGGTCTGCGGCGCAGGCATCTTGAAATAACCGCCGAATGTCATCTTGCGGTCGACGATGTCGAAGATGGCGTTGGCGCCCCAGGTCAGCGAATCGGTCGCGCGGCAGCGCGGTGACGTGCCGCCGCCCCACTCGTCGGTGAAGATGACCTTCGTGCCGTCGTTGTTGAACGTGGCCGAGTGCCAGTAGGCGAAATTCTTGTCTCCCACCGCGTCGAGCCGTACCGGACGCACGGGATCGGAAATGTC
The DNA here is from genome assembly GCA_035575695.1 of Vicinamibacterales bacterium. Taxonomy (GTDB): domain Bacteria; phylum Acidobacteriota; class Vicinamibacteria; order Vicinamibacterales; family 2-12-FULL-66-21; genus JACDCA01. The sequence continues at coordinate 9,966 of DATLXP010000051.1, forward strand.
GAGCAGGATGCCGTTGCCGGAGCACGCTCCCGCTGCGAGTCCGAGCTCGGGAAACACCGTGATGTCGTGGCACTGGTTGGTTTCGCGGCTGGGCTGCACACCCTCGGCGGCCTCGCGGGCCTTCGCGAGGCCGGCAATGGCGCCCGTCTGCAGATCGGCGAAGATCCGGGGACGGCTGACGACCTTCGCGGTCGCCGGCGCCGCCAGCGGCACCTGGATCACGTCGATGCTGAACAGCGATGTGTTCGCATCCTCGTCCGGCTTGCCGGCGGAGCAGCCGGAGAGCTCCTCGCCCGCGCGCGGCGTGCCTGTGCCCGACCCGTAGATGTAGACGTTGGCCGTGTCGTCCTTGTCGACGACGAGCGTGTGCGTGTGCGATCCGCGGCACGTCTGGACCGAGGCAATCTGCTTCGGCTTCTTGATGTCGGTGATGTCGAAAATGCGGATACCACGGAACCGCTCGGTGCTCACCGGCGCAGCCACGCCCTTTGTGCCGCAGTCGAGGCGCCCGCGCGTCTGCTCGACCGACATGAACACGAGCGTGCCGTGAATGGACACGTCCCCCTGCCCGCCCGGACACACAATGGACGCCAGCAGGCGCGGCTTCTTCGTGTTCTCGATGTCGTAGGCGTTGAATCCGTTGAAGTTCCCGATGAAAAGGTCGTCCCCGCGAAACGCGAGGTCGGAATTGGCGAAGTCGAGGCTGAAGCCGCGAGCGGGGGGCGGCTGCGGCGGGGCTGGCGCCGCGGGCGTCGAACCGGGCGGCGGCATGACCGCGGGCGGTGGCGTGGTCGGTGGCGCGACAGCGGCTGCGGCTGCCGCCACCGCGCCGGGTCGTGGCGGAAAGTCGTTGAACCCCTCGGGCTTCGGCAGAGTCGACACGAGTTCCATGCCGCGCGAAGCCTGACCGGCGTCCCTCAACCCTGGCTTCAGTCCGACGCGCGGATCGCTCGATGCGGCAGGGGCAGGACGGTCCTGCGCGCCGAGCGCGACCGACATCAGGATGGCCGACGCGGTAAATCCGAGGAACCTCGTGGTACGCGAACTCATTTCTGACGCTCCTTCAGCATGACGGCCATGCGATTGATTTCCATCCGCTGGTCCGCGTCCACATCGGACGCAAACGCGTACACCTCGGTCTCCTGGCCGGCGCCGGGCGATGAGAAGAGGTCCCGGACCATGACAAGCGCGCCACCATGGTGCTTGATCATGCCGGCGAGGAAGAGACGGTCGAACTCCGCCCCTTTCGCGGCAGCGAGCTTCTGCATCTCGTCGGCGCTCAACATCCCCCGCATCAAGGTGGCGTCGTGCATATGCATGGCGTGCGGCCCGGGTACTTCCTGGCGTCGATCCTCGAGCCACTGCTTCATCCACTTGATCTCGTCGACCTGCGACACTTCGATCCGTTGGGCCAGCTTGCGCAAGCCGTCGTCGGTGCTGCGCACCTTCAGCAGCTCGACCATCTCAACAGCCTGTGTGTGATGCCCGATCATCCCCTGCATGAACGTCACGTCGGCG
>DATLXP010000052.1:0-1827 GCA_035575695.1 Vicinamibacterales bacterium
CGTGCCCACAGCCGTAGCACCGGATCCGGTCCCTGCTGATGCGTTCGACGAGCTCGGGCGCCGCCTCGACCGTTCTCACTTCGAGAAGTTCAGCCAGCGAGGGCATGCATCGATTGTACGATGGGGGCATGAAGACCGTCGTCGTCATCGGAGCGTCGAGCAATCGCGACAAGTTCGGGAACAAGGCGTTGCGCGCCTTTGAGCATCGCGGGTACCGGGTCATCCCCATCAATCCAACCGAGTCGGAAGTCGAGGGCCATCGCGCCTATAAGTCGGTACTGGACGTGCCCGACGACATCGATATGGCGACGGTGTACGTGCCGGCGGCCGCGGGGGTCGCCGTCATGGAGGATCTCGCGAAGAAAGGGGTCGCGGAAGTCTGGCTGAACCCCGGCGCCGACGAGGAGGTCGTCGTGACTCGCGCTCGGGCGCTGGGACTGAACGTGGTTCGCGCCTGCAGCATTATCGGGATTGGTGAAAGCCCGGGGAGGTACTGAGCTACAATCCCTGCCCCAGCATGCCCATAGACCTCCCGGGGATTCTCGCCTACGTCTTCGGGGCCATCGCGGCCGCGTCTGCCGCGTGGGCGATGTTGCTGCGCCGCACGATGGCCCGTGAGGCGGAGCTCCTGCAGACGATCCGCGAGCGCACGGAACAGGTTGAGGAAGCCAACCGGAAGCTCGAAGCGCTGTCGTACCTCGATGCGCTCACGGGTGTCGCCAACCGCCGCGCGTTCGACGAAGGGCTCGATCGCGAGTGGCGGCGCGGGATCCGCTCGAAGCGCCCGCTGGCCCTCCTGATGATGGATATCGACTGCTTCAAGGCGTTCAACGACACCTACGGTCACCAGAGCGGGGACCGCTGCCTCGCGAACGTCGCCGCGGCGCTCTCATCGACCGTCAAACGGGCCGGCGACCAGGTCGCACGCTATGGGGGCGAGGAATTCGCCGCGCTGCTGCCGGAGACCGATCGTCCGGGTGCTGCCGCGATAGCTGAGCGGATGCGGGCGGCCGTCGAACAGCTCCACATCCCCAACAAGGAAGCACCCGGAGGCTACACGACCGTGAGCGTGGGCTTCGCCGTCGCGCAGGCGACCGATGCGGGAACACCCGACGCGCTGCTGGCCTCGGCCGACGCGGCGCTTTATCGAGCGAAGCGCGAGGGGAGAAACCGAACCGTCGAAGCAGTGATGTCCGACCCGCTCGTCGACGCGGGGGCGCCCTCGTCCGCCTGAGGCAGAGCGCCCGTCCAGACCGTCAACCCGATCGTGCGCGTCTCGCCGGCATTCACTGTGACGCGCGTCGCGACCTTGCTCAACTCCGCCAGCAACTCCCTGTCGGGCACCCCGTTGGCCATCGTCTCAGGCGCCACGGCAGCCGCGAAGTAATGCCCTTCGCGAAGGGCACCGATGCTGACCTTTCCGTCCTTGCCGACCCGTCCCGTGCGGGTCATCGATGAGCGCGAGAGCCACGTGCGTTCGTCCTGGCCGAACAGCACGACCACCGCGTCGATTGCCGCCTTGCCCCCCTCACCGGTGACGACGGCCTCCACCGTAGGAGCGCGTCCCGTAAACACCACCCGGAGGTGCCCGCTGTCTTTCGACGTAAAGAGCGTGGGTTCGTCGGTGATATCCCTGCCGTAGGACCGCCTTGAGACCCCAGCCGGGCGCACTCAGGCTTCCTCGCACCAGGAGGGGAGCGAACACGTTCTTCAGCGTGAACGAGGTATCCGCGACCTCAACGTGCGCCGACTGCATGGTGCCTCGCCGCTCCAGGCCCAGGGTGAACATCTGCGCGCGCCGTCCCGGGTTCGGTTCTTCGAAGACGA
>DATLXP010000053.1:0-69144 GCA_035575695.1 Vicinamibacterales bacterium
ATCGCGCGGATCGAGCGTCACTGGGACGGACTACCGTCGGGTGAACCGCCCGCCGGACTCGAGATCCAGATCCAGGGGCATCCATACGCGATAGACCTGGACCTGTTCGGTCGGGCATCGCTCTTCCAGTGGCTCGGGCCCGCCGCGACTCCCCACGGCGCCGTGACGCTGGCGCAGTGGCTGCTCACGCCGGCAGACCCCGACGAGGTGCAGGGCCGCCAGCAGGCCGTGGACGACCTCGCCCCGCGCGCGGCATGGCGCGAGCACCTCGCGGCCTTTGGTGCGGTGTCCGAGAAGGAGCGGGCCGTGCCGATCGGCGGGTTCCTCGCCTGGTCCGAAAATCGCCAGGCCCCCTTGCCGCACTTCGAGACATTGCGGGCTGCGGTGTACCTGGTCACCGGATCCCTGTGGGTGCTGATTGCTCTGCATGCGACGGGCGTCACGCCGGTCGCGCTCTGGCCGATTCCGCTGGTGATCGGCATGGTGCTCTCCTTCATCGCCACCGGTGTCGTCACGCGAACGTTCGATGCCGCCGGCACGGGTCAGCACGCCTTGAGGCGGTATGCGCCTCTCTTCTCGCATCTCGTGTCGATCACATGTGCGAGCGGCAAGCTCTCCGGTTTGCAGCAGCGTCTCGGGGCTCGCGCGGAACCCGCGCCTGCCGCGATGTCACGCCTCAACCGGATCCTGGGGTTCTCGGAGCTTCGCCACGGTTCCGCGCTCCTGCACTTTCCGATTCAGGCGCTGACGCTCTGGGACTTTCATGTGCTGTTCGCCCTGGAGCGATGGCGACGGTCCTCAGGAGCACACGTCCGCGACTGGCTCGACGCGACCGGTGAGATCGACGCCCTCTCATGCCTCGCGGCAGCGCGCTACGACCATCCGTCGTGGTGCCGGCCCCGCATGACGACTGATCGGATCGTCCAGGCGCGCGGCCTTGGGCACCCGTTGATCCCGGAGGATCGCCGTGTGGCCAACGATGTCAACGTCGGCCCGCAGGGAACCGTCCTGCTCGTCACCGGGTCGAACATGTCCGGCAAGAGCACCCTGCTGCGCGCGATCGGCCTCAACACCGTGCTCGCGCAGGCCGGCGCACCCGCCTGCGCCATCGACCTCTCGCTGCCGCCGTGCGACCTCCAGACGAGCATCAGGATCCAGGACTCCCTGGAGCGAGGCATCTCCTACTTCATGGCGGCCCTCTCGCGGTTGAAAGGTGTCGTCGATGCAGCCGAACGCAAGGGCCCGGATCGCGTGCTTCTGTACCTCCTTGACGAAATCCTCCAGGGTACCAACAGTGCCGAACGGGCGATCGCGGTTCAGGCCGTTGCCCGACACCTGCTGGAGGCTGGGGCCATCGGCGTCATGACGACCCACGACCTGACGTTGGCGGAGGAAGAACCGCTGAGATCTACGGCTGTGCTGGTTCACTTCACCGAGACCGTCGACGAGTCCGGGACGATGCGCTTCGACTACACACTACGAACGGGAATCGCCACTTCTCGGAACGCCCTGCGCCTCATGCGCCTCATAGGGATCCAATAAACGCTCAGGCGAGCTGGCATTCGCATTGCTCCGTGATCCGTCGGAGGATGTCATGAGCAATCGCACTTACGGATTTCTGGCAGGTTTGATCGGTGTTGGCGCATGGCTGTATTCACGTCGCCGGGTGGTCCCGATGTCGACCCCCGTCCGCGAACGTGGCACGGTCATCTTTGACAACACCCCCACGGCCACCCCCCTCTCGGCCGACGGTGTGATGTAGGCACCGTGAACAGGACGTTCGTCACCCTCTGTACTGGGGCCATCCGGCTCCCCCTGGCCCTCGGCGCCGTGGCGGTCTTGCTGACCCTCGCCGGGTGCCGGGCCGGGGCGCCGATCGTAGATCCTTCGGACAGGCCCACCCAGGCCGACGGCACGATCAGTGGAACCGTCCGAGGGCCTGAGGGGACCAGTGCCATAGACGGCCGTGGAGTCGCGGTCGTGAACGTCGAGACAGGCGAACGTCAGCAGACGACCACGAACAACGCCGGGGGATTCACGTTCAAGGTCAGACCCGGGAAGTACCGGGTCGAGTTGACGCTTCTGGACGGCGAAACCCTCGTCAAGAAACCTGGCGTGATGAGCGTCAACAAGAGCGACGTCGACGCCCACGCGGATTTTGTTCTCGGCAGCGGTCGCCTCGTGAGCCCGCGCTTTCCCTCTCCCCGCGGTGACGACGGTCTGGGTTCCGCCATCGCGTAGCGTCTCCAGCTTCCAGCCTTTCCCCACTCAGCTACAATCCCGCCATGTTGAAGTTTGCCGTTGTGCTCGCGGTCCTCGTGTGTGTCCAGCTGGGGCCGTCCTACGACATCGTGATTTCCGGAGGGACGGTCGTTGACGGGACCGGCGCGCCAGGGCGCAGGGCGGACGTGGCGGTGAAGAACGGGAAGATCGCCGCCATTGGCACCATCCCACCCGGGTCGGGCAAGACCAGTATCGACGCGAGCGGTCTGATCGTGGCGCCGGGATTCATCGACGTCCACACACACGCTGACAATCTGGCTGACCGTCCGCTGGCCGCAAACTTTGTACGGATGGGGGTCACGTCCATCGTCGCCGGGAATTGCGGCGCATCGGCCGACGATGTTGGTGCGGCGCTGGCGCGCCTGTCGAATGTGCACGCCTCGGTCAACTTCGCCACGCTCATCGGCCATAACACCGTGCGGACCGCCGTGATGGGCAGCGAGAACCGTGCCCCCACGCTTGCGGAGCTCGCCCGAATGAAGGGGCTCGTCTGGAAGGCGATGGCCGACGGTGCAGTTGGTTTCTCGACCGGACTTCAGTACGTTCCGGGGACGTATTCGAAGACGCCGGAGATCATCGAGCTTGCGCGGGTGGCGGCCAACGTCGGCGGCGTCTACGCCTCCCACATGCGCAACGAGGGAACGGCGCTCGAGGAGTCCGTGGCGGAGACTCTCCGGATTGGTGAGGCCACGCGGGCGCGGGTGCAGATTTCTCACCTGAAAGTGGACAGCCCGAGTCGCTGGGGAGCGAGCGCGAAGGCGCTGCGACTGATCGACGCGGCGCGCGTACGCGGTCTGGTCGTCGAGGTGGACCAGTATGCCTACACGGCGGCAAGCTCCAGTCTGGGGATCCGATTCCCGTCATGGGCGCTCGAAGGGGGTCAGCAGAAGATATCCGAGCGGTTGAAGGATCCTCCGACCTGGGGGCGTATCAAGGAGGAGATGCGCGGCCTGCTTGCAGAGCGTGGCCTCGCGGACTTGTCATTCGCGAAGGTCGCGTCCTACCGCGCGGATCCCTCGCTGAACGGGCTGTCGATGTTGCAGGTCGCGGAGAAACAGAAGGGGTCCGGCACGCAGGACGCGCAGCTCGAGGCGGCGCGCGACATGATGCTCCAGGGGGGCGCGTCGATGGTCTATCACTTCATGTCCGATGACGATGTGGAGCGGATCATGAAGGATCCGCACGTGGCGTTCGCATCCGATAGCGGGGTGATTGTGGAAGGCGAAGGGGTCCCGCATCCTCGCGGATACGGGAACAACGCTCGTGTGCTCGGCACCTATGTGCGGGTCCGCCGCGTGATCACGGTCGAGGAGGCGGTCCGAAAGATGACGTCGCTGCCTGCGTCACAGTTCCGGATCACGGACCGGGGCCTCGTGCGTGAAGGCCTTGCCGCGGACCTCGTGCTGTTTGATGCGGCGAAGATCGGCGACGCCGCCACGTTCGAGAAGCCGCATGCGTATGCGACCGGGATCCCTTATGTGCTTGTCAACGGCGTTGTCGTGGTGAGGAGCGGGGAGCATACCGGGATGAAGCCCGGCGTCGTGTTGAGTAGGGGACAGCCACCATTTGACCCCAAATGAAGGGGACAGCCACCATTTAGCCCCCAAGCGGGCAAGTGGTGGCTGTCCCCTTCAATCCAGGTCAAATGGTGGCTGTCCCCTTGAACAGGCCCAGGCGCTGGGCGCCGGTAAAGCCGGGGAACACACGGGCTGTGTCGGTCAGACCCAGGTGACCGCGCACGACTTCGTTGAATACCGCGCGGAAATCGGTCGTGATCGCAAGGTCCCGCCCATCGTGGCGCTGCTCCCGCGAGAGGCCCGGCCACTTCCCGTACACCTTGTCCCCCCGGACGCCGCCGCCGATGATCATCATGGCGTTACCGTGACCATGGTCGGTCCCGCGCGTCCCGTTCTCCGCCACCGCCCTCCCGAACTCCGACATCGTCATCACCACGACATCCGCCATGCGATCGCCGAGGTCGCGCGTGAGCGCCGCGATGCCGCGCGCGAGATCGTCGAGCCGGTTCGCGAGGATGCCGGTGGCCGAGCCCTCATTGGCGTGATGGTCCCAATTGCCGGACTCGGCAAACGCCACCTCGAGGCCCACGTCCGCCTTCACGAGCTGCGCGATCTGCTTCAGCGCTTCGCCGAACGGGGACCGCGGATACTCGGCGCCATTGGACGGCGCGTACTGTGCCGGATCCGCTTGCTTCATCATCCTGACGGCGTCGAACGCCTCCCGCCCCGTCGAGTGGAGGACGCTCCCGGCGGCCGCCGCGTATTCCGCCTCGAACGACGACTGCACCATGTCGGTGGACTGCCCGGCACGGATCCCGAACTGCGAGATCTGACCGATCGCCAGCGCGGGCGCCGTGCCCTGCAGCGCGCGCGGCAGCTGCTGCGCAAGCGCCACGGCCCGGAACGGCGTCGCCTTCTGATGCTCCTTCGCGTGCAGGTAGCGGTTCATCCATCCATCGGGCGTGCTCTTCACGCCAGGCGTGGCCGACTCCATGTAGTCCTGCGCGTCGAAGTGGGATCGCGTGTCCTCGTGCGATCCGCATGCGTGCACGACCGCCATGCTGCCCGAGTCCCAGAGCGCCTTCAGCGGGCGCATGCGCGGATGCATGCCGAAGAACCCATCGAGATCGACGGCCGTGTTGGCGTCGGCGCCCGGCTTCGCGATCGCCAGCGACGGGCGGGCCGCATAGTAATCAGCTTCGCCGAACGGCACGAACATGTTCAGGCCGTCCACTGCGCCGCGCTGGAAGATCGTGATGAGGATCTTCTGACGGGTCCCTTGCGCCCCCTCGACCGTCCGGGCGAGAAACGTCGGCGCGAACCCGAGGCTCACGAGGGCCAGCGCGCCGTCTTTCAGGAAGATGCGTCGAGAAATCATGACGTCCTACTTTCTCTGGAATTCGGGGGAGCCGAGCAGCAGTGCCACGGCCTGCGCCGGCTCGGTCGCCTTCGCCACCGTGGCGCGCGTGGGCTCGGACACGTCGCCCGCGAGCGCACCAGAGGCGATCCACTGCTGACTCATCGCGGCGGTCGGTGTCACGCCGCGGAGCTTCCCGCTCGACAGTGCCAGGGCAAAGTTCATCCGGTTGAGGAGCGCGCCCGTATTGACCCACGCGTCCGCACGATCCGCATACCCGGTCGGAGGCTGGGCGCCGTAGAGCGGCATGCCGAGCTCGCGGAGCTGCTGGACGAGCGGTAAGGCGTTGACCGCGTCGGCGCCGGTGGCGCGGATGGCGCTCGCGACGAACTCGAACGGGGATTTCACCTTGGCTCGATAGGCCGCCGTGTCGAAGAACTCCGGCGAGGTGATGATCGTGCGGACGACTTCGCGGATGTCGCCGTCCGTCTCGCGGAACCTCGACGCGGCTCGCTCGACAAGTGCCCTGGGTGGATTGTCGGACACGAAGCGCCGCGCCAGCTTCGTCGCCACGAACGTCGCGGTGGACGGATGCTTCGCGAGGAGGTCGAGCACGTGCTCCCCGTCCTTCTTGCCGCCCCCCTTCTTGAGATGCATCCCGAGCACTGTCTTCTCGCCGTTGTCGTGCATCCGTGGTTCGAATCTGAAGCTGCCCCCCTGCCTCGGCTGCGACAGCGTCCACCCGGTGAAGGCCCGCGCGATCTCCTGGACATCCTTCTGCGTGTAGCCGCCATCCACGCCGAGCGTGTGCAGCTCCATCAGTTCGCGCGCGTAGTTTTCATTCACGCCGCGCGGACGTCGATTCTGCCGCGCCTGCGGAAGGTCCGCCATCGTCCCCCCGCGACCGGCCATCCCGGGCCGGCCAGCACCCGCGCCACCCCCCCGCATGGCGCCACGCCGCTGCATCCGCTGCTGGCGCCGCCCGTCCTGCTGGTTCATCTGCGTCATCGCCGTACCTTCCGGCGCAGAGCTCTGCCAGTTGTCAAGGTAGAAGAGCATCGCGGGGGCCTCGGCCACGGCACCCAGCAGGTCACGGAATTTCCCAAACACGCGCGGACGGATGGTGTCGCGCTCGTACTCGGTGAGGTAGATGCGCGTCTGACCCTTGCCGGCGAAGACGTTGAAGTGATTGAACCAGAAGTCCACCATGACTTCCTGCAGCTGCTTGTCGCTGTAGGCCGCACGCAGGACCTTCTGCTGCATGAGCTCCGCGAGCACGACACGCTCCGCCTGCGCGGCCTTTCTTTCTTCCGGCGTCCGGTCTTTACCTTCGACGCCCGGCCTGCCGGGCGCCATGCCCGTCATGCCGGGCACGGCCGGCGTGTCTGTCGTCATCGCCGGATCGTTCCCCTTCGTCCGCTGGGCCTGGCGTCTGGCCATCTGCGCCGGGAGGTAATAGTTCCGGGCGATGTCCTGCGTGCTCAACTTCAGCGTGCCGAATCCGGCGAGCCGTGCCTCGAGCTTTTCGTCCGGCAGACGGTCTGGCTGGAGCTGCTGTTCCATGTAGGCCGCGAGCCCGATGCGGCGCACGCGTTCGACATCACCCTGCGCCGGACCGAACCCGATGCGGTTCAACACGTGGATGACGGCCTTGTCGCTCGGTGAGGACGGAACGGCGCTGGATCGCTTCTGCGCCCCTGTGGTGCCGACTCCGGCGCACACCAGGGCTCCAACGATCAACGCGCGCGAATACCTGCGAAACATATCCATTGTGACCTCTGCTTCCACACGGTTAGACCATGCGAGCGCGGCGAGGGTTGAACCCTCTCGAAGCCAACTAAGATGGCAAATATGAGGCAGGTCGTAGCGGAGGGGAGCGTGCTCCAGCAGATCCTGGACGAATCCTATGAGATATGGGCTGACGAGCTGACTCCCCGCGCGTACGCGCAGTACAACCTCGCGCAGTTGCGGACACCGTGGGGGTGTCACAACCTCCGCCGCTACGCTCTCCTCGACGCGGACGGCCACGTGTTGACGAGCGCCAAGCGGTATGACCTGCGCGTCAGGCTCGACGGTCGAGAGATGGCGGCCGTCGGGATAGGCGCGGTCTACACGCCCAGGGCGCAACGGCGCGGCGGGCACGCCGCCGCCATCGTGAACGCGCTCGTCAACGACGCCGCGGAAGCGGGCGCCGAGCTCGCCGTCCTGTTTTCCGAGATCGGTACCGGCTACTACGAGCGCCTGGGATTTGTGGCCGTGCCGCGTCACGAGTTGCTCCTGTCGGTCGCGGAGAAGCCAGGGGCCCCGATGACGCTCGTGCGCTGCGGCGAGGAGCGTGACATCCCCGCCGTCGCGGCGATTGCCGACGCGATGTCGCGGCCCCACCGGTTTGCCGTCGGGCAGAATGAGGACTACATCCGCTACAGCCTCTCGCGAAAGCGGCTGCTCGCCGGTCTGCTGACCCCAGGCGCGCTCACCGTCGAATTCTTCATCGTCGAAGAAGGCATCAGCGCGGTGGCGTTCGTCATCCTGACGACAGCCGGTGACGATGTCGTGCTGGAGATGTGCGGGGACCGTGACCCGGCAGGCGCGCGTGTAGGGGCATTGCTTCAGGTGCTGCGAGCGCGGACGCCCGCAGAGAAGGGGTTGACGTTACGCGGCTCGCTGCCGCCCAACTGGCTGCCGCCGCAGATGCGCATTGAAGCGTCGGCGACCACGTCAGAGATATTGATGGTGAAGCCGCTTAGAGACGGTGTGCTGGGCCGTCCATTGGAGGAAGCCGACGTGCTCTACTGGCATGGGGATCTGTTCTGACGTGCTCGGTGGTCGGTGCTCAGTGCTCAGCGCTCAGCGCTTCGTGCGTTTGAGGACGGACCTGATTTCGCGCGCGGCATTGTGGCCGGAGGCTCCGGTGATGCCGCCGCCCGGATGGGTGCCCGAGCCGCACAGGAATAGACCCTCGATGGGCGTTCGGTACTGGGCCCACCCGAGCACCGGGCGCATGGTGAACAGTTGATCGAGCGCGGGGTCTCCGTGATAGATCTGTCCTCCTGAAAGCCCGTAGCGCCGTTCGAGGTCGACGGGTGTGAGCACCTCGGAGGCTTCAACCATCGCGCTGATTCCAGGGGCGTACTGCTCGAGCGTTGCGAGCACGATCGACGAGAGCCTCGACCGGCCCGCGTCCCACGATTCTCCATTCGCAAGCTGGTACGGCACGAACTGCACGTTCGCCGACAGGACGTGTTTCCCGGCCCGTGCGAACGACGGATCGCCGATTGTCGGCACGGTCACGTCGAGATACGGATCCGACGGCAGCTCGCCGTACTTCGAGGCATCGAACGAACGCTCGAGGTAGTCGATGCCCGGCGCGATGTGGATGCGACCGTGCAGGTCGGCGGGATTCGCGACGCCGCGGAACGACGGGAGCGCGTTCAGGGCGAGATGCACCTTGGCCACGGTGCCTCGCGCACGGTAGTTGCGGATCTTCGTGAGGAAGCTGGGATCGAGTTCGACCGGATCGAGAAGTGAGAGGAAGGTGCGGTGCGGATCCGCGTTCGAGATCACGGCGCTGGCCAGGATCTCGCTCCCATCCTCGAGGGTTACGCCCACGGCTTTTCCGTTGCTCACGAGGACCTTCACGACCGGCGCGCTCGTGCGGATCGTGACGCCCTCTCCGCGCGCGGCGTCCGCCATCGCGTTCGACAACGCGCCAGCTCCCCCCTTCACCATCACACTGCTGCCCCCGGGAGCGGGATCGACCGCTGCATTCAGCAGCAGCACCGCACCGCTGCCTGCGGACCACGGGCCCTGCGCGGTGCCGAACACGCCCCGAGCCGCCACCGCCGCCTGCAGCAGGTCGGTTTCGAACCACTCCGCCACCAGGTCCGCCGCGGCCATGGGTCCCCATCGCAGCAACCGGAAGATGTCGGTGCGGCCCAGGGCCCGGAATCGTTTGCCGACCTTCAGCAGGTCCCACACTTCTCCAGCCGCCGGCGCGTCGATCGATGGCGGCGTCAGTTCCAGCATGCCGGACAGGAATCCACCCAGCCGCTGCAGGGTCGCGCAGAACTCCGGATACATGCCGGCGTCTTTCGCCGAGAACGACCTGATCGCTTCGGCGGTCCGCGCGACGTCGTGCGAGAAGGCCAGGGCGCGCCCACCCGTATCGAGGGCGATCAGCCTCGGATCCGGCCGTAGAAATGTCACGCGGCGGGCCAGTGCCATGTCACGCACCACCGTCTCCCGCACTGGTCCGATGGCATGCGCGAGCGGCGCGCGGAACCCCGGTGCGAACTCCTCGGTGACCGCACAGCCCCCCACGACATCGCGCCGCTCGAGCACCGTGACCTTGTGCCCCGCCCGGGCCAGATAGAACGCGGTGGTGAGGCCGTTATGGCCGGCGCCGATGATGAGGATGTGGGGCATATCAGGAGCTAGGAGACAGAATTCAGGAGGCGGGAGACAGGAGACGACGCGCGTACGCCCCAAGCATTCGGCCGATTTCATCGACGGGCTCACGCTCACGGTCCTTCGCATAGCCAAGATCGGTCGCGAGAATGAAGTAATACCGCAGTTCTTCGAGGGAGGCCTGGGCCACATTCATCAGCCGTGCCTTGTCCGGGCGTCCACGCCGCTTGAAGCCCTCGGCGATGTTGGCAGAAACGGAAACCGCGGCGCGTCTCATCTGAGAGACGAGCCCATAGAGTTCGCTCTTGGGAAATTCTGACGTGAGTCGATAGACCTTCAACGTCATTGCGTGGCTCTTCTGCCAAACGATGAGTTCCTCGAATGTCTTGGCCGGCTCTCGATCCGTCATGGCTTCTCCTGTGTTCCTGCCGCTTGTCTACGATCTTTTCGAGACCACAATCGCCCTGCCTCCTACCTCTTACCTCCTACCTCCTGTCTTCGTCTCCTTGATCACTCGTCGTGCCGCGTTCCGTCCAGGTGCGCCCATGATTCCGCCGCCGGGGTGTGTGGCGGATCCGCACATGTAGAGGTTCCTGATCGGCGTCCGGTATTGCGCCCACCCGGGCGCGGGGCGCAGGAAGAACAGCTGCTCGAGCGTCAGCTCCCCCTGAAAAATATTACCCTCGGTCAACCCGAAGTCGCGCTCGATGTCGAGCGGGGTGAGTACCTGGCGGTGCAGGATGATGTCTTTGATGTTCGGCGCATGTTCCGCGATCGTGTTGATGACGGTGTCGCCGAACGCATCCCGGTGGTCGTCCCACGTGCCTCCTTCCTTGAGGTGGTACGGCGCGTACTGGACGAAGCAGGACATGACGTGCTTGCCCGGCGGCGCCACGAAAGGATCGGTCAGGCTCGGGATCACCATGTCGATGTACGGACGCCTGGAGTACCGGCCGTACTTGGCCTCGTCATAGGCGCGCTCCATGTACTCGACGCTCGGGGAAATCGAGATCGCCCCGCGCAGGTGCGGGCCCGGCCCGGGCATCGCCGTGAAGTTCGGGAGCGCGTCGAGCGCCAGGTTCACCTTCCCGGACGATCCGCGGTACTTGTATCGCTTCACATCGCTCACGAACTCGTCGGGGAGGTTGTCTTCCCCGACCATTTTCAGGAACGTCAGGTTCGGGTCGACGCTCGACGAGACGACGTCCGCCGTCAGGTAGTCGCCGCTGGTCAGCACGACCCCCACGGCCGCGCCATCCTTGATGATGATCTTCGACACGGCGGTCTCGGAGCGGATCTCCACGCCCGCCTCACGCGCGGCGTCGGCGATGGCGTTCGAGATCGCGCCGGTCCCGCCGCGCGCAAATCCCCACGAGCGAAAGGCGCCGTCGATCTCTCCCATGTAGTGGTGGAGCAGCACGTAGGCCGTGCCTGGAGAACGCACGCCGAGAAATGTTCCGATGATCCCCGACGCCGACATCGTCGCCTTCAGCACGTCGGTTTCGAACCACTGGTCCAGGAAGTCGACCGCGCTCATCGTCATGAGCTGGACCTGGTTGTACTTGTCCTGATCGCGGAGCGCCTGGAACCGCTTGCCCAGAAAGAGCAGGTTCATCAGACCGCGCGGATCGAGAGAGGTCGGATCCGGCGGCGTCATGTTCAGGATGGGCTTGACGAAACGGCCCATCTCGACCATCGGCTTGCCGTACTCGTCATACGCCTCGGCGTCGAGCTTCGAGTGGCGTGCGATCTCCCGGTGCGTCCTGGCGTGGTCGTTCACGCGCCAGAGATAGTCGCCGCTCGGCATGGGCGTGAACGTGCCGTCGAGCGGCAGGATCTCGAGCCCGTGGCGCGGAAGCTCCAGCTCCCGGATGATCTCCGGACGGAGGAGCGACACGACGTACGACGCGACGGAAAACTTGAAGCCCGGGAAGATCTCTTCGGTCACCGCGGCGCCGCCGAGCACGTGCCTGCGCTCGAGCACGAGGACCTTGCGTCCGGCCCTGGCGAGATAGGCGGCGTGGACCAGCCCGTTGTGACCGCCGCCGATGACGATGACGTCGTAGTGGGGCATGTGTGAAATGCAGAACGAAGAAGAACGAACACAGAACACGGAATCGAACAACGAAGAATGAGGAGAACCGGAGTTCGCGCGCTGAGGCGCGGGGTTCAGAGGCCGGCGGTGCGGGAGCAGAGGAGGTCGAGCATCAGGGTGCCCCGAGATCTTAACCTATAATCCAGGCGTCATGCCGATCGGGACCGCCGTTCACGAGCGCACGTTTGCCCTCTGCGAAAGCCTCAATTACCGCGAGTGGTCGGGCTATTACGCGGTCAGCGCCTACGAGGGGCACCACGAGCACGAATACAACGCCATCCGCAATGCGTCGGCCGTTATCGACGTCTCGCCGCTGTACAAGTATCTCGTCACCGGGCGTGACGCGGCTCGATTCATCGACCGGCTGATCACCCGCGATGTCGTGAAAATGGCCGTCGGCCAGGTGTTCTACACGCCATGGTGCGACGAGCACGGAAAGGTGATCGACGACGGGACGGTGTCGCGCCTCGAAGAGCAGACGTTCCGATGGACGGCGGCTGACCCAAGCCTCCGCTGGTTCTCCCAGAACGCGGCGGGCATGGACGTCCATGTCGAGGATGTCTCCGAGGAGGTCGCGGCGCTCGCGCTGCAGGGACCGACGAGTGCGCGCCTGCTCCGCTCGGTCGCGGGCGTCGACATCGACGGGCTGAAATATTTCCGCGTGACGCGCGGCACCATTGGTGGCGTCAGCGTGGAGATCTCGCGCACGGGTTACACGGGGGATCTCGGATACGAGATCTGGATGCCGGCACAGCACGCGCTTCGCGTCTGGGACGCACTGATGGACGGCGGCAAGCCGTTCGACATCAAGCCCGTCGGCATGCTGGCCCTCGATGTCGCGCGCATCGAAGCGGGGCTGCTGTTGATCGACGTCGATTTCTTCAGCAGCAAGAAGGCGATGATCCCCTCCCAGATGTACTCACCGTACGAGATGAATCTGGGACGACTGGTGAGCCTGACCAAGGGTCGGTTCATCGGGCAGCAGGCGCTCCGTGACGAACACCGGCGCGGGCACGAGAGGCAGATTGTCGGGCTGGAGGTCCAGTGGACCGACGTCGAGGCGATCTACGAGAAGCTCGGCCTCCCACCATCGGTCGGCGCGACTGCGTCACGCATTGCGGTGCCGGTCTATCGCAACGGTCGCCAGGTAGGGCGCGCGACGTCCACCACCTGGTCGCCCGTACTCAAGAAGATGATCGCGCTGGCGACCGTGGACCGTCCCTACTACGCGAACGGAACGAAACTGGAGATGGAAGTCACGGTTGAAGCCGTGCGTCACAAGGTCGGCGCGACGGTGACGAACACGCCGTTCTTCGACCCGAAGCGAAAAACAGGAATGGTCGGGTAATCGGGTTATCGGGTTATCGACTGATCGGCTTATCGACCTATCGACCTATCGACTTATCGGCTTATCGAGGTGTCGACTTAACTCGAAGCTGTTTCATCTTCTCGGCGCGCTTTGTGGCTTGTTTCGCCCGGGCGGTTCTGTAGGACACTGCGAAGATCCTAGTCAGTTCGGCAGACTCCCTCTGAAGGGATCGGAAGGCCTCGGTTTCTCCTATCAGCGCCGAGCGCTGCATGAGATCCAGCCAGCCCTTGGCCTCGCTACTCTCGTCGAACACAATCCCGAGCCTGGCGGTGAACTCATCGTGTGAGCGGCCTCGCTGGGCACTGCCGTAATTTGCGTCTACGGCCGTGCCCGAGCGCAGCAGCTGTCGGGCCATATCCCTGGTCCGGACGCCATCGAGCAGCGGCGCACAGAACGTGATGATCGATTTGGAGAATTCCTCCGTTCGAGCCTTGAGCTCCTTTGGCGTCACGGACTGCCCCAGTGCACGGTAGCCGCCACATAGAAATGCGCGCGCAGAAGGGTGAAACCGGAAAGAGAGGGTCCCCGCGTCAGCGTTCCTGCCCCTCCTGACCCGTTCGAGGTACGCAGAATCCGCGAAGTCCATCGTGCGATAGGTCGATAGGTCGATAAGCCGGTAGGTCGATAAGCCGATTAGCCCTCGTGCACCCCCCTGATCATCTGATCGAACGCGTAGAGCAGGTCTTCCCGATTCGAGTACGGCCCCGGCGTATACGCGCGAGAGCTGATGCCGGCCTGCGAGAGCTCGCAGACGTGCCAGTCCTGCCGATTCGTCAGATCCCAGAACTCCACGGCATCTTTCGGGTCGAAGCCAGGCTTCGCGATTTCATCCGGGTGGAAGTGCCACTCGCAGATGTTGATCGTCCGGTCAGGACCCTGCGGCCACAGCGTGTGGACCAGCATGTAGTCCGGGTGCAGGCTGAGGAGCATGTTGGGGAAGATCGAGTAGTAGTACACCCGCCGCACGTCCTCTGACGAGAGGCCCGGCAGTGGCGCCCGGTCGCACGTCCCGTCCCACGTCAAGGTGTCGACCCCCGGGCGCAGGTCCATCCGGCCGCCCATGTACGTCGGCTGCAGTGCCTCGTTCTCTCCACTCAGGTAATGCGACAGCGTGTTGAGCGCGGGGTGAAGGTTCGGACAGTGCAGGCACTCGTTGTAGTTCTGCACGATCAGCTTCCAGTTCGCCTTGACGTCGTAGACGATGCGGTGTGCCAGGCGGAGCTCCTGCATGCGCCAGAAGCCGAACTTGTCCGGCAGGCTCGCGAGCTGCTCGCGGAGCGGGCGGGGCGCCGGGGACAGGTTGATGAAGAGGTGACCGTCCCAGGCGTCTGCATGGACGGCGTGCAGCGGATAGTCTGCCTTGCGGAAGTGCGGCACCTCCTCCATGTGCGGCGCGCCGATCAACGAGCCGTCGAGGTTGTAGGTCCACGCGTGGTACGGGCACTGGATGCTTCCGCCGAACGTCCCCTCAGGCTCGGTGCAGAGCTTCGTTCCACGGTGGCGGCACACGTTGAAGAACGCGTTCACCCTGCCCGCGCCGCTGGTCGTGATGATGATGCTTTCGCCGAGGATCTCGCGCACGATGTACTGCCCGGGTCTCTCGATCTGCTCGACGCGTCCGACGCAGACCCACATGCGCCCGTAGAGCGACTCCATCTCGCGCCTGAAGTACGTGGGGTCGATATAAAACGGCGCGGGAAGCGTTCTCGCGCCGTGCGGCATCACGTCTCGCGGCTTGACCACCACGCCGGTTTCCATGGCGGTTCATGATACAACCACGCCGTGGCATTAACAGACGAACAGCTGCCGTCATCGACGCTGCGGCGGGAGCTTGGGCGGTGGGACCTCACCGCAGTCGGCGTGAACCAGGTGATCGGCGGCGCCGTGTTCGCGCTCCCCGCGGGTCTTGCGGCATATGCCGGATCGTGGAGCCCGTGGATGGTTGCGGCGGTCGGCCTCGCCTCGATGCTGATCGCGTTGTCGTTCGCCGAGGTGGCGAGCCGGTTCGACGGCACCGGTGGGCCTTACCTGTACACGCGCGCGGCATTCGGCCGGTTCCCTGCGTTCGAGGTCGGCTGGATGATGTGGTTCACCCGCGCGGCGAGCTGGGCCTCTGTCATCAACGTGCTCGTCGCCGCGCTCGGCTTCTACTGGCCGGCCGTCACCACCGGGATCAATCGCACGATATTTCTTACGGTCATCATCGCGCTGATTGCCGCCATCAACGTGCGCGGCATCAAGCAGAGCAGCTTTGTCGTGAACTTTCTCACGATCGCGAAACTCCTGCCGCTGGCCGTCTTCATCGTGGTCGGCCTGTTCTACGTGGACTGGACGCTCGTCACGGCTCCGGCGACGGTCGATGCCGGCTCGCTGTCCACGAGCGCCCTCCTGTTGATCTTTGCGTTTGGCGGCTACGAAACGGTGCCCGTGCTCGGCGGCGAAGCCAGAGATCCGCGCCGCGCGATCCCGTTCGCGCTCATCACCACGATCGCGACGGTGACCGTCATCATGTCGCTGGCCCAGCTGGTCGCGGTCGGCACCTTGCCAGGCCTTGCCGGCTCCAAAACGCCACTGGCGGACGCCTCGGCCTTGTTCCTGGGGGCGGCGGGTGCCGCGATGATCACCCTCGGTGCCGTGTTCTCGACATCTGGGAACAACATGGGACAGGCGCTCTCGGGGTCCCGTAACCTGTTCGCGCTCGCCGAGCGCGGTGACTTGCCGGCCTTCTTGGGCAAGGTGCACCCGACCTACCGCACCCCGGTGAACGCGATCCTGGTGACGGCAGCCGTGTCTCTGGTCCTCGCCATCTCCGGCAGTTTCGTGACCATGGCAGCGGCGAGTGCGATCAGCCGTCTTCTCGTCTACGTGATGACGTGTGCATCGATGATCAGGCTTCGCGCGTCCCGCTTCGCCGCAGACGTCCCCGTCGACAGCCATGGCGTCCCGGTCCGTCAGGCACTGTTTGTCGTGCCTGGTGGCCCGATCGTTCCGAGCGTCGCGATCCTGATCGCACTGGCCATTCTGTTTGGCGCGAGCCGGCAGCAGCTGGTGTCAGGGACCGGGGCACTCGTCGCGGGCGCGGTGTTATATGTCATCGCGGTGCGGATGAAACGGTGACAATACCCTCTCACCGAAGGCACGAAGTTCACGGGGCGCGAGCAGACAACAACGTAGCGCAGCCCTTCAGAGCTGCCACACCAACGTAGCGCAGCCCTTCAGGGCTGCCTTTGGAGAACCAATGCGCCGCAATCTGTATTTGACCCTGGCTATGCTGCTGGCAACCGCCTCGCTCGCCACCGCGCAAACAGTCTTCGTGGTCCGCCACGCAGAGCGCGCGGACACGGCGACGGGCGGCTCGATGTCCATGACTGATCCCGACCTGTCAGAGCTCGGCACGGCGCGCGCGCAGGCGCTGGCGCGGGTTCTGAGAGACGTCGGGATCACCGCCATTTACGTCACGGAATTCAAGCGCACGCAGCAGACGGCCGAGCCGCTCGCCAAGGCGTTGGGGATCCAGTGGTCGCTCGTCTCGGCGAAGGACATGCCGGGCCTGATCGGGAAGCTGAAGACCGCGACCGCCAACACGCTCATCATCGGTCACTCGAACACCGTGCCCGAGATACTGAAGCAGCTTGGCGTCGTTGACCCGGTGACGCTCGCGTCCGCCGACTACGACAACCTGTTCGTGGTCTCGCGCGGAGAGAAGCCCACGTTTGTCAGGTTGCATTTCGGGAAGCAGCCCTGAAGGGCTGCGCTACGAGGGAAGCGGGGAAGCGGCCCTGAAGGGCTGGGCTAGAGAGTCAGCCGGGATCGACGTCGAGCAGGCGATATTTCCAGACGCCCGCAGCGAAGGCGATCGGCGTCAGCAGGCCGAGCGCCCAGATCGTCATGGTGATAAACGTCAGCGCGAACGAGTTCGGCGCGATGAGCGCCAGCACGGGAGCAAAGACGACGGCCAGCACCCCACCCGCCACCTGGCTCAGGAGGATCCCGGCAAGCACGGGCCTCGCGGCCGGCACCCCCGCAGGCGTCATCGCGTCCCGGTAGCTCCGCAACAACGAGATCACCGCCGCGACGGGCAGGACGATCCCGAGCAGCACCATTAATGGAAACCCGAACACGAAGAATGTGATGACGAACGGCACGGTCACCTGCGCCTTGTCGCCCGGCCAGAGCTGCGTCAGTCCGACGATCACGATCGGCGTAAGAGCGTAGGCGATCGGCAGCTGCGGCCCTGAGCCGATGATCCATGGCCGGCGCCTGGGAAAGATCTGGCTGAAGTGAAAGAGCAGCAGGGCGCCCACGGCCAGCCCGGAGAGCCAGATCGCGAGTGGAATCCGGTGCATTGTCAGCGGATTCGTTTCTCCCATGAACCATGCGAACGTCGGAATGCCGAATGCGAGGGCATTCATGACGGCGAACGCACAGAACACCCGCGTGCGCCGGTCCCGCGGAGCCTGTCCGAGTGCCGCGGCACCAATCGACAGGTAGAGGATCCCCGCGATGATCTGTTGCGCCGCGTCCAGTGCCGTCATCGTCGGCATCGTGATGCCGATGGAGGGGTCCATTGGTGCCATTGTGTCCGAAGTGACCGGGCGAAAGCGCGCCTCCTATAATGAGCGCCATGGAACGTCAGCATCGACTCGGCTGGGCAGGGCTTTGCGTCGCGGCCATGTGCGCCGGCTCAGCGTGCCGGCCGGCTCCAGCCATCACGCGCCCTGTGGCGTCGCCGAACCTCCTCACACCCCGATCGCTGGCAGGCATCTGGGACATAGAGCATGTCTCGCCGCAGGCCCCGCCGTTGATGACCCACGAGGATGTCGTCGCGCTCCTGAAGGCGGTCGCGTCCGCGCCCGGGGGGCTGTTCTCCATGGAATCGATCGGGACGTCGGTCGAGGGGCGGTCGATTCATCATCTGTGGGCCGGGACCGGGAAGACGCCCGTACTCCTGTGGTCCCAGATGCACGGCGACGAGCCGACGGCGACCGCAGCGCTCTTCGACGTCTTCGAATATCTCTCGAAGCACCGTGGCGAGCCTCACGTGCAACGCATGTTGTCGACCATGACGCTGCACTTCGTGCCGATGCTCAATCCGGACGGCGCCGAGCGGTTCCAGCGGCGCAATGCGCAGGGCATCGACATCAACCGCGATGCGCTCCGCCTTCAGACGCCTGAAGGAAAGATCCTGAAAGCCCTTCGCGACCGGTTGAAGCCGTACGTCGGATTCAACCTGCACAACCAGGGCTGGGGCACCTCGGTTGGGACACCGCCGAAGCCGGCGTCGATCTCCCTGCTGTCGGTCGCCTACGACGAGAAGCGGAGCGAGAATCCAGGGCGACAGCTCACGAAACGCCTGTGCGCGGTCATTCGCGATGCACTCGAGCCGTTCGCCCCGGGTCAGATCGGTCGGTACGACGATGAGTTCGAGGTGCGCGCGTTCGGGGACAACCTGACGCTCTGGGGCACGCCGGTGGTGCTCATCGAGACAGGTCCGTGGCCATCTGAGTCGCCGGACCCTCCGCTGATCCGGCTGAACTTCGTGGCGCTGCTCTCGGCGCTCGACGCGCTCGCCACCGGCCGCGTGCACGGCGCAGATCCGAAGCGGTACGAGTCACTCCCGATAAACGAGTCCGGCCTGTTCTACGTCCTGGTGCGCAATGCCACGGTGATCAACGGGGCAGGCGTCGAGCCTTTTATCTCGGACATCGGCATTGCCGGGACGCGGCGGGTGAGGACGACAGACGGCACGCGGGAGATGGAGGTGATGACCAGCATCAACGACATGGGAGACCTGCGGACCTCCGGTGCGCTGCGGGACGTGGATGCAAGCGGGATGACCGCGGTGCCCGACACGGGGTACGAAGCGGGAACGCTCGTCGATCTCCCGGACTGGAAGCAGAAGGGCAGTGCGCTCATCGCCACCACCCATCCCGCGCGCATCGCGCTCCTGCGCCAGGTGCCAGGCGGGAAATACCGGGTGGAGGTCGTGTTGCGGTGAGCACGCGCCCGACCAGAAGGTCGGGGCCTACGGGGACAACGCCCGACCTGAAGGTCGGGCCTACGGGGCCTACGGAAAGGTCGTCGTACGCCGCTGAACCGGGTACACGACCCGCCCATCGAAGATCGTGTAGGCGACCGTGACAGTTGGCAGCTCGCTCCGGTCGAGCACGAAGATGTCCTTCGAAAGAACGACGATGTCGGCGAGCATACTGGGCTTCAACACACCCTTGCGCTGCTCATCCCTCGACGCATAGGCGCCGGCCGCGGTGTAACCGGCGACGGCCTCCTTCAAGGACATCTGCTCGGGCAATGAGGCGAGGACGCGCACCGGTGACAGTGGCCCGTAGGGCCAGTCGCTGCCGACGACGTGGCGGGTGCCCACCTGCGCGACGTGATCCTGATGGCTCTCGATGCGGTGTCGGCGCTCGAGCTCACGCGCCGGATTCGAGCGGATCGCGTGCGAGATCGCCGCCGATGATCGAATCCCTTCGTCCAGAGAGCCTTCGTGAAGCGATACCTGCCAGCCGCGGGCATCGAGAAGACGGACAAGACGATTCAGCCCGTCCGCATCAATGGAGGCGGCGTCCACGTCAGCCGCTCCGGCCTTGAACATCGGATCGTCGGGATAGCGCTCCAGAACGGCGTCGAGCCTGGCGACCTCAGCGGCGGTCGTCGGCGGACGCACCGCGAGCGCTGCATAGATCCTCGTCGCGAGCCCGTCGCCGCGCCGCGCCGTGTCGAGGAGCTCGATGTCTTCCGGCTCGAGACCCGAGGCCTGAATGCTGGTGATCCCATTGCGGCTCGCGGCGGCGAGTGCGGTCAACATCGCGCGCGCACGATCGTCGCGAGTCGGTTTCGGCAGCAGCGAGGCCACACGGCGGACGGCGTCCCCCTCGAGCACGCCTGTGGGGTCTCCGCGACCGTCCTTGACGATGCGCCCCTCGGCGGGATCTTTCGCGCGCCGGGCGATCTTCGCGAGCTTCAAGGCCCGCGAGTTGACCCACGCGGATGTGCCATCCTCGGAGGCCAGATAGACCGGCCGGTCCGGCACCGCGTCGTCCAGGGCCTGGCGTGTGGGCCTGGTATCGTCCGCGAACGTGGTCCAGCCGCGGCCGACGACCCACGGCCTTTCCGGATGCTCGTCCGCCCAGGCCACTATGCGGTCGACTGCGTCCTGGATCGTGGCGGCGCCTGTCAGGTCCACGCCGTCCAGCGCCAGACCCCCTTCGACCAGGTGGAGGTGCGCATCGTTGAAGCCCGGGAGCACGGACGCCCCCTTCGCGTCGATCGCGACCGTTTGCGGCCGGCGCATCCGGAGGATCTCGCGGTTGCTCCCGACTCTCAAGACCTGGTTGCCCCGGACCGCCACAGCCTCGGCGGTCTTGCCGGACGCGTCGCCCGTGAACACCACCGCGTTATGGACGATCAGGTCAACGGGGCCGTCGCTGTCGTCGCGCTGCGCCCCCACGATCAGACCGGCAATGAGTGTCCCGGCGACGATGCAGACGACGAGGTATGTAGTGAGACGGGCGGCCATGCGGTCCTCCGGAGCGGATTTTAGCACTCGGAGTGAGATAAAGTTCGCCGGTGCCGGATGACGCTCGACAACTGCCTGACGAAGGCCTGATCCGGGCGATCGGACTGGGCTCTGCCATTCTCCTGGTCGTTGGGAGCGTCATCGGGTCGGGGATCTTTCTGACCACCGGCAACATGGCGTCGGTCATTCCCTCTCCATCGCTTCTGCTCGCCGCGTGGGTTCTCGGGGGCATCCTCGCGCTCGCCGGCGGACTGACGTATGCGGAGATGGGGGCGATGTTTCCCCGGTCGGGCGGCGTGTACGTGTTCCTCAAGGAGGCCTTCGGCGCGCTGCCCGCCTTTCTCTACGGCTGGGCGTCGCTGCTGGTGGTCGTCAGCGGCAGCATTGCGGCGGTCGCGGTCGGGTTCGCGGAATATCTGAGTTACTTCATCCCCGCGGCCTCGACGTCACGCGTCGTCTTCGTCACGGCGGTGCCCTGGGGGACGTTTGCGATCTCGTCAGGCCAGCTCGTCGCGGCTGCCTCGATCGCGGTCCTTGGCGCGGTGAACTACGTCGGCGTGCGGAGCGGCAACATGGTGAACGTGGTCCTGACCGCCGCGAAGGTGGCCGGCCTGGTCGCGCTGCCGGTGATGGCGGTGATCGCCGGAAGCGTGCAGCCGTCCTATGTGCCGGTCATCCCTCCCGATCTCGCCCGTCCGGCCGCGTCGTTCGGTGTCGCGATGATCGCCGTGTTGTGGGCGTACGAGTCCTGGTATTACGTCACGTACGCGGCGGGAGAGATCAAGGACCCGCAGAAGAATGTGCCCCGCGCGCTGCTGCTTGGCGTACTCGCGTTGATCGTGATCTATCTCACGGTCAACATCGCCTATCTGTACGCCCTCAGCCTCGACGAGATGAAGGGGGTGACGCGCATCGCGGAGAAGGCGGCGCTGGCGCTCATGGGGCCGTCGGGAGCGGGCTTCATTGCGCTGACGGTGCTCGTCTCGACGTTCGGCTGCAACGCCGCGGGGATCCTCGGCGGCTCGCGCGTGCTGTTTGCGATGGGGCTCGACGGCGTGTTTCTGCCCGCCGCGAGCCGTGTGCACCCGACGTACCGCACACCGCACGTCGCGGTCGCCACCCTCACGGGGTGGTCCATCGTCCTGGCGCTCTCGGGCACCTACGAACAGCTGTTCACATATGTGATGTTCGCGTCGATCCTGTTCAGCGTGGCCGCGGGGGTCGCGCTGTTCGTGTTGAGGCGCACCCACGCCAGCCATGATCGTCCGTACCGCGCGTGGGGCTATCCCCTGGTGCCGGCCGTCTTCGTCCTGGGATCGGCGGCGTTCGTCCTCAACACGCTGATGGAACGGCCCGTCGAGTCATTGACCGGGCTGGTCCTGGTGGTCACCGGCATCCCCGTGTATTGGTATTCAAAGAAGGCGTAGGCCCGAACCTTCAGGTCGGGCGTCTCCGAGTCGAGGCAAGGCTGTTTCGTGCACGCCCGACCTGAAGGTCGGGCCTACCGTGAGGGCAGACCCGAAAGGTCGGGCACCCCCTTTGGGCAGGTTCTGGCAGATGAAAATCGCGATTCTTGGATCCGGGGCCGTCGGCGGTTACTACGGCGCGAAGCTCGCGCGCGCGGGGCACGACGTGACCTTCATCGCGCGGGGCGCGCATCTCACGGCGATCCGCGAGCGCGGGCTCGAAATCAAGAGCCCGGCGCTCGGCGACTTCGTCGTTCGGGCGACCGCCGAGGAGGACACCACCAGAGTCGGACCGGTGGACCTCGTGCTCGTCGCCGTGAAGGCGTACGACAACCCGACGGCGCTCCCGATGATCCGGCCAATGCTTGGAGACGACACGAGCGTGTTGACCGTGCAGAACGGTGTCGACAGCGTGAGCGAGGTCGCGGCGGTCATCGGGGACGACCGCGTGATCGGAGGCACGACCTACATCGCGACGGCGCTCTCCGGCCCTGGGGTCATCGAGCAGACAGGCACGCATCGCAAGATCGCGTTTGGTGAAGTGTTCGGCGAGTTGCCCCGTGTGTCCCCGCGCGTGACTGCGATTCACGAGGCGTTCGCGGGCGCCGACATTCAATCGGAGCTGATGCCCGACGGCCGCGTGCCGATCTGGGAGAAGTTCATTTTCCTGGTGTCACTGGCGGGTTTCACCGGCGCGACGCGCCTGCCGATCGGTCCGGTCTGGGCCGACCCCGTCATTCGGCAGCAGTTTCTCGCCGGCTGCCGCGAGGTCGAAGCGGTGGCAAGAGCCGAAGGGGTGCCGGTCGCCGCCGACCGCATCCAGCAGATCGAGGCCTACGTCG
Organism: Vicinamibacterales bacterium; assembly: GCA_035575695.1. Lineage (GTDB taxonomy): Bacteria > Acidobacteriota > Vicinamibacteria > Vicinamibacterales > 2-12-FULL-66-21 > JACDCA01. Next base: position 22,874 of record DATLXP010000053.1, read on the forward strand.
CAAGCATCCCGGGAACGATGCGGTCGTCCCTGCTGATCGACCTTGCGCAAGGCAAGCGGATCGAGGTGGAGGCGCTGCAGGGATCAGTCGTCCGCCGAGCCGCCGCAGCCGGTGTCGCGGCGCCCATCATGTCCACGCTCTACGCCGTGCTCAAGCCGTTTGCGGCAGGCGTGCCCGAATCCCTGTAACACGTGCTTCTCACTCACGGACCGCACGAACTACGCAGTCTCCAGCTGTCGCCAGGCAGACATGCCGCCCGTGACGCTGCTGATGTGGTCGATGCCGGCACGCGAAAGCACGCTGGCCGCGAGCGCCGCGCGGTACCCCGCCTCGCACATGGTCGCGACCGGGCGGTCGCGCGGGATCTCCGACGCGCGTGCCTGCAGGTCGCCGAGCGGCATGTGAAGGGCCCCGTCGATGTGCCCCGCGTTCCACTCGCGCGCCGTGCGGACATCGACGACGATCGGGGCCTGGCCACGGGCGATGGCCGACCGCAGCTCCTGCGCGGTCATGATCGAGAGGCTCCCGACCGGCAGAGCGGCTGCTTCCCAGGCGTGCATACCGCCGGACAGGTATCCGTCGATTCGTGACACGCCGACGCGCATCAACTGGCGCGCGGCATCGGCGGCCTGGCGCTCGTCGGCGGCAAGCAGGACCACGCGGGCATCGGCAGGTAGGACCCATCCGGCCCAGTACCCGAGCTTGGGGCCGTACCCCAGGTTGAGCGCGCCGAGCGGGTGACGTTCGGCGAATGCCGGCGCACTGCGCATGTCCAGCAGCAGGCCGCCCGCCTTGATCGCGGCCGTCGTCGCTGACGCACTGATGGCGGCCGGCCCGCGGTAGCCGTTCACGAGGCCCATGAGCGGCGGCCCCTCCTGGTTCAGCTTCTTCATCCGCGCGAAGTAGGGAGGCGTGTCCGGAAGATCGGCGAGGACGGCTGCGATGAACGCGTCGCGGTCCGTGTGCTGGAGCATCGGGTTGCCCCGGCGTTCCTGCCCGATCGTGGAATGCGGCTCGTGGCCGATGCCGGCCCCGCAGAGCGATCCGGCGCCGTGACCGGGATGCACCTCGATTCGATCGTCGAGCACCAGGAGCTTGGTGAAGAGCGAGTCGAACAAGTTCCCGGCCAGCGCGCGGGTCTGCGCCTCCCCGAGGAGATCGGGCCGGCCGACCGCCCCGGCAAACAGCGTGTCGCCGGTGAAGATGCGGGTCGGCTCGTCTGGCTGGTTCACCAGGATCGAGATGTGCTCGGGCGTGTGTCCCGGCGTGTGCAGGAACTGGACGGAGATGTCTCCGACGCGGAGCCGCTCGCCATCCTGAACTGCGTGATGGGGGTATCGGAGGTTCGAGCCGGGGCCGGCCATCGTATGCGCACCAACGGCGAGCAGCTCCCGGGATCCGCACGCAAAATCCGCGTGGATGTGCGTCTCGATGGAGTACTGAATTCGCAGCGTGCGCGCGCGCGCGACCTCGACGTACTCGTCCACATCGCGCCGTGGGTCGATGACGATGGCTTCGCGCGTCCGAGGGCACGCGATCAGGAAAGAGGTCTGCGCCAGTCCGTCGTCAAAAAAACGTTGGAACATGTAGAATTCTCGCGGCTGCGCGAATCATAGCACCGGCAATTGCCAGACATTACCCCCGTTCTTCTGCTCACTGTTATGGCCGGCGGCGCCGTGGCCGGCACGCTCGGAGCGATGCTTGGGATCGGCGGCGGGGTGTTTCTCATCCCGCTCCTCAATGTCGGCCTCGGCCTTCCCCTGAAAACCGCCTCCGGCATCAGCCTCATGACGGTCATCGCGACGTCGAACGCCGTCGCGGCGAACCCGGAGTCGCGCAAGCTGTTGAACCTTCGGCTGGGCATGCTGCTCCAGGTTCCGGCTGTCGCCGGCGGTATCGTCGGCGCCCTTCTCGTGCCACACCTTCAGGTCGGTACCCTGTACCTGATCTTCGCGACGACCACGGCCGTGATCTCGGCCGTGATGTTCACGCGGCTGGACCGCCGCAACGTCATTCTCGATGCGTCGATCGAGCCGGGGGCGCTCGGTGGACGCTTCTTCGACGTGCAGAGCGGCAAGGATGTCGCGTATCGCGTGCGGCGCCTCGCGGCTGGCCTCGGTGTGTCCCTGGGCGGCGGGGTCATCTCGGGCCTTCTCGGGATCGGCGGGGGGATCCTGCAGGTGCCTGCCCTCAATGCCTGGTGCGGCATCCCCATGCGCGTCGCCGCGGCGACCACCGCGGCGATGATCGGCGTGACGGCTCTCGGGTCGGCGCCGATGTACTACATGCGCGGACACGTGACCGCTTCGCTTGCGGCCGCCGCCGTGCTCGGCGTGCTCGGGGGCTCACGCGTGGGCATGTGGCTGTCGGGGCGAACCGACGCGAAGGGCCTGAAGATCCTCATGGCCGCCGTGCTCGCCGCCGTGTCGTTGATCTATTTCTACAGAAGCGTTGCAGGATGAGCGGCCTGGAGCTCGAATCGCGCCTGTCGTGGGTGGGTGTCACGGTCGTCGTGCTCAGCGCGCTCGCCCTCGCGGCGGGCCTCGGGTTTCATGTCGCGGACCAGAATGCCGCGCTTTCCGTCAGGCTGCTGCAGGCAGGGCTCATCATTCTCATGGCGGCGCCGATCCTGCGCGTCCTCATCAGCACCGCTGAGCGCATGCGCCGGCGCGACTGGACGTTCGTGGTGGTGACGGTGGTGGTGCTGGTGGAGCTGACGCTCGCGGCGTGGTTCGCGGGGCAGCGAATCTAAGAGGATCGGCTTATCGACTTTTCGGCTTATCGACTGATCGACTGATCGACTGATTGGCTGATCGGCTCATCGGCTGATTGACTGATCGGGAAACGATAGATCGATGGGTCGATAAGTCGATAAATCGATAAGCCGATAAGCCGATAAATCGATTCTCCACTATCCAAACCCCTCCGGGCTGGACGGAATCCCCTGGTTGACCGTTTCCGCCACGTCGCGAAGACGGTCATGCGAGGCCGTGCGCATCTTGTCGAGCAGCGTCGCGATCCGCTGCGCCTGTCGCACCACCACGGCGAGGTCCCGTTGCAGGTTCGTGTCGGGATAGCCCCGTTCGAGTAGATCGCAATGCCCGATGATCGTCTGCAGCGCGCTGTTGATCTCGGTCGAGATCCCGATCGTCAGCTCCGACATCGCCTCCATTGTGTGGTGCTTCGCCAGCGCGATCTGCAGCTGCTGCGCCACGTACGCGACGGCGAAGATTTCCGCGACGGGCAACAGGGCGTCGATGTGATCCTGGGTGAACGCGTTCGTCTTGCGCGACACGACGTTCAGCGTGCCGACCGCGCGGCCCCGGGACACGAGCGGGAGGAGCAGCGCCGACCCGAAGCCGGCCGTGTAGATGACGTTGATGTCAAGGTAGTCAGGGGCCGCTTCGCTGGTGTCCGTGAAGATCATTGGCTCGCGCGACCGCGCGACCGCACCGATGGCAGTCCGGTCCGCCTTGAAGACGACTTCGGACCGGGGCCGCACGCGACGTTCTTCGTCATGCACGCGTGCCGTGTACGTCTGGAACTCCGTGCCGCTCTCGCTGAGCAAGGCGAGCCCCACGCGTTCGCACGGCACGAGACGAGCGATGCGCTGCGCAAGTGCCTGGAACGCCAGCGGCACATCCACCGATCGCGCGATGATCTCCAGCATCGCGTTCTGCACCTGGAGCTGTTCGATCTCTCCGGTTTGTGCGAGGCCGGCGTGCTCGGCTTCGGTGAGGTTGTGCGACAGGCGCCTCATGCCTCGCGTGGCGAGCGCGGCGAGCAGGAGCATCACGAACCAGCCGGCCGACATCTCGACGGCGACGAGCGGGGCGGGCGGGAGGCCGCCGATGCTCCACGCCGCCGCCTGCAGGATCCCGTAGGCGGCCAGCAGCCCCCAGATCCCCCACACGGCCGCCTGGCGCGTCGTCATTTCGCGGGCAGTGTATACGCTTCCCGCGTCGGACGCAGCGGTCGGTCGAACCACAGCGGGCGGCGCAACTGATCGGGCCCAGGGGCCGGACGCGTTTTCGCCATCCATTCTTTATACGCCTCGTGGGCAAGATTTGTATCCACGAGGATGTCGCCATAGGAGTCGTCGGGACCCGCTTTTTCGAGGCGGACGCGCTGATGCCAGCAGTGCATGCCGCTGACCGGATCCGGCTGCACGGGGAAGGTCAGGTTCTGGTGCACCCCGACCTCGCTCCACCAGATGCGGCCGGTATCGGCGTCGTTGCTCGTGAAGGGGGTCGCGCCGTGCACCTGCTTCATGACGTAGCGCCCACCGGGTTCGCGCGAGATGCGCACGAGCGCCGAGGCGACGCGCGGTCCGCCCTTGTCTTCGTCGAGCCTCCAGCGCCCCAGATGATGCGACATGCCAAGGACGCCAGGGCGGATCCCCTCGGTGACCCAGGCCCGGGTCACGAAATGTCCTATCTGTGTGTGCACCTTCACGAGATCACCCATCGCGATCCCCTTGTCGCGCGCGTCTTCGACCGAAATCCACAACGGGTTGTTGTGCGAGATCTCGTACAGCCACTTCACAGGGGAACGCGTGTGGATCAAGGTCGGCAGGCGGAAATTCGGCAGCAGGTCGAATTCCCCTTCTTCGCGCTTCAGGTCGCGCCAGTGCACGTGTCCGGGCACGTAGCGCGGCACCGCGTGCTCGGGCCAGCCCCAATCCACCATCGTCTTCGAATAGAACTCGAGGAGGCGTGACGGCGTGTTGAAACCCGTCACGGCGGCGTCGTCCACGACGACGTGCGGAGCGCCCTCGTCGGCCGGCTTCTCGAACCCGCGGCTGTATGCCTTGTCGGAGACTTTGAAGACGCCGTACTTCCGCATGTATTCGAGCGGCGTGAGGTGTTCCTGTGCCGCGGCTTCAGGAAGACCGGGCACGGAGTTCTCGAACATCCAGCGGTAGTATTCGTCGACGGTAATCTGCTCGCCGGGGCGGTACGGAGATTCGAAGAAACGCCGGATGCCGAGGGATCCATCGGGATCGATCTTCCAGCTGAGCGCGATCCAGAACTCGTTTTCTTCCCAGACCTCGCCGGGGTTCGCTTCGTAGGTCGCGTTCACCTTCTCGCCGCGTTTCTCCCGTGCCACGCGCAGGACCGGCTGCCGGAAGCCGAGCCACTGCCCGGCGTGCGTCTCCTGGCTCATCGTGTCGTGCCGCTCGGTCCCAAGCCCCATCGGCAGGATGTAATCGGCGAACCACGCCGTCTCGCTCCATGTCGGCGTGAGGGCGACGTGCAGACCGATCTTCTCCGTGTCCTGCAGCACCTCCATCCACGAGAAGCCATCGGGGTTGGTCCAGAGCGGGTTGTAGACGCGTGTGAAGTAGACGTCGAGCTTTCCGCGGCCTTCCTTGAGGAAATGGGGGAGCAAGAAGCTCATCTCGAAGAAGGCGAGTGGAAACTCCTTGGGAAACAGCAGCTCGTTCCAGTAGTCCGGTGCGGGCGGCGGATTGGGATGTTTCGGCACGAACTTGTTGGTGACGTGCATGTTCACGCCGCCGACCGTCCCGAGTGAACCGGTCAGCACGACGAGCAGGTAGAGGCAGCGGGTGATCTGCCATCCCCAGAGATTGCCCGAGGCGGCCGCGCGCCAGTTGTGGGTGGCGAACCGCGTACCGGCGCGTCCGATGGCGTGGGCGGCGTCGATGATCCGGTCCTTCGGCACGCCCGTTTCCGCTTCGGCGTACTCGGGGGTGAACTGCGCGTACATCTCCTTGAGCGCGACGATGAAGGCGTCGAATGTTTCGGGGAGATCGGGGCGTTCGGCCCGGAGATACTCGGCCCAATTCACCCACTTGCGGACGAACTCGCTGTTGTACAGGTCCTCTTCAAGGAGGATGCGCACCATGGCGAGGAGAAGCGCTCCTTCCGTGCCGGAGTACGCGGGCATCCAGATGTCGGCTTTCGCGGATGTGTTCGAGAGCCGGGGGTCGATGCAGATCAGCGTACCGCCGTTGCTCTTCGACTCGATGATGCGCTGCGCGTGGGGATTGAAGTAGTGACCGCTTTCGAGATGCGACGAGAGCAGGAGGATCGTCTGCGCGTTGGCATAGTCAGGGGACGGCCGGTCAGCGCCACACCACAGGAAGTGACCCAGGCGGGCTGATGACGAGCACACGTTCGTGTGGCTGTTGTGGCCGTCGATGCCCCATGCCTGCAGCACGCGGTTGGCGTAGCCGTCTTCCCCGGGGCGCCCCACGTGATACATGATCTCGTGCCGACGTTTCTCGATGATCGCCTTACGGATGCGTCCACCGATGTCCTCGAGCGCTTCGTCCCACGAGACCTGCTGCCACCGTCCGTCGCCGCGCTCGCCGGCGCGACGCATGGGGTACAGGATGCGATCGGGGTCCTCGAGCTGGTTCGGCGTGACGACCCCTTTCGCGCACGTACGTCCGCGGCTCCCCGGGTGCAGGGGATTCCCCTCGATCTTCCTGACGTCGAGTGTCTCCTTGTCGACATAGGCAAGGATCCCGCACGCGGATTCGCAGTTGAAGCAGATGCTCGGAATGATCCAGTACCGCCGCCGGTCCTTCTTCGGCCAGCTGGTGGACTCGAAGTCGACGTAGTTGTCCCAGTCGGCCGGGTCGGGGTGCGTGCGGAAGTCAGGCATGTTTGGTTCTCACGTGCTATGTGCTTACGTTCGACGTGCGGACGTGCCGCGTGCGCACGTGCGACGTGCCGCGTGCGGACGTGCGACGTGCCGCGTGCGAGCGTGCTACTGGGCTGCGTCGCACGGGCACGTGGCACGTGAGCACGTCCGCACGGGCACGTAAGCACGTCCCCACGCGCACATCCGCACGTCGCACGTTCAGCACGTAGCACATCGAATGTCGCACGTGCCTATGAGAGCGGCACGGACTGCCCCGCCTCGACCCAGATGTATTCCCACGCCGCGCCGCCGACGAGGGCGAGCACGGCGGTGAGGCCGGTGACGAGAGGGCTGAACGTCACACCGAGCGTCAGCAGGATGACCAGCGGCAGGATCCCCCCGGCGCCGATGGCCCCGCCCCAGAACAGCCGCGCGTAGGCGCCCCGCAGGATCGTGGCGGACGCCAGCTCGTGATGTCTCGTCGGGCTCGGCGACAGCACGTGCTCGAAGAGCAGGATGACGAGATGCGCGGCAACCGACACCGCGAGCATCAATCCGAGCAGCGGGGTGGCGTCCGGCGTGCCGCTGCCCGTCAGCATGGACGCCAGCAGGAGCGACGCGGCGCCTGCGGCCGCCGACTGCGCGATCAGGTCGATCGCCGCGGCCGGACCTTGCCACAGGTCTCGCGCCAGGCCCTGGGCGAAGAGAAACCCCGTATACGACGTCGCCATGATGGCCACGACCACCGTGGGAATGACGAGCCAGTCGAACGCCGCCTCATATCCGAACCATCCGGCCGCGAGCCACGCCGCGCTCAGCGCGCCGTGCGCCGCAAGGAAGTAGGCGCCCCACACCATCCACGAGCGGAAATTCGACCGCGTCAGGATGTAGAAGAACCGCTCAGGCCGCTCGAGGTCGATGATCAGCACGACCGCTGTCAGCGTGACGAAGATGATCGACAGTAGCGGCGCCGCGATCGTCACGAGCGGTCCGCCGAAGCCCATCTGCCAGAGCAGCGCCGCCATCAGCATGACGCCCGTGCCGATCGCTTTGAAGAGGAGATACAGCACCATGTCGACGCCCCACGGCTTGGCGTGCGGCACGTCGTAGTCGACGCGGGGATCACCGGGAGCGCCTGGATCCGCCATGGGAGACCCGAGCGGGCGCAGGTGGACTTGCCCCTCCTTGAAGTAGAAGGGACGCGTGGCGGCTTCGGGCCGGATCACGCTGTCTTCGGCTCCCAGGTAGAACACTTTCGGGCCCGTGCCTTTTTCCGGCTTTCGAACCATGAACGCTTCGCGCTGAACGATCCTCGCGACCTCGCTCGACGGATCGTCGAGGTCCCCGAAGATGCGGCATTCGGTCGGGCAGACGCTGACACACGCAGGCTGGAGCTTGTTTTCGACACGGTTTGCGCAGAAGTTGCACTTTTCGGCTGTGCGCGTATTGGGGTCGATGAAGATCTGGTCGTAGGGACAGGCTTCCATGCATGCGCGGCAGCCGATGCAGGAATCCGAGTTCAGGTCGACGATCTCGTCCCGCCGCTTGAACAACGCGTTGGTCGGGCAGATGCGCACACACGGGGCATCGACGCATTGATTACACAGAACCGGGAAGAAGAACCGTTGCGTGTTGGGGAAGGTGCCCTTCTCGACGGTCTTCACCCAGCAGCGATTCACACCGACGGGGATCTGATGTTCCGCTTTGCACGCGATCGTGCACGCATGGCAGCCGATGCACTTCTTCAGGTCAATGGCAAAACCGTAATTGGCCAAGCGCCTGCACTATATCGTACGGAGAAACGCCTCCATCGCCGCGTCCCGCTCGGTCTTGTCGATCAGGGGAAAGGTCGACAGCACGTGCGCGAATTCTCCGGCCGTGAGCCCGTACACCCGCGCGGCGGCTCCCTGGAGTGCCGAGGCTTTCGTCGCGTCAGACTCGCGTGCCAGCACCGCGGCGAGCGCCGCAACCGCTCGAAACGCGCTCTCCTCCCGTGGTGGCCGAGGCATCGGCAGGCGCTCCACGATCGCGACGGTGACGTGCGTGGTCACGCGCAGTCGCACCAGGTAGTTGGCGACGAAGCTGTTGAACATCCCGCAGAGAAAATGCTGCGACTCGTCGTCGAGCGCCGACTTGAGGCAGAACACCGTATGGGTCGTCACGACGCCAGGCGGCAGGACCGCGGCAATCAGCGTAAGGCGGTTGGTCGCCGATGCGACGTCTCTGTAGGCGAGTCTGGCACGATCGAACGAACGTGTGGCGTCGAGCAACGTCGCAGCGGCGGCCCTGGGGATGTGGTGACGCGCGGCAGCGACATCGACCGAGAACGGGGCGAGATGTTTGCCCTCGATCACCGGAAGCCCGCGCCGCTCACCGTTGAAGTGTGCGCGGTCCTCGGTCGCATTCAGTTCGCGGCCGAATCGCAGTGCCCAGCCGTCCTCGTCGCTCGCCGGCCGATGCGCGAACGCCAGGCGGGCCGCGAGGGTGGCGTCTGCACGGCTTCGCAGCTCGGGCACGGCGAGTTGGTCGCCAGTCAGGCGCTCGAGCAGGTCGCGCCTCAATGGAACGGCTTCGCGATCCACGCCTGTGTCCGGCAGGCGGTCGAAGTCGGCGGCCGCCCGCAGGCCGAACCGGCACGGCAGTTCAACAGTGCGGCCGGCGGTCGTGGCAGTGACAATGACGAACTTGAGGCCGCGGTGAATGGGGAACAGCCCGTCGCGGTTCTCGACCGACACGAAACTGTCGACAGTAGTCGAATCGAGCACGAGGCGCCGCAGGGATGCGCATCCATGGTCGGTGGCGAGACCTGAGGGGAAGACCATGCCGACGCGTCCGCCGCGCCTCGTGAGGGACAACGCTCGTTCGAGAAACAACTGATAGAGGTTGGCGTGCCCTGTCCCCTGGGCGCGATAGACACCGCTGCCGCGGGTGAAGCGCGTGAGCTTCACCGCCGCGTCGCTGGCAGAGGTACGGGCAGCACCGGTGCCGCTGTCTCCGCGCAGCATCTCCCACGGCGGGTTGCCGAGAATCGCGTCGAATCCCGCGTCCGGCAGTGGCTCGCCGGAGGGGGCGAAGAACACCTCGGGAAACTCCAGCGTCCAGTGAAAGAAGCGCTCCCGCCGGGCCACCGCAGTCGCGGTCGCCAGCAGCGCGTCGGCGGCCGCGGGCGGGAGCGACTCGTCCAGCAAGGCGCTGAGCATTCCCCGCGTCACCGTCGGGCGCGCGTCGCCGAACCAGCCGGCGCACCAGAGATCCGCAATCCGTTTCCACCGCGCGAGCGGGCCGGCCCCCGAGGAGGTCGACGAGAACAGCCGCTCCTTGAAGCGCACCTGTTCAAGCGTGTCGTCGGGCTCGTCGCGGAGCGCGATCTGCGAGGTGACCGCGGCCCCGACGGCATGGTCGAGGACGGCCGCGTCAAAGAGCGGTAACGCGGCCGCACGCTGTCGTCGGCCGGACGTCATCCCCGTCACCTCGCCGATCGCCGCGCCCACGAGACTGTTGCCGGTGCGGAGGTGATGGTCGAAGAACGTGAGGGGGCGGTCCCCCGCGAGCGTCGCCAGCCACAACGACAGGCGCGCCAACTGGACGGCCATCGGGTTGATATCAACGCCGAAGAGGCATCGTTGAGCGACGACGCGGCGAAATCCCGCTCGCTCGACGTCCGTCACGTCCGAGACGCCCGCGGACCCCTCCCGGATCAGGGCGTTTTCGTACGCCGCCGCCAGGTAACGGCACGCCGCGACGAGAAACGCGCCGGAGCCCATCGCGGGATCCAGGATGCGCAGGTGAAAAATCTCGTCGGCACTGGCTCGTTCGACGAGTGGCGCAAGCGTACGGCGGACGACGTATTCGGTCAGCGGTCGCGGTGTGTAGAACGTGCCCGTGGACTTTCGGCGATCCCCGCGCACGAAAACGCAGGGGCCGTCCGCCGCGGGCTGAGCAGGATCGAAGTCGAGCACGCGCTCGTACACCCCGCCGAGATGCTCGACGCCGAGGTCGGCGTACGCGATGCGCTCCCGTCCTTCGCGCCCGCGCCGTGTCGTCAGGGCCAGCAGCGCCTCCCGCACGGCGTTCTCGTCGAGGGGGAGCGCGTCGGCCAGCGGTGCGTGAAGTGGGGAGAACAGCCGTCCGTTGAACGGAGGCACGTGCAGGCTCCCGGCGTGGCAGCCGCGATGCGCGAGCCGCGCGATGGCCTGCAGCGCCTCCCAGATTCCGCGCGGCCGCTGCCGCGTTTCAACGGCGGGACGCAGCGCTTCGACGGTGTAGGCCTCGCGATAGACCGGGTGCCATGTGGGCACGAGCCCCCGGGCCTCCGCAAACAGAAGAAACAGCACGCGGTACACCACGACCAGCGCCTCGTCGAACGCTGCGGAGGGCGCAGATGTCTCCTCGCGACGATGCCGCCGACGCGTCGCGGCGACGAACGCAGACGTCAGGTGACCGAGCGCTTCGTGGACACCCTGTTGAAGAGACTCGCGGACCCTGGAGCGATACCGCTCCGATAACTCCACGGCATCGCCGAGCGCCGTGCCAGCCGCTGCCGACGCGAACGTCGCTGCGCGAAGCAGGTGCCACACGACAGCGAGTGTCGCCGGATCCGACGCCACAGCTCCGAGGTCCAGCTCCGCGAACCGGCGGGAATGCGTGCGCCGCGCGTCGAAGAGACGCACCGAGGGTCCGTTGAAGCAGAAAGACCAGCGGACACCAGCGCCAATCCCATGACGGACGCATTCCCTCCACGAGGCTGCATGATCCAGCCCCCAGGGAGCCGCCACCGCAACAGCCACGAGGTCCCCACTCGCGAGCAGCACCGCGTGCACGAAGTCGCGGTCGCTCGACCGGGGCACGACGTGGAAGCCGAGAGACGAGCAGAACGGGTGGAGTACGCGATCGAAGACCGAGCGGGCACTCCATGCAGGACCACCCTCCGCCGCAAGCGCCGAATGCCATCGACGTATCCCCTGCGTGAAGTGGAGCACCTCGGCGCCGGCCCCAACCGCGGTGAGACCGTGCGCCCTCAGCGCGTCATGCGAAAGAATGGACCCGCGGAGCCCCGCAATCATCCGGCGCCCTGGACGTTCAGTCGTATCGCGACGAGCGTAACCCGGGAGGCCAGGGAGGTCGCCGCGACGGAGCTGTCGGTGTCAACAGCAAGAAGCGCCGCTGCACACCGTCTCGCGTCGGCGCGACGTACCGCGCGACGGTCGAAGAGCCCTGGCTGCACGAGCCACTGCGCCGTCGACCGCTGCGACCCGCCGATCCCGCGTTCGCGACGACGCAGCCGCTCGAGCAGTGCGGCGTATTGCGCGGTGGCCAGTCCGACGTCGGCAGAGGCCGCTGATTCAACCAGCACGCTGACCTGCGCGCCATGTTCTGCCTCGAATCGCCGAACCATCTCTCGCTGATCGTGTGCCTGCCGCGGCGGCTGGACGTTCCCCATGTCGAATGCGAGCGGCACGATGACGTCATGGACGCCGCCCCCCTGATCGTTCTCGAGCGTCACCAGGTACACGAGCGTCAGCGAACCCGAGGTCGGACGTTTCCGGACGGTGACCACCGGCCGGGTCGTCGGGATGATGTCATGCCCGAAGCGGCGCTCACACACGATCCTCTCGACCTCGCGGTGTGCTTCGGCGCGGAGGTCGAGCGTCGCCACAGGAACCGGCTCCTCGGTCTCGGGCACGGGTAGCGGGCGGCCCTCCATCACGGCCTGCGTGATGCGTGACTCGGTCAGCGCCGCCAGCATGCCGCGGCCAGCGCCGGCGCGACGGCCGGCGATGCGCGCCCGTCTGACGAGCGGTGCGAGTACGACCCGCTCGGCCGTGTGACGAGCCACGAGAAGGACTTCGTGCACGGTTCGGTGCTGCCCCAGACGATCGACCCGTCCGGTTCTCTGCGCCAGTCGTGCCGGCGTCCACGGCAATTCGAAATGGATGACGACACGGCATCGTGCGTGAAGGTTCAGGCCCTCGGACGCTGCGTCGGTGGCAAGCAGCAGCATCCCCCGCTCGTTGAAAGCCTGCTGAACGGCCGTCCTCTCGCGCGGCAGCATCCCGCCGTGCAGCAGCAGGGGCTCGAAGCCCGCGCAACGCAAGGCGCGCTCGAGATGGAGCAGCGTGTCCCGATACTCGGTGAAGACGATCGCCGGCTCTCTGGCGCGCATGAGATAGCGCTGCAGGAACGCGAGCTTGGACTCGCGCACGGTGGCACCGCGTGCGCACGACTCGATCCGTCCCAGGAGGGCGCGTTCCGTCTCGCGGTCTGCGAGACCCGGAGCGCCGAGCACCCGGTCGCTGACGTCGTCGTCGACGGTATCGTCATGGTCGAGCGGGAGCAGGAGCTGCGATGCGGCAGGCTCCGGGTCGACCGAGTCGAGCAACGATGTGCGCCTGCGCACCGAGGCGGCCAGTGACCAGGCGCTCGAGAGTGCCCGTTTGCGAAGGACGGCGGACGCGAGACGTGCGCGGGGATCCTTCCGGCCCTCCGCCTCCGTCCAGATCATCCGCGTGTATCGCTCGAGGAGCCGGTGCATCCTGCGTTCTGCCGTCGACAGGCGGACCTGCAGCAGCACCGTGCGGCGGGCGCCCGCGACGCCGGCCGCATGACGTGTTCGGCGGAACTCGACGCAAGGTTCGTCACCCGGCAGACGTCCGATGTCAGTGATTGCGGCGAGAGCCGGAGGGTCACCGTCGGGCGGCGTGGCGGTCAGGAGCAGCACGCGCCGCGATCGAACGCCGAGAGCGGAGGCGGCGCTCAGTCTGGCGGTGGCGGTGCCTGCCCCGTGCGCTTCATCGAGGACGAAGAGATCCCAGGTGACATCTTCGAGGGATCGCAAGACTTCCGGGCGTTTGACGAAGTCGAGCGACGCGAGATAGATACCCGGGAGGGCCCACGGGTTCACGTCCGGGGGGAGGTCGCGCGAGGCAGAGGCCAGCCACGCGGCGTCAGCCAGGACGACTTCGAGGGCGAACCGCGCGGAGAGCTCGCCGCGCCATTGCTCGCGAAGCGCCGCCGGCGTCACGATGACGGAGCGGCATCCGTCGACGTGATGGGATAGTTCACTGAGCACCAGGCCCGCCTGGATCGTCTTGCCGAGACCCACCTCGTCTGCGATCAGGACGCGCGCATGGGCGTGGCGGAGCATGGCGAGCGCGGGTTCCATCTGGAAGGGGAGCAGGTCGATCCGAGCGCCGGCTGCCCTCGCAAGGGACCCGAAGGGATGGCGCGCTGCCAGGATGCCGAGCACGATCCTGGTCCATCGATGATTGCCGACAACGCGCGGCCTGACCTCGGTTGGTCGTACGGTGACCCGGTCGAAGGGCAGCAGGAGTGTGCGCTCGCCCTCAGGCGCGACACGGTCGCCCGCACGGCCGGCGCCGAGATCGGGCGTGAGGCGCGTCAGCCTGAGTGACTCGCAGTCCGCGTGGCGCGTCCGTGACACGACCGACCATGCGTCCCCTCTCGCCGACACCCGGACGCCGGCTTTCAGGCACTCGTGTGACGGCTCGATCATGCGCGGCGTCAGGGCAACGACGATGCCGCGGCCGGAGCTGACGAAAACGGCGCACTGTTGGGGGAGCCCCGCGCCGGAGGTCGCGAATGCTGTCGAACCTGCGACCTGCTGTCAGCGGGAAGTACGAATTTCTTCCAATGCGCGCTTCGAGAGGATCACGGGACCGGAGGAGGCGGCTGGCGCTTCCGCACATGCGGGCACCCGCACGCGGCGTATCCGGCATCCACGCGGGTATGCGAAGCCCGACACATACACCGGCAGCCCGAGCCGGGCCAGGAGCGCGACCGCGTCATCCGGCTCCGAGGGGGGTGCCGCTGCGGGGCGTGAGGTCCGGGCCCACGCGGCGATCGGCATGTTCTTGAAGATGCTGTCGACACCCGTTCCGGTGACGACCGCCCTGAAGTCGGCGAACGGATCGCTGGATGTACGTGGTGCCTCGCGCGGTTGAGCCGTCTTTGGCGTCTTCGCCGCCGGCGGCGTGGACGTGAGAGCGGAGACCTCTCGCCTGGCGGCTACCACCGCGGGCTGCGCCTTGCGCTGCTTCTCACGGCGCGCACGTCGTTCAGCGGCGGCGGCGTCGCCACTGGTGCGCAGCTGTCGTTCGTGCTCTGCCGCTTCCTGCGCGGCCCGCCTGCGCATCTCCTCCGCTTCGCGCTGACGTTCGGCTTCCATCGCGCGACCCGCGGCCGCCTCGGCTTCGCGTGTCAGGCGCTCGCGCTCGGCGACCTGAGCCGCCTCGAGCACGCGGCGTTCATCGTCCATGCGCGCGCGCTCTGCCTCGAGCGTGCGTTCGGCGACGGCTGCCGCTTCCCGCATGAGGCGGTCCCGGACGCCGGCTTCTTCCGCCTCGATCCTGCGTCGTTCTTCTTCGCGGCGGTCGCGATCGGCCTGGCGCTCGCGTTCTGCCGCGGCGGCCGCTTCGCGCATCAGCCGTTCACGCTCGGCCGCTTCGGACATCTCGCGGCGCTGACGCTCCTCGTCGAAACGCCGACGCTCGTCGGCACGTGCGAGCTCAGCGGCGGCGTCCGCGGCACGCATGAGCCGCTCACGCTCCGCGGCTTCCTCCGCTTCGTGCGCCTTGCGCTCTTCGTCGAACCGCAGGCGCTCGGCGAGATGCGCGCGCTGGGCTGCGGCTTCGGCGTCGAGGAGCTGGCGCTCTCGTTCTGCGGCCTCCTCGGCTTCGAGGATCCGTTGTTCCTCTCTCTCGCGGCGCTCCCGGTCGCGTTCGGCCGCCTGCGCGGCCTCGAGGCGTTGCCGGAATTGGTGCTCTTCATGCTCGGCTCGCTGGCGCTCTTCAAGTTCGGCGCGCTGTCGCTCGCGCATCTCCCGCGTCTGGCGTTCGAGTTCGGCCGCCTCGACGTCGATCGGCGAGGCATCACTCTGCGCAGGGGTCACGGCCTGTGTTTCCGCCTTCAGTTCGGCGGCGCGGGCGAGATAGGAGCGAACTTCTTCCGCGAACATGGCCGGATCGCACCCGACCATCTGTGTGGTCTCCTTCTTCCTGCGCAGACGTCCGAGGAGTCCGCCACCGGCAACCGGTTCGTCCGGAGCCGCCGACGCCAGCATCGGGATCGTGTGCGTCTGCACGTGCTCCACGCCGTCCCGCGTGCGCAGATGCGAGATCAGGTCGTCTTCGTCACGGGGAGACAGGAGCGCGGTCAGGAGGATGACGTCGGGAACTCTCGTGGAGATTGCCGCGACCGCCGCGTCGCGCGACTCCACGATGATCATCTCCGCGTGAACGTCCGTCGTGATGACGTGCCGCAGCAGCGCGGCCTGGCGCTGGTCCGGTTCGAGCGCAAGTATGAAGGGCAATTGGCTACGTCCTCACCATGAACAGGAACAGCACGGCGCCAACGGTCGCGAAGATCAGCAGCGGTGCATTCTCGATACTGTGATGTTTCGCGGCGGTGACGACCGCATCGCCGAGGACCGACGCGCGGTCGCTCCATGACGACACGGAGGTGCCCCCCGCCAGCAGGTCACTGAAGCGGTCCTTGACCCGTGCGTCTATGGATACAAGCGTCAGCAGCAGCACGACGAACACGGCTGCGGACGCGAACCCCTGTCGGATTCCAAATTTCATGACGGACTCCGTTTCTTCCTCGCAGGATGCGGCGCGTCGTCCAGTCGCAATCCATGTGCCCACCGCGCATCAATCGGCGAACGCGTCGTTTGGGCCTGAAACGTGCGCGTATCAATTAAGGGCGTGGAACGAGCGCCGACCACAGCCGTGCTTCGCGGGGTCTCCCCGAAAACGAAATTCGCGGCGGCGCTTACGAAAGTGGCGGGTCGGCGGCTCGTGCGACGGGGCCGGCGGCGTGACTGACGCGGGCGATCTGGAGGGGCGTGAATGGCAACGTGCAGAACGAGTTGCGGGTTGTTGTGAGGTGCCGATCGCGCATGTGGCACACCCGTTGCGATTCGGTCTGGCGTGCCGCGGCAAGTCGCCAGGCGCACTCACACAAACGACTGCGGCAACCCCGCAGCATCGCACCGCGAGGCGGTGCACACCTGGAGGATGACATGACTCAGCTCGTCACATTCGTGAAGAATCTTTCCCGCAACGAAGAAGGCCAGGACCTGCTCGAGTACGCATTGCTCGTAGCGCTCATCGCGCTCGTCGCGATCGTGGCCGTCACGGCAGCCGGCGGCGCGGTCAGCACGATCTTCTCAAATATCGCTACCGCACTCGGCTAATCAATCCGGTAGGTCAAGGGTGCCAGGGAGGGTGCGATGTGGACAAGGGGTGCGGAGTGGAGTGCACGGAGCGTGGCGGGGCAAGGGGTGCAGGGTGCGCAATCGCGCAGTGCAACTCGCTCTCGTTTCGCACCGCGCGAGACTTCATCGCACCCCGTCGCACCCCCTGCGCACCCCGTCTCGCTTCCCGCGCACTCGGGACCCGGTGACCTTGAGGTAGACATGCAAACCGCAATACGGCTCATCACGCGCTTCCGCCGTAACGAAGAGGGGCAGGACCTGCTCGAGTACGGATTGCTGGCGGCGCTGATCGCCGTGTTCGCCATGGGTGCGGTCACGGTGCTCGGCACGACCATCCTCAACGTGTTCTGGTCCGCAATTGCCGCCGCCAACATCTAGCGCGGCGCTCGCCGTACTCGCCGCGGGACTCGCGGTGGCCACGGTGATCGACATCCGGTCGCGGCGCATTCCGAACGATCTGACCGCCGTCATGGCCGGTCTCGGCATCGGGCTCGCGGCCACGGGAACGAGCGGCATCACGGTCGCTGCCTCGTTCGGAGGATTTTTTCTCGGGCTCCTGCTGATGATGCCGGGCTATGCACTCGGCGCGACGGGAGCCGGCGACGTGAAGCTGATGGCCGCCGTGGGAGCCATCGTGGGACCGCCGCTCGTGCTGTCGGCGTTTCTCTTCACGTCGGTCGCGGGAGGCGTGCTCGCCGTCATCGTGGCGCTGCGCCGGAAGCAGCTCGCCGCCACCCTCGCGCAGACGGGCCGCCTCGTGGCCGCCCCGACCGCAGCGCCCAGGGCGATGAAAGCGGCACCAGGCTTGAGCCGGTTCGCATACGGCCCGGCGATCGCGATCGGAAGCGTCATCGCGATGCTCATTCGGTAAACGTAGGCCCGACCTCAGGTCGGGCGCCGTGGAGTGGAGTAGGCCCGACCTTCAGGTCGGGCGTTTGGAGACAGCAATGAAGCGCATCAGAAATCAACGTGGCGCGGCGCTCCTCGAGACGGCGATCACGCTGCCGCTCGTGCTGCTGGTCACGGTCTCCATCTTCGAGTTCGGCCGCGCCTATCAGACCTGGCAGGTCATCACGAACGCCGCGCGCGAAGGCGCCCGCATCTCGATCATCGCCGGCACGACCGACGGGCAGGTGACAAACGCGGTGCGCAGCTACATGGAGGGCGGACAGCTGCGGGAGGCGGGGAGCGCCGCGATCACCGTCCAGCGCAACGTACCGTTCGGCAACACCACGGCCTCGAGCATCCGCGTCGCCTACCCGTTCAACTTCACGGTGCTCAATCCCGTGATCCGCCTTATTCAGAGTAATTCCACCACCGGCAGGGGTACGACGACGATGGTGTCCTCCGCGCTCATGCGGAACGAGTAACGCGAACGCAAGCCTGTAAGTCTGGAGACTGATAATGCGCAACCGAATCTTCGCCGTTTTCGCCATCGCCATCCTTGCCGGCGGCGGCCTCGCGTATGGCACCTACAGCTTCATGCAGGCCTCGCCGGCAAAGGCCGTCGATGCGCCGACGCAGCCCGTCGTGGTGGCGGCGGCGGACCTTCAACTGGGCGCCGCGCTCAAGAAGGAAGACCTCAAGACGATTGCGTTCCCGGTCGGCACGGCTCCGGAGGGGGCGTTCTCGCAGCCGGCCGAGCTCCTTGGCCGCGGGCTCATTGTCCCGGTGGTGAAGAACGAGATCATCCTCGGGGCGAAACTCGCATCCAAGGAGGCGGGCGCCGGCCTGCCCCCGGTCATTCCCGAGGGGATGCGCGGCGTGTCGGTCCGCGTCAACGAAGTCGTCGGCGTCGCCGGCTACGTGCTCCCGGGCAACCGCGTGGATGTCGTCGCGACCGCAAGCCCCACGGATTCGCGCGCGGACACGACGTCGAAGGTCGTGCTGTCGAACGTGCAGGTGCTCACGGCCGGCACGCGCATGGAGCAGGACCAGGACCAGAACAAGCCCGTGCAGGTGACGGTCGTGACCCTGCTCGTCACGCCCGAACAGGCCGAGCGCCTCGCGCTGGCAAGCACCGAGGGCAAGATCCAGCTCGCGCTTCGTAACCCGTTGGACATGGGCGCGCCCGAGACACCCGGTATCCGGACCGCGGGATTGATGGGCGGCAGGCCTGCCGCCGCCGCAGCACCCCAGCGCGTCGCGTCGTCTCCGCGTCCGCGCCAGCGCACACAGCCCCAGGCGGCACCGGCTCCCGCAGCGGCGCCCGCACCGTCGGTCGAGATCATTCGCGGCGACAAGCGCTCGGTCGAAGTCATCAAGTAGCTGACAGCTCTCAGCGAACAGCTCTCAGCTTTTTACCGTCAGCTTTCAGCGAAAAAGGAAATGACCATGTCGCGCACATTCACAACCGCCCTGGCCGCCTACATCATCGTGATCCTGGTGGCCCAGCCGCAGGCGCAGCAGTCACCGGCCTTTGTCAGCACGGGCGTCGTCTCGGGTCCGGCTGTCGCCGCCGCGGCCGCGCCGACCGCGGTGAACCTCCTCGTGGGACGGTCCACCATCCTCGATATCGGCGGGACGATCTCGCGCGTGTCGCTGACCGTGCCCGATGTCGCCGATGCGATGGTCACCGCGCCGACGCAACTGCTCATTCACGGAAAGCAGCCGGGCACCATTTCAATGTTCGTGTGGGACCGCATGGGCGCGATCAAGACCTACGAGATCGTCGTCCGGCGCGACTTGAGCGCGCTCACCGAACAGGTGAAGCAGTTGTTCCCAGGAGAGCCGATCACCGTCGCAGGCAGCGGCAAGGATGTCGTGCTGTCGGGAACGGTGACGAGCAAGTACGTCATGGACAAGGCGGCCGATGTCGCCGCCGGCTACGTCGACAAGAAAGAGAACGTCGTCAACCTGCTGACGCAGCAGGAGGGCGTGGCCTCCAACCAGGTGATGTTGCGCGTCCGCTTCGCAGAGGTGAGCCGGTCGGCTGTGCAGGAACTCGGCGCCTCGCTCTTCACCGGCCCGACCGGCTACAAGGACTGGGTCGCGCGCACGTCGACGCAGCAGTTCTCTTCACCGAACTTCAACGAGCTGAGCCGTACCTCGGACCTCGATGACAATCTGACGGGCGCGAGCGGCAAGTACACGCTCAGCGACTTTCTCAACATCTTCATCTTCAACAACAAATACAACGTCGGCGCCGTGGTGAAGGCCCTGCAGGAGAAAGGCCTCTTCCAAAGCCTCGCGGAGCCGAATCTCGTGGCGACCAACGGGAAGGAAGCCAGCTTCCTGGCGGGTGGGGAGTTTCCGATTCCCGTCGTGCAGAACGGGTCGGGCGGCAACTCCGTGTCCGTCCAGTTCAAGGAGTTCGGTGTTCGCCTCAGTTTCACCCCCACGGTGCTCGGCGGCGACCTGATCAACCTGAAGGTGAAGCCGGAGGTCAGCGCGCTCGACTTCGCCAATGCCGTCGTGCTCGACGGCTTCAGGATCCCGGCCCTCACGACACGCCGGACCGAAACCGAGGTGGAGCTGCGGGACGGTCAGACGTTCGCGATTGCCGGGCTGCTCAACAACACCGTGACCGACACGATGCGCAAGATCCCGGGCATTGGCGACATCCCGATCCTCGGCTGGTTGTTCAAGAGCAAGGCGATGCAGAAATCCCAGACGGAGCTGGTGGTCATGATCACCCCCACCATCATCCGGCGCGGACAGATGGGCGTGTCGCAGGGCCTGCCGTCGAATGTCGAGCCGTTCATGGGCGCGCCCGACAAGCGCCTTCCGCCGCAGGACCCCTACGTCGGCTCGCCGCGCTATCCGGCGAACCAGCCGGCGCCTCGCGATCCGAACCTGGCGACGTCGGCGGCCGCCTCCGTGCCCGTCGCCGACCAGAAAGTTGCGCCGGCGCCCGTTGCAGTGACGCGGCAGAGCACTCCAGCGCCGCAGGCCAAACGGGTTCCCGAGCCGGTTCCCTCGACGCCGATCAACGCCCCCGCTCCTTTGCCGGCGGCACCCAAGGCGGACAAGAAGCAGGCCGCCGCCAACAAGAAGGCATGGGAAGCGGCGGAGAAACAGCGCATCGCCGACGAGAAGCGCAAGGCCGACGAAGCCAGTGTGGCGGCGAAGAAGCTCGAAGAGCAGAAACGGCAGGCCGAGAGGATCGAGAAGGAGCGCGCCAGGCAGCAGGCCGAAGCTGACAGGAAAGCGGCTGAAGACGCGCGCCGGAAGCAGGAAGAGGACCAGAAGCGCGACAAGTCCCTGGCCGACGCCGCCGCGCGGCTCAAGCAGGCGCAGTCGGCGTACCAGGCGGAGCTCGCGAAAACGAGCAAGGGAGGCCAGTAATGAACCGGCTGCGCCGTCTCCGTCACGACCAATCGGGCATGAGCTACGTGTTCATCGGCATGGGCATGATGGCGTTTATGAGCGCCAGCATGCTGGCGATCGACGTCGGCATGCTGATGACGGCCCGCAGCCAGGCGCAGAACGCCGCCGACGCGGGCGCCCTCGCCGGAGCGACCGCACTCTTCCGTGACAGCTTCACGGATCACAGTGCCGGCGGGCCCGCGGTGACGAGCGCCATCCGCGCCGCTCAGCTCAATCCCGTGATGAACGAGCCAGCATCGGTCCTGCCGTCCGATGTCGAGTTCCTGGTGGGACAGAACGGGCAGCAAAACCGCGTCAAGGTGAACGTCTATCGAACCGCCGCAGTCGGCCGCGAGAATCCCGTGCCCACGCTCGTCGCGAAGTTCTTCGGCATGGAGACCGTGGACATCGGCGCCACCGCGACCGCCGAAGCGACCCCGGCCAACGCCATGACCTGCGTGAAGCCCTTCACGATCCCGGACAAGTGGAGCGAGCGGCAGACGGCGCCGTGGGACGGCACCGATACCTACGACGCGTTCGACAACAAGGGCCGTCCGCTGGCGAACCCCGACATCTACATCCGGGCGACCGAGCAGGGCTATACCGGCTACAACCAGGAAAGTAACCGCGGGCAGAGCCTCACGATCCGGGCCTCGACCGGCAGCAACATCACGGTCAGCTTTTACTTCTCGCTCACCATCGGCGGGCTGGGAGGGGGAATGAGCGGTGGCGATGCCTACCGGTGGAACATCGCCAACTGCAACACGACCATCATGCACTTCGGCGATCCGCTGACGCAGGAGCCTGGCGCGATGGGCGGACCCACAACCCAGGGAGCCGAGGAGTTGATCGCGCGGGACCCGGGAGCGTATTGGGACGATGCGAGTAAGACCGTGAAGGGCAGCAGATTCGGCAACAACAGCCCGCGCGTCTTCCCGATCCCGCTCTACGACCCGATCATTTACGACTCGGGCAAGCGCAACGGCCGCACCGCCGACCTCGTGACGGCGAACTGGATCGGCTTCTTCCTCGACTACATGGACGGGAACGGTCTCGTTGGCCGGATCATCCCGATCGGCGGGATCTATGACAAGAATTCAGGGCCCGCGCCCGCCGGCGCGTTCCCCGTTGCCATCCGGCTGGTGCAATAGCCATGGCCCAGCTCGCGGTATCGATTCTCAGTCACGACGACCAGTGCAAGCGTGAGATGTCGCGCATGCTGCGGGCCAGCGGTGTGCCGGTTGGCATTGTCGAAGACCGCCGGGCCGGTGACACGGCCGTCTCCGACGTCTACATCATCGACATCAGGTCGGACGCCTCGTCGGGGATGGCGACGATCGAGCGGCTCCGCGCGGCACATCCCGGCGTGGCGATCTTTGCCCTGGCGGCCACGCCCGAGCCGGACCTCATCCTGCAGGCGATGCGCGCCGGCGCCAACGAGTTCTTTCCGTGGACGCCCGCGGGCGTAGCGCGCAGCACGGAAGAGTCGTTCCAGGGAGCGATCCGCAAGACGGCGGCGCGCCGCGACGCAGCGACCGCCGGGGCCCGGCAACCGTGCGTCACTCATGTGTTCCTGGGAGCGAAGGGTGGCGCGGGCACGACGACCGTCGCCGTGAACTGCGCGGTGGAGCTCGCGCGCCTGACGAAGCGGCCCACCGCAATCCTGGACCTGAAGCCCTGCCTGGGTGAGGTCGCGCTCTTCCTTGGCGTGCGTCCGCGGTTCACCGTGCTCGACGCGATCGAGAACCTGCACAGGCTGGACCGCGACTTCCTGCGCGAATTGATGGCGCGCCACAAGTCCGGCCTCGACATCCTCGCCGGGTCCGAGCAGTTCGACCGCCCGAACACCAGCGACGCGGGTGCGATCGAAGAACTGCTCCGCGTGCTCGGCAAGCTCTACGACTTCATCGTGATCGACGCGGGGAACATGATCAATTCCTGCGCGCTGGCTGCGCTCTATGCGGCCGACACTGTGTTCCTGGTCGCCAATCCGGACGTCCCGTCCATTCGTAACGCGCAGCGCCTGGTGGACCGCGTCCGCCAGCTCGGTGCCGGAAGCGAGCGGGTGAAGGTCCTGCTCAACCGCACGACGGACCAGCACCTCATTGCGCCGAAGCAGATCGAAACGGCGCTCGGCTACGGCATCCACCATTCGTTCGGCAGCGACTACCGGACGGTGTCCACGGCGCTCAACTCGGGGGTTCCACTCACGCTGACGAACCACTCGGAGATTTCCGCGCAGTTCGGCAGTTTCACGCGCCAGCTTCTCGGTCTGGAGGATGCCGCCGCGGCTCCGCCGGAGCGACGGCGCGCCTTTCTCGGCCTGCTCTAGTTCAGGACAATTCTTATGAGCGCCACCGTCAACTTTCCGCCCACGCCAACAGCCCCCGCGGCGCGCGACCCGCGCTTCGACGCGCCGCGTCCGCAGTACCTCGAGCTGAAAGCGAACGTCCACCGCAAGCTGCTCAATCGACTCAATCTCGAGGCGCTGGCGTCCGCCGAGCGCTCGCGCGCCGAGGCGGAGATCCGCACGCTCCTGTTCGAGCTGATCAGCGAAGAGAACATGCCGCTCAGCATGACCGAGCGCGAGGCTATTCTCGGCGACGTGATCGATGAAGTGTTCGGGCTGGGGCCGCTCGAGCCGTTGCTCCGCGATCCGGGCGTCAGCGACATCCTTGTGAACACCTACAAGCACGTGTACGTGGAGCGCAGCGGCAAGCTCGAAAAACTTCCCACGACGTTCCAGGACGACAAGCACCTCATGCGCGTCATCGACCGGATCGTCAGCGGCGTGGGCCGCCGCGTGGACGACAGCTCGCCGATGGTGGACGCGCGCCTTCCGGACGGCTCGCGCGTCAACGCCATCATCCCGCCCCTGGCCGTTGACGGTCCGCTCCTCTCGATCCGGCGCTTTCCGGCCGAACGACTGCAGGCCGATGACCTCGTGTCGATCCGGTCGATGACGCGGCCGATGCTCGAGTTCCTGGAACACTGCGTCCGCGCCCGCCTGAACATGCTGATCAGCGGCGGCACCGGCGCCGGCAAGACCACGCTGCTGAACGTGCTGTCGGGCTTCATCTCCGAGCGCGAGCGCATCGTCACGATCGAGGATGCCGCCGAGCTCCAGTTGCACCAGGAACACGTCGCCCGTCTCGAGACGCGTCCGCCGAACGTGGAAGGGAAGGGGGCGATCCGCCAGCGGCAGCTGCTGATCAACGCCCTCCGCATGCGTCCGGACCGCATCGTCGTCGGCGAGACGCGCGGCGAAGAAGCGCTGGACATGCTCCAGGCGATGAACACGGGGCACGACGGCTCGCTCACGACGATCCACGCCAACACGCCCCGCGACGCGCTGTCGCGCATCGAGACGATGATCGCGATGGGGGCCACCAACCTGCCGGAACGCGCGATGCGCCAGCAGATCGCCGCGGCCATCCAGATCGTGATCCAGCAGTCGCGCATGAGCGACGGCACGCGCAAGGTGACCGCCATCTCGGAGATCACCGGCATGGAAGGGGACGTGATCACGATGCAGGAGATCTTCTCCTTCGAGAAGCTGGGTGTTACGCAGGACGGCAAGGTGATCGGCCGCTTCCGCGCGACCGGCGTGCGCCCGAAAGCGTGCGAGCGGCTGAAGACGTCCGGCATCCATCTGCCCGCCGACATGTTCGAAGGCGTCATGGAGGTTCGGTGATGACTGCCGTCATGGTGCTGCTCGCGTTTGTCGTCGGTGCGGCCATCGCGGTCGGGATCGCCTACTACGCCGCGAAGGTGCCGGCGATGATGATGCGTCGAAAGCTCGACAGCCGCCTCCAGGAGATCGCGCTGGGCGACCGGGCCACCGAAGAAGTGACCGAGACGCTCCTCAAGTCGCGCAATACCGGGCCGCTGCCTGGTCTCGACCGTGCGTTCGGCAAGACGGCGCGTGGTGCGTCCCTCGCGTCGTGGGTCGAACAGTCGGGCACGAAGGTGAGCCTCAGCGCCGTGCTGCTCGTCGCGTTTCTTGGCGGGGTACTGGGCGCGATCGTCATTGCCGTATTCACGCGCTCCTCCTGGTCGATGCCGATCGGGTTCGTCATAGGCGCCGGGCTGCCGTTCCTGTTCCTGCGTCTCAAACGCGGGCGCCGTATGCGGGCGTTCGAAGAACAGTTTCCGGAGGCGCTCGATCTGATCTCGCGCGCGCTGAAGGCCGGGCACGCGTTTGCGACCGGGGTCAAGATGGTCGCCGACGAGATGGAGGAGCCGGTCGGTCCCGAGTTCAGGAAAACCTTCGACGAGCAGAACTTCGGTCTTCCGCTCAAGGACGCGCTTGAGAACCTCACGGTCCGGATACCCTCGCTCGACGTGCGCTTCTTTGCCACCGCGGTACTGATCCAGCGGGAGACCGGCGGCAACCTGTCGGAGATCCTCGAGAACCTGTCGCACGTGGTGCGCGAGCGGTTCAAGATCCTGAGGCAGGTTCGTGTTTACACCGCCCACGGGCGGCTGACCGGCTACGTGTTGCTCGCGTTGCCGGCCGTGCTCTCGATCGCGCTCATGTTCATCAATCCCGAGCACATGAACCTCCTGTTCCGCGAGCGGATGGGCCAGATGATGCTCATGACCGCGCTCGTGATGCAGACCTGCGGGTTTCTCTGGATCAGGCAAATCGTCAAGATCGAGGTGTAACGTGCCCATGTTTCTGCCGGTTCTCGCATTCGTGTTTGGTACGGCACTGGTCGGCTGCGCGGCGTTGCTGTTCATGCCTCGCCGGGCCGCCGCGATCGACCGGCGCCTCGAAGAGTTGACCGTCACCCGCAGCGACGAGCCGGTGAAACCGCGACGCCTGGCGCTCGTGGGCCTGTTCAAGCGGATCGGTGAGAAAGTGCCGCGGTCGCCGAAGGAGCTGGGCTCGCTCAGGCTGCGGCTGGTGCAGGCCGGCTACCGGCGCGAAGAAGCGCTGACGATCTTCTTTGGCATGCGCGTGCTGTTCGCGATCGCGCTCTTCCTGTTCTTCTCGACGTCCATCATCGCGCGCCCGAACACGCTGCTGGCCCTGGGCGGCCTTGGTATCGGTTACGTACTCCCGGGCATGGTCCTCGCGCGCCTCGCCAAGCGCCGCGCGCATCGCATCCGCCTGTCGCTTGCCGATGCGCTGGACCTTCTCGTCGTGAGTGTCGAGGCCGGTCTCGGTCTCGATCAGGCCCTCTCGCGCGTCGGCGCCGAGCTCGCATTCGCGCACCCCGAGCTGTCGGCAGAACTGAAGCTGATCAATCTCGAGCTGCGCGCCGGCAAAGCCCGCTCCGAAGCCCTGCGCAATCTCGCGGATCGCACCGGAGTCGACGACCTTAGCGCGCTGGTGACGATGCTGATTCAGACGGACAAATTCGGAACGAGCGTCGCGCAGTCGCTGCGCGTCTATTCGGAGACGCTTCGCACGAAGCGCCGCCAGCGGGCCGAAGAGGCCGCCGTGAAGACGGGCGTCAAGATGGTGTTCCCGCTCGTGTTCTGCATCTTTCCGGCGATCTGGGTCGTGACCATCGGACCGGCGGCGATCAAGTTCGTCACCGTGCTCTTCCCGATGATCGACAACATGAAGAAGTAGGCCCGACCTTCAGGTCGGACGTGAAGGACAGCAGATGTCATTGATTGCGCGAAACATCGATACCGGGACGGTGCTGGCGGACCGTGTGTCCGTCGCCGCGACGCGAGCCACGCGACGGACGGGTCTCCTCAGTCACACGTCGCTCCCGGATGGTGAGGGCCTGTGGATCGTGCCGTGCCGCGGCGTCCACACGTTCCAGATGCGTTTTGCCATCGATGTGATCGCGCTCGACGAACGCGGGGTGGTGGTTGACCGGGTCGTCAACCTGAAGCCGTGGCGGATCCGGCTGCCGCGGCCCGGGACCTCAGGGGTCCTCGAACTGCCCGCCGGGTGGCTCGATCGAACCGGCACCGCCCTTGGTCACCGCATCGAGTTCTCCCAGGTAGAGGCTCAGGACAACGTAGTGGCTGGCCTCGGCCGGCCTGAGGCTGCCGCATGACTCCCACACTGCTCGACCGCCCGGCGCCCGTCACGACCCAGCCCACGCCGCCGCCGCCCCCCGCGACGATGGCCGAGACAGGGCTCCATCCGGACACCCTTGCCCAGCTGTTGCTGAAGACGCTCCTTGGCGGCGAGGCCACGGGGAGCGTGCTCGCCGAACGCCTGCGGTTACCGTATTCGTTGCTCGAGGCCCTCGTAGGCCATGCGCGCATCGAGAAGCTCGTCGAAGTGCGTGGCGCCACCGGCCTGGGCAGCGCCGGCTACCGCTACGTGCTGACCGACCTCGGACGCGATCGCGCGCAGCAGTACCTCGACGTGTGCCGGTACGTGGGGCCCGCGCCGGTGTCGCTCGCACAGTACAACGCCTACGTTCGTGCGTGCATGGCCGCGCGCGTGCCGATCGACCGGGAGCTCCTCGCCACCGGATTCGATCACCTCGTCGTCAATCGCGGCATGTTCGACCAGCTCGGTCCGGCGGTCAACTCCGGCAAGTCGCTCTTTCTCTACGGCGCACCCGGCAACGGTAAGACCGTCGTCGCGGAAGGGATCGGCCGGGCCCTGGGCGCCGACATGTTCGTGCCGCATGCGATCGACGTGGACGGACAGGTCATCACGATGTTCGACCCGGTCAACCACCAGCGCTCGGCTCCGGTGGACCAGGGCGTCAGCGTCGTCGCCAACGCGACCCAGGACCAGCGCTGGGAGAGGATCCGCCGGCCGGTGGTCGTCGTCGGAGGTGAGTTGACGCTCGAGATGCTGGACCTCTCATTCAATCCGATCTCGAAGTTCTACGAGGCGCCGATCCAGCTCAAAGCCAACGGCGGTGTCTTCGTCGTGGACGACTTCGGACGCCAGCGCATCCCGCCGCGCGACCTGTTGAACCGGTGGATCGTCCCGCTCGAGAGCCGGGTGGATTACCTCACGCTTCATACGGGCCGCAAGTTCGAGGTGCCCTTCAACGTCTTCATCGTCTTTGCGACGAACCTCAAGCCGGAGTCGCTGGCCGACGAAGCGTTCCTGCGCCGCATCCCCTACAAGGTGCTGGCGAAGAATCCCACCCTGGACGAGTACTGCCAGATCTTCGAGCTGAACTGCCGCAAGCGCGGTATCCTCTTCGACCCGGTGATGGTCGAGTATCTGCAGCGCCGCTACTACCAGCCGCGCAAGCTGCAGATGAGGGCCTGCCACCCGCGTGATCTCGTCGAGCAGGTCGTCGACATCTGCCGCTACGAGAACCGCGAGCCGGTCATCACGCGCGAACTGCTCGACGCCGCATGCGGCAGCTACTTTCTCGAAGAGACGGAATCGCAAGGAGCCGAAGCATAAAAACGTTCCCTCTCGCCTTCCGCCTGCCGGTGCCAGGGCACGCGGTCGATTACTGGGCCCAGACCCAGCTGCTCGCCGACATTGCCGCGCGCGCCGCGATCATCGTGTTGTTCTCGATGATGGCGGTCCGCTTCGCGCAGGATTTCGCGCAGACGGGCCACGTGACCGGGCTCTTCCTGCTGATAAGCGAAGCGCTCGTCGTGGTGCTGACCCTCATGCGCCGGACGGCCTCCACCGTGGATCGCAGCCTTCGCGCACGGACGCTGACGACCCTCTCGACCCTCGGCCCGCCGTTGATGGTGCCCGGAGCGGCCGTCGCGCTGGTTCCCGACGCCCTGACCGTCGCGCTCTCCTGCGCCGGCCTGTGCGTGGTCATCGCCGCGAAGATAGCGCTCGGACGCAGCTTCGCGTTGCTGCCGGCCAATCGCGGGATCGTGTCGTCGGGACTCTATGGGTTCGTGCGCCACCCCATCTACCTGGGGTATCTGATCACGCACGTGGCGTTCCTGGCGGCGAGCCCGGCGCTGTGGAACCTCGTGGCCTTGTGTGTCGCGGATGCCGCGCTGCTGGCTCGTGCGGTCTGCGAGGAGCAGACGCTATCGCAGGACGCACAGTACCGCGACTACCAGACGCGGGTGCGGTGGCGGGTTGCTCCGGGCGTGTTCTAGGCGCGCGAGGCTGGCAGGCCGCTGCCGAATGCCGGCCTAAAAAGAGGATGCGTTTTTCAGCCGTCTGCTAGAGCGTGAGCACGGCGATCGTCGCCCCCAGATGAGACGCCGGATCGTCGTGAAACGAGTGCACGAGGGTGTGTCGCTCGAGCGCCTGCTGAACAATCCCGCGCTGCACGCCGATCCCGCGGCCATGGATGAGCCGCACCTCACGAAGTCCGGCCGCATGAGCTTCGTTGACGTACTCTTCGACGACCGATGAGATGTCCCGGGCCTGGAACGCGTGCAGGTCGAGCTCGCCTTCGATCGGGATCTGATGGGGCTCGGGCATGGGGCCAGCCACTCCAGCTCCTGACCGCTAGCTCGTGGTGTCCGACGCCTGGTCATAGGTCGCCGTCACCGCGGTGGCGATCCCGCCGCGCACCGAGAAATCACCGACAACCGTCATGCGCCTCGGCCGGCAGGCCGCGACGAGGTCATCGAGGATCTGGTTGGTGACCGCCTCGTAGAAAATCCCCTGGTTACGGAACTCGTTGATGTAGAGCTTCAAGGCCTTGAGCTCGATGCACAGCTCGTCTGGCACGTAGGAGATCAGGATCTCGCCGAAGTCGGGAAGCCCTGTCTTGGGACAGACCGACGTAAACTCGGGGCAGCGGATTTCGATCTCGTAATCGCGGCCGGGCCTGGGGTTGGGGAAGGTCTCGACGGAGAATGGCGGCATGCCGAAAATTGTAGCATTCGGGCCGTTTTCTGCTGTGTTTGCCTGCTGTCCGTCATTGACAGCGGAAAACGCAGCGCGCTAGGATACCGGCTGTTTCTCTTTCAAATTCTCCGCAGTTGCTGCACGCGCGCGCGGCTTCTGAGGCACACGGATCAGCGCGCCCTAGCAAGGGGAATAGCCGATGGCAGAGGCCCGCAGGATGGGCAAATCCGAATTGTTCTCGCATTTCGCGGACCGCTTCGAAGTGAAGCGGACGCAGGCGCGGGAGTTTTTCGACGAACTGAACACGCTGGCGGAGAAAGAGCTGAAGCGGTCTGGCGAGTTCGTGATTCCGGGGATGGTGAAGCTGGTGGTTCAGAAGCGGAAGGCGCGCATGGGCCGCAATCCCGCTACGGGCGAGCAGATCAAGATCGCCGCGAAGACCGTCGTCAAGGCGCGGATCGCCAAGCAGCTGAAGGACGCCGTCCTTCCCAAGGCGCCAGCGGCGCCGAAGTAACCCGCCGTTCACGCGGCATCAGCCACCGTCCGGGCGACATGGAGAGGCCGGTTAGCCGGCCTGTCGCTTGTACGGGCGCTACGCGGTCGCGAGCAGGCGGCTGTAGATCGTCGCCGGCGCCAGGCACTCGACGCGCGACTCGAGGCTCGTCATCGAATCGTCATCGATGATGATGCGGTCGAATGCGCCGAGCATCACCTCGCAGCTGTAGCGGCGCGCCCCCCGCCCCGTGCGTTGCTCGAAGAACCGCAGCCCGTACTGCTGGCCATCCACTTCGATCTGCGCCGTTTTCACAAGCTTCAGAAACATCGGTACTCCTTTTCGATCCTGCGTGCCGCGCTCGATCCTGCCATCCTCGTCATCCTGCGATCTGCACCAGCGCCGCGGCGTGGGCGCGTGGAAAATCGAGCACGAACGTCGTGCCCTTGCCGACCTCGCTCGCGACGCTGATGCGTCCGCCGAGTTGTTCCACAATTTTTTTCGAGATGGCGAGACCGAGGCCGAGGCCGCGCCGTTTGGTCGTCACGAAGTCGTCGAAGATGGCGGCGAGGCGGTCCTCCGGAATGCCGCACCCCGTGTCGTAGATCCGGAACTGCACCCTGTCTGCCGTGGCCTCGGTGGCCACGACCACGAGCCCTCCTGGCGCGGTTGCCTGGATGGCATTCAGGATCAGGTTCCGGTGCACGCGGCCGAGCGCAAAGAGATCCCCTTCGATGAACGCAGGCTCTCGGGTCAACTCCGCCCGCAGGGTGAGGCCCGCCGTTTCGGCCAGGGGGGTCATGGTCTCCACGGCCTCCGCCAGCGTCGCATTGGCGTCGATCGAGAAGTGTTCGAGCGGCATCGGACGTGCGATGTTGCGCAGGTCGTCGAGTACGCGCTTCACGGTCGCCAGCTCGCGCTCGACGGTCTGGCGAAACGTCGCGCGGTACTCGGCATCGTCGAAGATCCGCTGGATCAGCTTGCAACTGTTCCCGATGGTCTGGATCGGGTGCGACAGGTCGTGCACCAGGCCGGCGGCGATGCGACCGAACATCGCCTGACGCTCCTGCTTGCGGATTTCCTCCTGCAGTTCCACTAGCCGGTCGGCCATGGTGTTGAAGGCGTCGCCCAGCTGTCGGATTTCATCCTTGCCACGCGGGTGGACCCGCGCGTCCATGTCGCCGGCCGCCAGCGCCCGCGTCACGCGCGTTAGCGCGACGATGCGGCGGATGAAGGAGCGTCCCCAGAGCCATCCGGCGCCCACGGTGGCGAGCAGGGCCAAGCCGATCGCCACGACCAGCTGGCGCTCCAGCGCGAGGGCCACGCCGAGCGCCTCTTTGCGGGGGTGTTCGACGATGACCGTCCAGTCGGGGACGGTGATGCGCGCGGCAACCGCGAGCATGGCGCCGGCGGGCCCCTCGATCTCACCTGCGGACGTGCGTGACCCGTCAGATCGAAGCCGGCTCGCCAGTTTCTGCTCCGGCGTCTGCGTGGCCCCGGACGCGATCAGGCGCTTTTGATCCGCGCGTCCGTGCGCGACGATCCTGCCGGTCTCGTCGAGGAGGACCGCAAATCCCGTGTCGCCGACGCGGATCCTGTCGACCGCACGCCACAGTTCCTCGAGCGAGATCTCCGCAACGATCCATCCCGGCGTGGCGCCCGAAATCTGGAGCGCCATGGTGGTGGTGGGTAATCCATCATCGTCGAGGCGCGGTTGCGCGATGTACAACCCGCCGGTTCCACCCGTTCGTGGGGACGGGACGGCGAGCCTGGGCGACGTGGCCCGGCTGGTGGCGAGCACCTGGCCACTCCGATCGAACAGGGTGATTTCCAGAAACTCCTTGTAGTCCAGCACGTGATTTCGAAGGGTCCGTTCCTGCTGCCAGGCAGCCAGCTGCGTTCCCTGCAGTTGAGAGGCGATCGACCCGAGGACCCGCTGGTTGTTCTGGAAATAGAGATGGATGCGGTCGGCGATCTCGGTCGCGACCGCCGCGTTCCCGGCTCCCACCGACTGCGTCGTGCCGCTCCTCAGTGATCGGACCGACACCACTCCATAGATGAGCAGCGGCGCGACAGCGGCCGTGGCGATCAGCACCACGAAGCGCCCGGTGATACCCCTCACTGCGGCTTACCCGCCACGGGCCGCCACTGCCAGATGCTGGCAAGTGGGTCCTGGCTGTTGAACTCGCCCACTGAGAACTGGCGGTCGATCGCCCGCGTGACCTGCGCCCAGGCGATGAAGATCGCGGGCGCATCCTCGTAGAACCTCTGCACGAGCGCCGCAATGGCCGACCGCGTGCGCCCATCGTCGGTGCTGCTCCGGAGGTCCTCGAGGAGTCGATCGACCCCAGGATAACCACGCACCAAACTCTCGGGTCGCTTCGTGTGCCAGAACCGGTACGTGTAATCCAGAGAGCGGCCAGCGTTGACTCGAATGAGCGCCGTGTCGAAATTGCCGGACTGGACACGCTGCGCGATCGTGGTCATGTCGGCGGGCGTCAGCACCAGGTTGATGCCGACATCGAACAACTGCCGCTGCAGGATGAGCGCGATCCGTTCGTATTGCGCATCCTCGCTCCAGAAGAGGCACCTCAGCGTGAGGCGTGTTCGCGTACCGTCGCGGGCAGCGCTGCCCGGAAGGCGCAAGCCGGCAAGGTCGAGCCGGCGTCTCGCCCCCACCGGGTCGTACGCGTGACGCATGCCTGCCGAGGGATAAGCCCAGTGAAAAGGCCAGATCGGATCGTTGGCCACGCGGCCGTGGCCCCTCATCGCCGCATCCAGGATGGCATCTCGATCGACGGCTTCGTTCAGTGCCCGCCGAACATCACGGCGCGCCAGCGCCGGGTGGTGATGGTTGAAGAGAAGGGGGATGTAGTACGGCTGCAGCGAAGGATACGTCTGCACATTGTGGCTGCTGTCAACGAACTCGACAGTTTCGCGGCTCACTTCCTGTACGGCGTCGACTTCGTCGCGCATCAGGCCGGCCCAGGCGCCTCGCTGGGTGTCGTACGGCACGATCGTGACGCCCGTCACACCGGGCGTACCGCCATGATAACGATCGAACACGACGGTTTGGAAAGCCGGCTCCTTTGCGGTGATCTTGAACGGCCCGGTGCCGATATCGGGGGCCTCGGGCCGAACGATTTTCAGGACCGTCAACTCCGGCAGCAGGAAGAAGTCGGGCCGTGACAGGGAAACGACGATGCTCCGTGGATCGGGAGCCACGACGCCGGTCACATACTCGAAGCCCAGCGAGCTTGTGAGCCGCGAACGCCTGATGATGTCTGCCACCATCTCTGCGGTGAGCAGTGCTCCGTCGTGGAGCCGTACGTTCGGCTTCAACTGGAGCCGCAAGGTTTCCCCCCCGTCTTCCCACTGCCAACCGGAGACGAGGCCCGCGACCGCCCGGCCGTCGAGCCCTCGCGACACGAGCGACTCTGAAAACAGCAAGGCGCCCAGATTCGCGACGGCGTTCTCGCGGACGCTCGATCCGAGGCCGATGCCGATGCGAACCATGGGCGGCGGTGAAGCCGCTCCCGGGCTCGCATGACAGCTCGCCGACGCGAGGAGGCCCATCAGCGCGAGTGCGCACGTGCTCCCCCGACAGGAAATTCGCGTCATCGCCACGCAGCGGCCCGGGCCGCTACTTCCTGCTTCCGAGCATGTCTTCGACGACAAAGGGACAGACTGCCGAGCTGCTCTTCTTCACTTCCGCCTTCTTGATGATCGTGATCTTCATGATTCTCTCCTGAAAGTTGACTGTCGTGCATTCCGATCGGCCGATTGGCCGATCGATCGATCGATCGATGGACCGATAGATCGATTACCTGAGGTGCTCGATCGCCACATCGACCAGCCAGGGCTTCAGCGTGCCGTTCTTCTTGGTCGTGCTCGCTTTCGTCGTGATCGTCTTGTTCATGCTCTTCTCCTGTGTTGAGGCTCTAGTTCGCCAGCGCAGCCGTCAGGCTGGCGGCGGCGTCGCGGGCCATGGATACGACGCCGGCTTCGAAACTTGTCTTGTGGCAGCTCGGGGCGTTCATGTCGCCGAGCTCCGTGTGTGACGCGACGGTGCAGCCACCGGCGCAGACGGGGATGAAGGCACAGCCTTCGCACGCCTTCCACGCGGCGAGTCGATCGAACCGCCCGGCTGCCGCCGACCGCAGCGCGTCGGTCGCCCCGCTGATGTCCCCGGTCGACATGGAACGATTCCCGGTGAATCCGGGGCACGCGTAGAGATCTCCGTCGGGCCCAATCGTGTGGGAGTGCCTGCGGTGAATCTCGCACGGCCCCATGTGGACCCCATCGCTCGTTCGGAATCCGCGCTTCTTCGTTTCGGCACGCAGGAAGGACGTCTGGTCGTCGAGGAAGTGACACGTGTCGCACCCGGCGGCGGCGCCCCCCCCGGCCGACGTCATGCACGTGCCATTGAGCGGTTTACTGTCGCCGCCGACTGGCGCCAGCCCGATGAACTTCGATCTCCCGGTCGCGGTGGTCGCGGCAGGGCTGGTCTTGCCCTCACGGATGATGGCCTTGAACGCGATGCTCTTGAGGTGGGGAGCGACGTCCTGCGCCGCGAGAAAGTCGATCAGCGCCGGGTAGGACTCGACCGACGACTCGTCGAAGTTGCCACCGATGGAGATCGCGCACCGGCCCGCGACTTGGCGCAGGTTGTGGATGATCCGGTCGAACGTGCCCTGCCCGCCGCGCAACGGCCGCATCCGGTTGTGCGTGTCGCGGTCCCCGTCGAGCGTGATCTTGAAGCCATTGAGGCCGAACGGTTCGAGCCGGTCGACGATGTCGGGGGTGAGCAGCAGGCCGTTGGTGATGACGTTGATCGACAGGCGCACACCCCGGGCGGCCGAGGCGTGCCAGAGCCGCTCCGCGAGGTAGTACATCACCGGCAGGTTGAGCAGCGGCTCTCCGCCGAAGAACGTCAGCACGAACTTCTCAGGTGAAATGGCATCCATCCGTGCCTCGGCCCACTCACCGACCCGCGCCGCCGTCGCCATCGTCATTTTCGCAGCGGTTTTGTTGTACTCCCCGTGATCACCCTGGAAGCAGTAGTCGCATGCGAAGTTGCACTGCAGCGTCGTCAGGACCGTGATCCGCAGTTCGTCGTCTCCCTCGCGAACGTCGCGGAAGAAATTCTCGAGGCGCTGCCACTCGTCACGCCGGTCGCGGACCAGGAAGCCGTGTTCGGCGAGGGTTCGGATCGAGTCCTCCTCGTCCGGGCGGCGCGCGCCGTCGCCGGCGTCGACGTGACCGTCGATGCGATCAAGGAGCGACACCACGTCGTTCGAGACGATCAGCTGGGCGTCGGTGAGGGTGTTCATGAGGAACACCTCGCCACCCGACGACTCGGCGAGAGGCACACGTACGTTGAACTGCGAAGACTGCATCCGGGCTCCTTCGGAACTCGAAACCGCGTTGTGTTGTGAGGTGAGCCGCTCCAAGCGGGCATGCCTGAAACGGTGCAACGGATGTTCCGGTGGTGAAGGAACTGTCGCTGAAGTCCCAACCGTCACTCTTCAGGGTAAATGCGCCTTCGTTTGCGCGAGTCTGACGTGACTCTTTCGTCAACGTTCGAAACACACAACCGCCGCATGTCGAGGGTGTTTACGGATCAGCAGGCCAACTAATTGGCCGGACAGGCCAACTGGTTGGCCTGTCACCCGCGGAGCTTGCGGGCGATGTCGCGCAGATCGAGGCGCGCCATCTTGTGCTTGAGCGTGCTGAGGGGGAGCCCGAGGTACCTCGCGGTCGCGGTCACGTTCCAGTCACCTTTTTCGAGCGCGCGCAGAATGAAGTTCCGCTCGAACGTGTCGCAGGCCTCCTGGAACAGCGTGTCTCCGCCGGACGGCTGTGCCGAATCCAGTTTGGCGAAGTGATACTCGAGGGGGAGGTCCTCGTCGGTGATCCACTCCTTGTCGGTCACGGCGACGAGTCGCTCGATCAGGTTTTCGAGCTCGCGGATATTGCCAGGCCACCAGTACGTCGACAGGATCTTCAGCGCGGACCCCGAGATCCCGCGAACGGGCTTCCGGAACTTGGCGCGGTAGCGGGCGAGGAATAGCCGTGCGAGCTCGGGGAGGTCGTCGAGGCGGTCACGGAGCGGAGGCATCCGGATCGGGATGACGTTGATCCGGTAGTAGAGGTCCTCGCGGAACCGGCCGTCCTTCACTGCCTTCTCGAGATCCACGTTGGTCGCGACGATGAGCCGGAAGTCGGTGCGGATCGGTTTCGACCCGCCGACGCGCTCGATCTCCCCTTCCTGGATGGCGCGCAGGAACTTTGCCTGGAGGTCGAACCGCAGGTCCCCGATTTCGTCGAGGAACAGCGTGCCGCCGGCCGCCAGCTCGAACTTCCCGAGCTGTTGCTTGTGGGCTCCCGTGAACGAGCCTCGCTCGTGGCCGAACAGCGTGCTCTCGACGAGCTCGTGCGGAATCGCGGACAGGTTCACGGCGATGAACGCCGCCTCACCCTTTCCGGACTCGCGATGCAGCAGCCGCGCGAGGAGTTCCTTGCCGGTCCCGCTCTCCCCGAGGATCAACACCGTGGCCGGGAGTTTCGCCACCTTCTGGACCAGGTCGACGATGTCGCGGATCTGGCGGCTGGGTCCGATGAGGAACTCGCGCTCTCCGTGCTCGGCCACCTGAGCGCTGAGGGTGATGACCTGCCTGTTGAGGTCCTGCCGCTCGAACGCATTGCGGACGAGCGAGCGGAGTTCGTCGTAGTCGAACTCCTTGGTGATGTAGTGATACGCGCCATGCTTCATCGCCTGCACGGCCGTCTCGACCTCATTGATCGCCGAGATCATGATGCACTCGACCAGGCCGTAGTTCTCCCGCACGATCCGCAGCACGTCGAACCCGCTGATCCCGGGCAGGCGCACGTCGAGCAGGATCAGGTCGACATCCGCTTCGCGCAGCAGGACGAGCGCTGCCTCGCCGCTCGAGACAGTGAGCACGCGATAGTCCCGCTTGAGGATCGCCGACAGCGTGTCGCGCATCCCCTGGTCGTCGTCGCAGATAAGAATGGTCTTGCCGTGAGCCATTTTGGGCGGATTCTATCCGATTGCCCGACAAGTCGACCAATCGACCTATCGGCCTATCGGCCAATCGACCGATCGACCGATAAGTCGATAAGCCGATAGATCGATAGATCGATAGATCGATCAACTAATAGACCGATAACCCGATACGGTGATACCGTTTGACGGTTGTGGTTCTGTGGGGATTTGCAACCGTCACGCTCCTCGTCGCGCTGGGTGCCCTGGTGCTCGCACGGCGCGTCTCGCGCAAGCTCGAGGCGCTCACCCAGTCCTACTGGGAGCTGCGTTACGACTACACGCGTTTGCGCTCCCAGATGACGCGGCTCGACCCTGACGAAGCCGAGGCAGCTCAGCCGCCCACCGCTCAGTCAACGGTGACGTTCGTTCCGCTTGCATCGATGAAAAAGAAGAATGAGTAATGAATACGACGTCGTAGTGATCGGCTCGGGCACGGGCGGATATGTGGCTGCCATCAGGGCGGCGCAACTGGGGTTGAAGACCAGTGTGGTCGAACGCGCGCCCACGCTTGGCGGCACATGCCTCAATTGGGGATGTATCCCGACCAAGGCACTCCTCGAGCATGCTCACGCACTGAAGATCGCGCAGGACTGGAAGGAGTGGGGCCTGACGATCGGCCAGGCCGCCGTCGGCATCGACATGAACCAGGTGCACGCGCGCAAAGACAAGATCGTCAAGGGTCTCACCGGCGGCATCGAGATGCTGTTCAAGAAGAACAAGATCGACTGGATCAAGGGCAGCGGCCGCCTCGCGGGTAAAGGCAAGGTCGAGATCACCGAGGGGCAGAAGCAGACCGTCACCGCCCGCAAGGAGATCGTCGTCGCCACCGGTTCGACGCCGCGCAGCGTGCCGGGCATCGAGATCGATCGCAAACGGATCATCACCAGCGACGAAGCGATCCACATGAAGGAGATCCCCAAGTCGATCGTGATTATGGGCAGCGGCGCGGTCGGCGTCGAATTCGGGTCGATCTTCCGTCGCTTCGGGAGCGACGTCACGATCATCGAGCTCCTGCCCCGCATCGTGCCGGTGGAGGATGAGGCGGTGTCGGCGGAGCTCGAGAAGTCCTTCAAGAAACAGGGCATCAAGGTGTTGACCGGCACGAAGGTGACGAGCGCCAGGGCTGGTGCGAGCGCCGTCGACATCGAAGCGCAGACGCCCGATGGCAAGACGACGAAGCTCAGTGCGGACTACCTGCTCGTGGCCACAGGGCGTGGCCCCGTCACCGCCGGGCTCGGTGCGGAAGAGGCCGGTCTCCAGATGGACCGCGGGTACATCCGCGTGGATCAGGAGTTCAAGACGACCGTCGGCGGGATCTCCGCGATCGGCGACGTGATCACGTTCGACAAGCCGGGACACCCTCAGCTGGCGCACCTGTCCTCGGCGGAAGGGATCGTGCTGGCGGAAAGAATCGCAGGCAGGGAGTACCGGCCGATCAACTACGACCAGGTCCCCGGCTGCACGTACTGTGACCCGGAGATCGGCAGCGTCGGCCTGACCGAGACACAGGCCCAGGAGCGCGGCTTCGACGTGAAAACCGGGTCGTTCAAGTTCGGCGTGCTCGCACGAGCGCGGATGGCGGGCGAGACCGAGGGATTCGTCAAGATCGTGTTCGACAAGAAATACGACGAGATCCTCGGCGTGCACATGATCGGGCCTCGCGCCACGGAACTGGTCGCCGAGGCGACCGTCGCCTTGAAGCTCGAGTGCACGGTCGAAGAGCTCGTACGCACGATTCACGCGCATCCGACGATGTCGGAGGCGGTCGGAGAGGCCGCCCACGCGGCACACGGCTCCGCGATACACGCATAGTCAGCTGCCGGCTTCCAGCGACCAGCTTCCGGCTGGACGCTTCTGGCCGCTGGTAGCTGATAGCTGACACCGTTGAACCATGCCCAGAGCTTCCGATAAATCACCGTCGGCGTCTGATGCCCTTACGTCGAATCAACTCCTCGAAATGTACTGGTTCGCTCGACTGGCACGGGAGATCGAAGAGCGGCTCGTCATCCTGTTCCGCCAGAGCAAGGTCATCGGCGGCCTGTACCGCAGTCTCGGACAGGAGGGGGAATCGGTCGGCACCGCCTACGCCCTCGAGAAGTCGGACGCGGTGCTCCCGCTGATCCGCAACATGGGCGCCCTGATGACGATGGGAGTCCGTCCGCGCGAAATCTTTCTTCAGTACATGGCGAAGGGGGAGTCGAACTCGCGCGGCCGCGACCTCAACATCCATATCGTCCACATGCCCGCGTGGACCCGCGACCTGTCGTCACCCGCCGGTCGTGACACGGACGCACCCGCCAGTAGGCCCGCCCTTCAGGTCGGGCGTGACACGGACGCCAAGGAACCGGTCGTCGTCGGGCCCATCAGCATGCTGGGTGACTCGATCCCGGTCGCCGCGGGTATCGCCATGGGCGCGCGGATGCGCGGCAGGACCCTGGTGTCCATGGCGTGGATCGGCGACGGCGCGACCAGCACCGGTGCGTTTCATGAAGGGTTGAACTTTGCCGCCGTCCAGAAGGCGCCGCTTGTCGTGATTGCCGAAGACAACAAGTTCGCCTACTCCACGCCCATCGCCAGGCAGATGGCGATCACGCGGATCGACGAGCGCGCCGCGGCCTACGGCATTCCTCACGAGATGGTCGACGGCAACGACATGCTGGCGGTCTATGACGTCGCCAGACGCATGGTTGATCGCGCCCGGGCCGGGGAGGGCGCGTCGCTGATCGGCGTCGACACGATGCGCATGGAAGGTCACGCGCAGCACGATGACGCCCGCTATGTGCCGAAAGAGCTCGTCGAGCAGTGGGAGAAGAAGGACCCCATCGCGAGGTTCACGAAGGTGCTCGTCGACCGCGGCGCGGCGAATGTCGAGCAGATCGCGGAGATCGACCGGATGGCGAGAAGCTATGCCGCCGAGGAAGCGGATGCCGCTGAGCGATCGCCGATGCCAGATCCCGCCACCATCACCCGCGGCGTGTACGCGGGAGACGACTACGCCCGGCCGACGCTGGAGTTCGTCAGGTCACCCTTTGCGGACGCCGACTGATGGCCGTGGTCACCTACATCGAGGCGATCCGCCAGGCGCTCTTCGAGGAGATGGCGCGCGACGAGCGCGTCTTCCTCATGGGCGAGGACATCGGAGCCTACGGCGGCGCCTTCAAGGTCACCGAGGGCCTCAGTGAAAAGTTCGGTGAGAAACGGGTCATCGATTCGCCGATCTCCGAACAGGCGATTGTCGGCGCCGCGATCGGCGCATCCTACATGGGGATGCGGCCGGTGTGCGAGATCCAGTTCATCGACTTCATCGCGTGCTGCTTCGACATGCTCACGAACTTTGCCGCGACGAGCCGGTATCGAAACGGTGCCGGCGTGCCGATCGTCGTCAGGGGCCCGTGCGGTGGCGGGGTCGGGGGCGGGCCGTTCCACTCACTGAATCCCGAAGCGTTCTTCCTGAACACGCCCGGGTTGAAGATGGTCGAACCCTCGACGGCCTACGACGCGAAGGGGCTCCTGAAGGCTGCCATCCGAGACGATGATCCCGTGCTCTACTTCGAGCACAAGTTCCTCTACCGCCGCATCAAGGATGAGGTGCCGGACGAGGACTACATCGTCCCGCTCGGGAAAGCCGCCGTCCGCCGGGAAGGGACCGACCTGTCCATCATCACGTTCGGCGCGATGGTCTACACGGCGCTGGACGCTGCGAAAGCGCTCGAGGAACAAGGCGTCCAGGCGGAGGTGATCGACCTGCGGAGCCTGGCGCCGCTCGACAAGGAGGCCGTGCTCGAGAGCGTCGCAAAGACGAACCGCGCGCTCCTGCTGCACGAAGCCACGTTGACCGGCGGGATCGGCGGGGAGCTCGCGGCCATCATCTCAGAGCATGCGTTCGAGTACCTGGACGCGCCTGTCATGCGTGTCGCGTCCGCCGATGCCCCCGTCCCATACGCGCCGCCGCTCGAGTCCGCGTTTCTGCCCAGTGTGAGTAAAGTAGTGGCAGCCTCGAAGAGGCTCGTCGAGTATTAGCACGTCCCGTCGAACGGAGCAGAGGTCTAGATGGCTACTAACGTCGTCATGCCGCAGATGGGCGAATCGATCGCCGAAGGCACTATCGTTCGCTGGATCAAGAAGGTGGGGGACTCGATCGATCGCGACGAGCCGCTCTTCGAGATTTCGACCGACAAGGTCGATGCCGAAATCCCCTCGCCGGCCGCCGGCGTCCTGACCGACATCAAGGTCAAGGAAGGGGAAACCGTTCCCGTCAATAGTGTTGTGGCGGTGATCGGCACTGCCGGCGAGGCCGTGGTGAAGGATGGTGCGACGTCCGACGCGACTGCGCAGGGGGGAGGGATGCCCGAGGCGGCCGTCGGGCAGCCCGAAACATCCGCGCCGTCCACAGGCAGCGACCCGGCTGCCCGCTCGGGCACCGAGGACGCGCGGCGGTCAGACGCCGCCGCACCCGCCGAGACGTCAGAGCCATCACCGCCCTCAGGGCCCCTGTCGAGGGAAGAGCTGCGACGTCAGAAGTCCTCTCCACTCGTTCGACGCATCGCAAAAGAACACGACGTCGACATCCAGCAGGTCCAGGGCACCGGGATCAGCGGACGCGTCACCAAGAACGACATTCTCGGCTTCATCGATTCAGGGGGATCGAAAGGCGCCCAGGCGCGGGACGGCGCAGCACCGCAGGCGACCCCGGGCCGCACACCTGCGGCCGCCGGGCCGGTCTACAAGCCCGGCGAGAATGTTCAGATCGTGCCGATGAGCGTCATGCGCAGGAAGATCGCCGAGCACATGGTGCTGAGCGCGCATACCTCGCCGCACGTGTACTCGGTCTACGAGGTGAACTTTGGCCGTGTCAGCGCCTTGCGCGACAAGCGTAAGGCGGACTACGAAGCCGCGGGAGCCAGGCTCACGTTCACCGGCTTCATCGCCAAGGCCATCGTCGACGCGCTCCGGGAGTTTCCGGTCGTGAACGCCTCGGTCGACGGGCAGAACATCGTCTACAAGAAGGACATCAACCTCGGCATCGCGGTCGCTCTCGAGAATGGCCTGATCGTTCCTGTCATCCGCAAGGCGGACGAGAAGAACCTGCTCGGTCTCAGTCGTGCGATCAACGACCTGGCGGTCCGCGCCCGTTCGAAGAAGCTGAGTCCGGACGAAGTACAGGGCGGCACCTTCACGATCACCAATCC
This sequence comes from Vicinamibacterales bacterium, assembly GCA_035575695.1. Taxonomy (GTDB): domain Bacteria; phylum Acidobacteriota; class Vicinamibacteria; order Vicinamibacterales; family 2-12-FULL-66-21; genus JACDCA01. Next base: position 65,501 of record DATLXP010000053.1, read on the forward strand.
CGGGATTTTTGGCGCGCTCTACGGCCTCCCCTTGATCAACCAGCCGCAGGTGGCGATTCTCGGCGTCGGCACAATCGAGAAGCGCGCGGTCGTGATCGACGACGCCATTGCGATCAGGCCGATGTGCAATCTGAGCCTCGGGTACGATCACCGGTTGATCGACGGCGCAGAAGCCGGGAAATTCCTGGCGTACGTCAAGGAGCGACTCGAAAACTTCGAGGAAGGATGGCTCTAGTGCTCAGTTCTGAGTGCTGAGTGCGTAGTCTGGAAGTGCGGCGGCTGGGCGTCGTGCCCTACGCTGACGGACTCGAGCTGCAGAAAACGCTGGTCGAGCAGCGGAAGGCCGGCGCCATCCCGGATCAGTTGCTCCTGCTCGAGCATCCGCCGGTGATCACGCTCGGCGTGAAATCACGGAACGACCGCACGCACATCATCGCTGCGGCCGACCAACTGCAGGCCGCGGGTATCGAGATCTTCGAGACCGGGCGCGGCGGCGACGTCACCTATCACGGCCCCGGTCAGCTCGTTGGGTACCCGATCATCGACTTGAGTCCGGATCGATGCGACGTGCACAAGTACGTCCGCGACCTGGAAGAGGTCATGATCCTCATTGCGTCCACCTGTGGCGTGACCGCCACCCGTGAACCGGGGCTGACCGGCGCCTGGGTCGGCGACGACAAGCTGGCGGCCATCGGCGTCCGCATCGCGCGCTGGGTCACCAGTCACGGCTTCGCCCTCAACGTCAATACGTCTCTTGCCCATTTCGACTTCATTGTTCCGTGCGGGATTACCGACCGGGGGGTGACCTCGCTCGAGACGATCCTCGGTCGCCACGTTGCAATGGCTGAGGTTGAGAATTCGACCGTCGCCTCGTTTATGCAAGTGTTTGATTATCAATAACTTATAGACATTGAACAGTGTTCGGAATAAGCCGGCTGCATGGGGTGTTTTGATCCATACGGAGGGTCAGATGCGGCAGGCGGTAAGTGAGAAAGAACTGATCGATCGGATGCAGGCAGGGGACATCGCTGCGGTTGACGAGCTCGCGACCGCGTACGGCCCGAGAATCCAGCAGCTGGCGTTTCGCTACCTGAAGAACTGGGAAGATGCCGAGGAGATCACCCAGGACGTGCTGATGAAGGTCCATCGCAAGATAGGGCTTTTCCGAGGCGATTCGGCGCTGTCGTCGTGGATCTACCGGATCACCTTCAACACGGCCATGTCCCGACTGCGCACGAGCCGATTCAGCCGCCCCCACGAAGTGCAGGCGCTGGAACCCTCAGGCGACAACATGGACCGGCCGACGCAGGAGCCCGCCGACTGGAGCTCGCTCGCTGATGACCGCGTGCTGCGGGCTGAAATGCGCGAGCAGCTGATCGGCGCCCTTGCCCACTTGCCGAAGGTCTACCGCGTCCCGGTGATCCTGCGCGACATCCAGGGGCTGTCGACGGAAGAAGCCAGCGCCGTGCTGCACGTCAAGCCCCAGACACTCAAATCACGCCTGCACCGCGGACGCCTGATCCTGCGGGAGCACATGTCGGAGTTCGCCGGCGCGCTGACGCTGCACGAACGCGAGATTCATTAATCCGTAGGCCCGACCTTCAGGTCGGGCGCGTCGTGAGCGCATTGTCGAAGGCCGTTCGCTCGACGGTCGACAGGACGGGTTCGATGATGCGTTTGATGCCGCCTCGCTCGAGTTCCACGGGAACCGCAACGATCCTGCCGCGTCCATAATCGACGAAACACGAGAACCTTCTTCGGGAACCGGCGCAGAGGGCCTCGACAATGCGCGCACCTGCGGAGGCGAGCGCGTATGGGCCCGGTGGCCAGATGCCGGGGATCCGTGCGGCCAGTGCAGCAATGTCGTGCGGGGCAATCACGGACGTCAGCGGTTGTCCGGAGACCGTGGCCTCCTGCCACGCCACCACTGCATGCTTCGGGGGCACGCCCGCGAGTGACAGCGAGATCTCGACGGCGGAGGAGTCGGCAGCGACGCCGCAGAGCGCCCGAAGCGCCGATTCCAGCGCGAACGGGGCCGACCCGATGATCTTCTTCTGCGGGAGGTGGAGCTCTGTGACGCACCTCGCCATGAGCTCGCGCTGCGACGCTCCCGCAAAAACGAACGGCCCCGATATGCCGGCGGCGTCGATCTTCCGGATCAGCGCAAGCCCGGCCTCGCCGGTGTGCTCACCCAGCCCTACCGCCGCGTCGGCGATGACGATGGCGTCGGCCCCCGCTGCGGCATGCAGCGACTCGGCTCCTGACACGTTCACGGAGAAACCCTCGACAGGACCCGACTGCTGGATGTCGAGCGCCTTCCCCTGGGCGACGGCCACGTCTGCGTCGATCAGGCGGATTTCACGTACGCGGCTCCGTCCGGCCAGGGTGTGCGCGAGGGTGCTGCCAATCGGGCCGGCGCCAATGATGGCGATGAGGGACATCGGAGTCGATTATTCTAGCCTGTATGTCTGATCTTTCCGGGAGAGTCGCGCTTGTCACTGGTGGCACCCGTGGCATCGGCGAGGCCATCGTCAGGGCATTGTCGGAGGCGGGCGCGTCGGTGGCCTTCACCGGTCGTGACGAGGACCGCCTGAAGAGTGTGTCGGGCGCCTTGAGCGGGCCGGTCGAATCCATACGAGCCGACGTGCGCGACGCCGCAGATGCGGCGCGGGCCGTGGAACGCACCGTGTCCGCCTTTGGAGGCCTCGACATTCTGATCAACAACGCTGGCGTGGGCATCTTCGCGAACGTGGCGGACATGTCCATAGAGCAGTGGCAGAACGTGATCGGTACGAACCTCAGCGGCGTCTTCTACTGCTGCCATGCGTCGATCCCGCATCTTCGAACACGCGGCGGGGGGTGGATCATCAATATCAGCAGTCTCGCCGGGAAGAATGCGTTTACGACAGGCGCCGCCTACTGCGCATCGAAGTCAGGTCTCAACGCATTCAGCGAAGCGCTGATGCAGGAGGTCAGGCACGACGACATCCGCGTGAGCTACGTGATGCCGGGCTCGGTGGCGACCGACTTCGGCCGCGGGTCCAAGGCAAACGAGAGCTGGGCCATCGCCCCTGAAGATGTGGCGCAGGTCGTCATGGATCTCCTCGCCATGCCGGCTCGAAGCCTTCCCAGTCGCGTGGAACTGCGGCCCTCCCGTCCTCCAGGGAAGTGACAATGACCGGGCAATCGGTCGCGCATTACAACGTCCTGGATTCCCTCGGCGAGGGAGGACTCGGCCCGGTGTTTCGCGCGCGGGACACCAGGGTTGGCCGGACGGTGGCGCTGAAGGTTCTGCCGGCAACGATCACCGGTGATGCCACTCGCCTGGAGGCAGTGCTCGAGGATGCGCGTGCCTCCTCCGCCCTGTCGCATCCGAACATCGCCGCGCTCTTTGATATCGGGCACGCCGATGACATCCGGTATCTCGCGTACGAGTTTGTGGCGGGCGCGCCGCTTCGAAGCGAGATGGGCGGGCGATCCATGAATCCCCGTCGCGCGCTGGAGCTGGCCGTCCAGGTGGCGGACGGCCTTGCGGACGCCCATGCCGCCGGCGTGATGCACGGGGATCTTCGTCCCGACACGATTGCTCTCACTGGCAAGGGGAGCGCGAAACTGCTCGACACCGGCATGTCGAGGTGGACTCG
>DATLXP010000054.1:0-18903 GCA_035575695.1 Vicinamibacterales bacterium
CACAAGTGGACCGGCTGGCAGGACCTGGACCCGACGACCGAGTCGCTCGTCCCACGCGCACGGGGACGCGTCGAGCGCGCGGTCGTGAATGCCTGCTGGCGTCTCTGGATCCCGATCTTCTCGATCGTCTACCGCGTCACCAACTACTGGCACATCCCCCGGCTGTTCCGCATGTTTCCCAAACCTGCCGACCGCCGCGCGATGGCGCGTGACGCACTCCTTCTGGTCGCGCTGTACGGCGTCGTCGCAGTCGCGCTCGGCCCGGCGCTCACGCTACGCGGGTGCGGGCTCGCGCTCGCGATCAGCTTCGTCATCGAAGACCTGCTGCTCCTGAGCCAGCACACGCACGTCCCACAGCACGTCAGCGGCGGCGCGCGCGTCAAGCCGTTCCCGGCCATGGAGCAGGAGCCCTTCACCAGGTCGCTGCGCCTGCCGCCGGTCGCGTCCGCCTTCGTCCTCCATTTCGACGCGCACGAGCTCCATCACATGTATCCGTTCGTCCCTGGATATCACCTGCGCCGGATCCCATACACGCCCGACAACGAAATCGGGTGGTGGCACTGGGTCCGCGGCGCCAAGCGGGTGCCAGCCGACGTCCTGCTGTTTCAGAACCGGCTCGAGACAGGGCACGACCTGTGACCCTCGTGGATCCCGTTGCGTGCGGCGTCTTCCTGCTCGTCGCGTTCGTCCTCGCGGGAACGGTGCAGACGGCGTGGTTCGCGTCGCCAGCCTCGCACCAGTTCGCGCAACCGCTGGACGCGGGACTCACCCTGCGCGGCCGCCCGCTGTTCGGACGGAACAAAACTCTCCGGGGCGTCGTCGTGATGGTGCCGGCGTCAGCCGGCGCGTTCGCGCTGCTCGCCCTTTTCTCCGGGGACCCGGCAGCCCTCGGGCTCTGGCCGCTCTCCGTATTCGGATATCTGCTGGCAGGCGCGGTCGCCGGGTTCGGATTCATGGCCGGCGAGCTGCCGAACTCGTTCGTCAAGCGCCAGCTCGACATCGCCCCTGGCGACGCGCCCCGAACGGCCCTGGCGGCCGCGTGCCACTTCGCCCTCGACCGCCTGGATTCGGGCATCGGCATGCTGCTGGCGCTCAACCTCTTCGTCGCCGTGCCCTGGCGAACGGTCGCCGTCGTGTTGATCGCCGGCCCGTTCCTTCACTGGACGTTCAGCGTCGTGATGTTCCGCCTCGGCCTGAAGCCCCGTCCCGCATGACCCCTATGACAAACACCGCTACCGCCACGCTCGTCCCCCTGGCTGACGCGACCGACCTCGCGCGCTGCGGCGGCAAGGCCGTCAACCTGGCGCGACTGATCCGCTCAGGCGCCCCGGTGCCCGAGGGCTGGATCATCCTGAATGGCGCCGTGGACGATGACGAAATCGACGCCGACATCCTGTGGAAGAACGTAGAACGCGAGCACGTCGCACGTGAGCACGTCGCACCCGAGCACGTCGCACGTGAGCACGTGGCACGTCAGCACGTCGCACGTAAGCACCTCGCACGTCGCACGTCGCACGTGGTGATCGCCCGGAGCTCAGCCGTCGGAGAGGACTCCGCCGATGCGTCCTTTGCGGGCCAGCTTGATTCGGTCTCTGACGTTTCGACACCTGGTGCCTTGCGGGATGCGATCGCTCGCGTCTGGGCATCGCAGCGATCCGAACGCGTGCTGGCCTACCAGGCCGCGCGCGGCATCACGCTCGCGGGCATGGGCATCATCGTCCAGCGCCAGGTGAACGCAGCGGTCTCGGGCGTGCTGTTCACGGTGTCACCGAACGACGCTGGAGCGATGCTGCTCGAGTACTGCAGCGGGATGGGCGAGGCGCTGGTGTCCGGGGCGGTCAATCCCGGCCGCCTGTCGATTCGACGACCCGAGGGTCTCAATCCGTGCGAGTGGACGTTGCTCGCCTCGCCAGACGAGGCCGCGGACGCGGAAGCGCTCCTCCTCAATGACGTCCAGATCGCGAAGCTGACACGGCTCGCGCTCGACATCGAGCGCACGTTCGGAACACCGCAGGACATCGAATGGACGATCGACGGTGACGGTCAACTCTGGATCGTTCAGAGCCGACCCATCACGGCCCTCGGGTCCGTGGGCCCGAAGGTCCAGTGGTCGAACGCGAACGTCAATGAGAACTTTCCGCAGCCCATCTCTCCCCTGCTCTACTCGGTCGCGCGCCTCGGTTACTACCACTACTTCCGCAACCTTGGACGCGCATTCGGGGTCTCGCGCGAGCGCCTCGCGCTCATGGAGCCGGCACTGCGCCAGATCATCGGGGTCCACGGCGCGCGGATGTACTACAACCTCACGAGCATCCACTCGGTGCTGCGATCGGTGCCGTTCGGCGACGTACTCGCCGCGTCGTTCAATCAGTTCGTTGGAGCCGAAGACACGGCTGCCGTACGCCTCGGCCCCTCGTACCGGCTGAAACAGGCGATGGAGCTCCTCCTCATCGCCGCAAAGACGACCTGGCAGTACCTCTTTCTGACCAGGCGGGTGGAGCGATTCGAGGCCGCTGTGGACGGCTACGCCGCGCGCACGCATCCTGATCGCCTCCGCGACAAGCCGCTGGCCGATCTACTCGCCGACTTTCGCGGCTTCATGGACCTCCGCTGCAACCGCTGGAACGACGCGGCGCTTGCCGATGCGGGCTGGATGGTGTGCTACGGCCTGCTGCAGCGTCTTCTCGCGCGGGCATGCCCAGGCCGCGACCAGCAGGCGCTGCACAACTCCCTGCTCAAGGCACTGCCGAACCTGGTGAGCGGCATCCCTGCCTTGAGGCTGTGGGACCTTTCCCGGATGGTGCGCGCCGACGCGGACCTGCGCACGCTGTTCGAGCACGCGCCCACGGCCGAGGTGCTCGACAACGTCCGCACCAATCCCCAGTTCCGCGTGTTCCGCCAGGCGCTCGACGCGTTTCTCGAGCACTGGGGATTCCGATGCTCCGCGGAACTGATGCTGACGATGCCCAGCTTCCAGGAGGATGCGGCCCCGCTGATCGATCTCCTGAAGGCCTATGTCGCGATGGACGGTGAGTCCCCGGCCGACATCCTCGCGCGCCAGGAGCAGGAGCGCGTCCGCGAGACGCGCGATGTGCTCAAGGCGCTGCGCCGGCGCCCGGTATCAGTCTTCCTTCCATTCGTCCGCCAGTCACTCGTCATCGGGACCGTGCTCAGCTGGACGCAGCGTTCCATCCAGTTGCGCGAGCGCGCCCGCCTGAAACAGGCGCTCCTCTACAGCCGCTTGCGCCGGGTGGCGCTGGCCATGGGGGTCCGCCTCGTGGCCTCAGGACGGATCGTGGCGACCGACGACATCTTCTTCCTGACCGCCGAGGAGGTGGAACTCCTCGCGTCGGGGGGGGCGATGTTTCCGCATCACCTCAAGCCGCTGATCGCCCTGCGGCGTGACGCCCACGTGACGCTCGCCGCGTCGACGCCGCCGGATGCGATCGAGCTGGGTGTCGGAGAGTACCTGCCGGAGCATGGCGCCGATACGCCCGACCTGAAGGTCGGGCCTACAGGTGCAGCAGACCGCGGCGATACGCCCGACCTGAAGGTCGGGCCTACGGGTGCAGGAGACCGCGACGACACCGCCGGGCGCGGGGACGACGGGACACGCTTGCGCGGAGTTGGCGCGTGCGGAGGGTCCGCCACCGCACGCGCCGCCATTCTCCTCGACGTCACCGAGTCGAACAAGCTCTCGGCGGGCGACGTGCTCGTCACCAGGCAGACCGACCCCGGCTGGGGCCCCATCTTCCCGCTCATCTCCGGGCTCGTGATCGAGCGCGGCGGGATGCTCTCGCACGGCGCGATCATCGCACGTGAGTTCGGCATCCCCTCGGTTGTTGGCGTCAGGAACGCGACGCGCCTCATCACGCACGGCTCATCAATCACCGTTGACGGTGATCGCGGCACCGTGCATATCGGCATATCGGCGGGCGGGGCGGATAAATGATCGGGATGTACCTCGCCGAGCGTTTCAGCCCCGGCGTCTTCCTGCCGCTGGCCCTGGTGATCGCCGCGGCTGCGTCCGGCGGCACAGTCCATGGCGCACGCCTTGGCATGGATGCGGCCTTTGCGTTGCTCCTCCTGGCACAGTTCCGCTCGTGGGACGATCTCGCCGATCGCGGACGCGACGGCGTCGCTCACCCCGAGCGCGCCCTGGTCCGCACCACCTCGATCGCACCGATCGTCGCGTTCACCGGCGCCCTGGCCATCCTCAACATCTGTTTCGCGGTGCAGCGAGACGCGTCCGGTCTCGCGGTCTCGGTGCTGGTCGCCCTCATCGGCATCCTCGGTGCGTGGTACTCGCTCCGCACGCAGCGCACGGCCGCGGGAGACATCCTTCTGCTCTCGAAGTACCCCGCCATGGTGCTGGTCGTCGCCGGGGACAGGGTCCTGAGCGCACCGATGGAGGTGCTCTCCGCCGCGCTCGCGCTGCATCTCGCGGCCTCTCTCTACGAGGCCTGGCACGACCCTGCCGGCCCGCTCTCGATCGGAGGACATCGATGACGCCCGCGACCTTTTTCGAAACGGTTGCCTGTTACGGCTGCGGATCAACCGAGCACCAGGACTTCATCACGGCCGAGGACGACCTCGGCGGTACCCCTGGCACGTTTCGGTTCGTCCGGTGCGTCCGCTGCGCCCTGGCGTACCAGAACCCACGCGTGGCGCTCGAGCATATCGGGGCCTATTACGACGATGGGTACATCGCGCACCGCCGTAAGCGCGACTGGGGCCTGCTCACGCCGCTCTTCGAGCGGGCGATGAACAAGCTCGATGCCGACAAGGACGCCATCGTCTCGCGCTACGTATCCCTCGGCGCCGACAGCCAGGTGCTCGACGTCGGCTGTGCCGTCGGCACGTTCCTCGAGCGCCTGCACGACCGGTATGGCGCGCGCGTCGCCGGTGTGGACTTCAAGGACCTGACGTTTGCCCCGTCGCTTCAGAACGTCGAGTTTCACTGCGGCCTGTTCTACACCGCTCGAGGACGCGCGGTTCGATCTCGTCACGATGTGGCACTTCCTCGAGCACGACTATGACCCGCCGCGCAGCCTGGAGACGGCGCGCCGCGTAATGAAGCCGGAAGGCCGGCTGGTCATCGAGGTGCCGCGACTCGATAGCCGCACCTTCCGGTGGTTCGGCGATCGATGGCCCGGGCTGCAGGCGCCGCAACACACCGTCCTCTTCGATCGTGACAGCCTCTTGCGCGCCGTTCGTCAGGCCGGTCTCGAAGTCGTCGACTACCTCCCCTACGGTGCCTTCCCCGCCTACTTCTATCTGTTTACCGGTGCGGCCTTCCGCATGCTGAAAGGGCGCGGTCTCAACCTGGACCGCGCGATCGTTCCCTATTTCATCGGGCAGTTGCTGGCGCTGCCGATGATCCTCTTCGAGCGGCGGCTCAACCTCGCCATGCAGACGGTGATCTGCCGGGGGCGCTCGTGACACGGGCACGGAGCCGCGTGATTGCGCTGGCGGCCGCGAGCGGCCTCCTGATGTCGATCGTCGCCGCGATCATGCTGCCCGTCGGTGCGCTCACGCTCTTTCGTGCACGCCGGCTGTATGCGCGGATCGCGGCGATGCTGTGCCGGGCGATCCTCTGGCTGTACGGTGTGCGGATCCGCGTGTTCAACGAGCGTGGGTTTCCACCATCCCAGACCGTCTACATCTCGAACCACACGTCGACGCTGGACATCTTCCTCCTGGTGGCCATGGGTCTGCCGAACTGCCGCTTCTTCCTGAGCGGGTTCCTGCGCAGGCTCGTACCGCTCGGCATCATCAGCTGGATGATGGGCACGTTCTTCACAGTCCCGCAGGCGTTTCCGGAGGAGCGGCGCCGCATCTTCACCCGTGCAGGGCGGGTGCTGAAGCGCACCGGCGAATCGGTGTATCTCAGCCCGGAGGGTGGGCGCATCACCGACGGAACCATCGGCCCGTTCAACAAGGGTGCGTTCCACCTCGCGACCGTGCTTCGCGCCCCCATCGTTCCCATGTACTTCCACATCCCGTCGAGCGTCGATCCGGGCCGCGGTCTCGACGCTCGACCCGGCACGGTCGAGATCTACGTCCTGCCGCCGATCCACACCACCGCATGGTCCGAGGCGGAGGTCGTCGCAAACAAGGAGCGCGTGCGGGATGTTCTCGTTCGCGCGCACCAGGAGATGCGATGCGCGTAACGAACATGGTCGATCTGCTGCGCACCCGGGCCGATACCAACCCCGACGCCGTGGCATACGCGTTTCTCGAATCCGGCGAGCACGCGGCGCACACGCAATCCTGGAGCTCGCTGGACCAGCGCAGCCGCGCCATCGGGGCGGCCGTCGCGACTCGCGTCGACCCCGGTGCGCGGGTGCTCATCATGCTCCCGCCCGGCATCGACTTCGCCTCCGCCTTTTTCGGCGTGCTCTACGCCGGGGCCATCGCCATACCCACGTATCCGCCCGCAGGCGCACGCGCCGACCGCACGAGCGCCCGCGTGCGAGGGATGGTCGCTGACGCAGGCGTGAGCCTCGTGCTCTCGCACGGGGCCTTACGGGCGCGGGTGGCAACGCTCGAGTCGATGGTTCCCGAGTTGGTCGGCGTGCCGTGGCTCGAGATCGACGGAGTGGAGAACGAGGCCGCCCGCGAATGGCGCGACCCGGGAGCGGTCCCCTCGGCAATCGCGCTGCTTCAGTACACGTCCGGATCAACCGCCGCACCGCGCGGTGTGATGGTGAGTCACACCAACTTGCTGCACAACCTGGCGCTCAGCTCACGGCTGGGCGGTTACGCGGCAGACAGCGTCTCGGTCTCATGGCTGCCGGTCAACCACGATATGGGCCTGATCAACGGCGTGCTGCAGGGCGTACACAGCGGCTGCACGACCGTGCAGATGGCGCCCGCGGCCTTCCTGCAGCGACCGGCACGGTGGCTCCAGGCCGTCTCCCGCTTCGGCGCCACGCATAGCGGCGGACCGAACTTCGCGTACGACCTCTGCGCCCGGCGCGTCAGCGACGAAGATCGCGAGGGGCTCGATCTCAGCTCCTGGCGGCTGGCTTACAACGGTTCGGAGCCGGTGCGGCGGGCGACGATGGAGCACTTCACGCGCGTCTTCGGCCAGAGCGGCTTCCGCACGACGGCGTTTCGGCCCGGCTACGGCCTGGCCGAATCGACCCTCCTCGTGACGAGCGATCAGGTCGGCGCGCCCGCCGTCTTCCATTCCGCCGGTCCCGGTAGGCCCGACCTTCAGGTCGGGCGTGAGACTTCTCCCCCGCCACAGCAGCCGTGCGCTCCCTGGGTCAGCGCCGGCGCGGCCACCGGCGCCATGCAGATCAGGATCGTGGATCCCGTGTCGCTGCACCGACGCGACGACGGTGAGGTCGGCGAGATATGGGTCGCTGGCGAGAGCGTCGCGCTCGGCTACTGGAACAAGCCGGTCGAAAGTGCGGCGACCTTCCGGGCGTTCGTCGCCGGAACGCGCGAGGGCCCGTTTCTCCGCACGGGGGATCTGGGCTGCATCCAGGACGGACATCTCTTCGTCACCGGGCGCATCAAGGATGTCCTCATCGTCCGCGGACTGAAACACTACCCGCACGACATCGAGTCCACAGCCGAGCAGTCGCACCCGGCGCTACGCCCGGGATGCTGTGCGGCATTCGCCGTGGAGCGCGCAGGCGAGGAGCGTGTCGCGATGGTCGCGGAGGTGGATCCGCGGTCTCCGTTGGCAACGGATGGAACGGGCGCGATCTCGGCCATCCGCCGCGCCGTGGCCGATGCGCACCAGGTCTCGCTCCATGCCGTCGCGCTCGTGCCGGCCGGTTCGCTGCCGAAAACGACCAGCGGCAAGCTTCAGCGCTTCCTCTGTCGCGGTGGATTCATTGACGGCACGCTTGGGACCATCGCCGCGTGGGATGACGATGCCGGCGCCGCCGAACGGATCGCGTCATGACAACCCTAGAAGCCACGATCACCGCCGTGGCGGCGCAATGTCTCAAACGCCCGCCTGAAGCGACACCCGAAACATCCTTCGAGTTGCTGGGCCTTGATTCCCTGGCCACGATCGAACTAGCCGCGGCGCTCGAGGACGCGCTCGGATGCGACCTCCCGGAGGACATCCTCGTCGACTGCACCGACACCCGCTCGCTTGCGGCGCGCCTCGCGACACTCGGCGTCGGCGACACGCGAGAGACGAACGATCCCTTCACCCAGATGTTCGCCGACGCCGTGCTGCCAGACGACGTCTGGCCCACCGGTTCGACAGTCCATGCCGACTCCGGACTCCGACATGCGCGCACGATCCTTCTGACCGGCGCGACCGGATTCCTCGGCGCGGCACTGCTCAAAGAGTTGCTCGGCGCGTCAGACGCGACGATCGTGTGCCTGGTCCGTCCGACCTCCCAACCGATCGCCGTGTCCGAGCCGGGTCGCCTTCGCACCATCACCGGAGACCTGTCGCGTCCCCGGCTTGGCTTGAGTGATGCCAGCTACGACGCGCTCGCCCACGAGGTGGACGCGGTGTGCCACGCGGCCGCGGCGGTACTGGGTCTTCTCCTACGCGGGGCTGCGGTCAGCCAACGTGCTGGGCACCCTGGAGCTCCTGCGGCTCGCCTGTTGCGCCGGCGCGCCCTTTCATTTCATCTCCAGCCTCTCCACCTGCTACTCCACCAGTGGCTCCCGCACGGTTGACGAGGATTTCGACGCGCTGCCGGAACTGCGCGGCATACACCTTGGCTATGCGCAGACCAAAGTGGTTGGCGAATCCCTCGTGCGGCAGGCGGGCGCCCGGGGCCTTCCGGTCCGGATCTACCGTCCGGCGCTGATCTCCGGTCACAGCGCCACCGGAGCCTTCAACAAGGATGACCTCATTTCGGCGCTCGTGCGAGGCTGCGTCCACATGAGGGTCGCACCTGATCTCGACTGGCAGCTCGACTGCCAACCCGTGAACGTCGTCGCACACGCCATCGTCCAGCTGTCGGCGTCATCCGGCAGGGTGTTTCATTTTGGGCACGCGCGTCCGCGTCACTGGCGTGAGTGCGTGCTGTGGATGCGGATGTACGGGTATGACGTGCGCCTCATCTCGTATCACGCGTGGTTGCGGCAGCTCGAACGCGAGACTGTTCCTGGCGCCGGGAGCTCCGCGGTGCATCCACTCCGCCCGCTGCGCTCGTTCTTTCTCGACCGTCCGGCCGGCGCGCGAGGATTCACCATACCGGAGTTATACGAAGAGCGGCGCCGCACACGCGCTGTCAGCGCCCGCACGCACGCGGCGCTGTCTGCCGGCGGAGCCACGTGCCCCGCCCTGGACGCCGCGCTGCTCGACACGTACTTCGGGGCATTCCGCGCCGCGGGAGACCTCCCCGACCCGCACACGCCGCGGCGGGCATCGCGAGCCGGCTGCGATATCGACGTGTTCGACCCCGGCTTCCTCTCGGGTGTTGTTGAGGCGGACGTGCATCGCGTGGAGATACTCGGCGCCGGTTCCGATCACAGCATCATCTCGGAGCTGACCGCGTGGCGGTCGAAGCGGCGCACGGGATTGTTCCGGGCTCGCTTGACCCTGAACGAGGGGCCACGAGACGTCTTCATCAAGATCAAGGCGCTCGACTCGGATGTGATGGCCGTCGGAGAGGCCATGGCGGATATGACGGACCCGGCCGTGGGGCGCGCGTATCGCGCGCACATCGACCGCATCGGTTTTGCTGCGTCGCACGCACGCGAGATCGCGGTGTACCGACAGACGGATCCGCGTGTGACGCGGCACCTGCCGAAGGTCCACGGTACGGCCGCGGACGAGTCGAACGGCACGTGGGTCGTGGTACTCGAAGACGTACAGGGAGCCGCGCTCGTCGACTCCGTTGACCGCCCCGGAGCGTGGGGCCACGCGGAGATCGCTGCCGCGGTAGACGGCCTCGCGGCCCTGCACGCGGTGTGGCTCGGGAGGGATGCCGAGCTGCTGCGGAAGCCGTGGATCGGTCACGTGTCGAGCTCGACGACCGTCGCCGGGATGGCCGATCTCTGGACGGCGCTGGCTGTTCATGCGGCACCACACTTCTCCGCCTGGGCGGATCCGGACATCGTCCACATCCATGCGCAGCTCGTGGCGAGGGCTGGGGACTGGTGGCAGGCGCTCGAAGAAGGCCCGCGCACGCTGATCCACCATGACTTCAATCCCAGAAACCTGTGCCTGCGTTCCACTGAGCACGGCTGGACAGGTGATGCGGGTGAGAGGCTGCGGCTCTGTGCGTACGACTGGGAGCTCGCGACGCTCGGCGCGCCGCAACGGGACCTGGCCGAGTTCCTGTGTTTCGTCCTGGGGGACGCAACGGCGGCCGACACCAGTTACTGGATCGAACGCCACCGTGCCGCGCTCGAACGTGAGTCCGCCGCGGCCATCGATCGGGAGCGCTGGACGCGCGGATTCAGGAGTGCGCTCTACGACGTCCTGATCAATCGGCTCTCGATGTACGCCGTCGTGCATCGCGTCCGGCGGCAATCGTTTCTTCCGCGTGTCGTGCACACATGGAGGCGTCTGTTCCGGCAGTTCCCGCTGAACGGTCTCGCATGACGGCACCGTCTCCGCTCGGAGCGTTTCACGCAAGCAACCTGCTCACGTATGTATCGCTCGCCGCCGGCGTCGGGGCCATCGCGTGCGCCTCGGGCGGCAACCGTTCAGCCGCCGGCGCACTGATCGCGATCTCGGTGATGGCGGACACCTTCGACGGCCGGTTCGCGCGCCTGTTCCCGCGGACCGACACGCAGCGCGATGTGGGCGTGCAGCTGGACAGCCTGTCGGACGCCATCGCGTTCGGCGTCGCACCGGCCGTCTGTGCGACGCTGCTCCGCACCGGCGAGTGGACGCTCGCCGCCGCCGGCCTCTGGTGGCTGTCGATCGCTGCCTGTGCGGCGTGCGCGATCACGCGCCTCGCGTTCTACAACGTCATGCACGAGAAGGCCGAAGGCTTTGTGGGGCTCCCCGTCCCTGTCGCGGCCCTGATCTGGCCGACAGCGCTGCCGTTCGCGCCGGGACCGGGCGTCACGACGGCGCTCTTCGCGTTCACAGCGGCCGCGATGATCCTCCCGGTGCCGTTGCCCCGGCCACGAGGCATCGGCCTGGCAATCTTTGTCTGTTGGCCGTTGGCCGTGATCGCGGGTCACATCGCGGGCGAGCTGTAAATACTAGACGGTATCGAAGGAAGACCCGTCGTGACCCCGCAGCATCTCCCCGGACCAGCCGCTCCCCGCGCGACTAACGGAGCCCGATCCGTTTCACGAGCGCGGCGAATCGAAGATCATCATGGAGCAACGCATAGCCCGGATCGACATGCAGAAAGATCAGGCCGGCTGATCGCGTCTGGAACGCGCGCTCGAGACAGGCAAACGCCCGGTCGCGAAGGTCGAGTGCGGCATAGCCCATGGCGAGCACTTCGGCGCGGACGTAGGTCTGCTTTGATTCCTCTTCGAGCCGGGCAAGGATCTCCTCAGCCTCGTCGCGGCGATCGAGCGCCGCCAGCGCCCGCACGATGAAGGCGTCGTACGACCGGACACTCGATTCGAGCGCCTGCCCCTTTCTGAACCATTCCAGGGCGCGCTCGGCATGGCCCTGGGTCAGATGTGCGGAGCCGATGTCGAGATAGGCCTGAAAGTACTCCTGGTTCAATTCCAGCGTCTTCTCACTCTGACTGATAGCGCCCTTGTAATCGTGCGCATACAGGAGGAATCGCGAGATCCAGCGGCTGTACTGGGGATACAGCGGATCCAGCGTGAGGGCTTTGCGCATCTCGGCGATGCCTTCCTGGAGACCTCCGACGGCGGGAAGGGCGCTCCCGAACGCCCAGTGCGCTTCGGCATAATTCGGGTTGACCTCCACTGCCCGTCGAAGCTGCTGAGCGGCGCCGTCGAAGTCCCACTCGTACCAACACAGCACCTTGCCCAGCGACGTCATGGCCTCCGCGAGATCGGGGTCATGCTGCAAGGCGCGCTGTGCCGCCGCCTTCGCGCGTGGGTACGCATCATCAGGTGCGATCCAGTCGTCAGCAAGATTGCACCAGCAATCGGCCATGCCCGCGTACGCGCGCGCGTAGCCGGGCTCCTGCAGCAGCACGTGCTGGTAGAAGTCCAGACTCTTCCGCAGGCTTGGCTCCGTGAACCGGTTGAAGAAAAAACGGCCCTTGAGGTAGAGGTTGTACGCCTCGAGGTTCTTCGTCGGCACTACGAGCCGATCTGCCTCGCTGCCAAGCCGGAGCTTTAGGGCGTCAACGATCGCGCGCGAGATCTCGTCTTGAATCGCAAAGACGTCTTCGAGTTGGCGATTGTACGTCTCCGACCAGAGATGGTAGCCGTTCTCGACGTTGATCAGCTGGGCGGTAATCCGGATCTTGTTGCCGATTTTTCGGACGCTTCCCTCAAGCACCGATCCCACGCCGAGCTTCTCTCCGACCTGCTTGATATTCACCTCCTTGCCCTTGAACGCGAAGCAGGAGCTCGGTGACGCGACCTGAAGCCCCGGCACCTTTGCCAGTGCGTTGATGATCTCTTCGGTCATCCCGTCGCTGAAATACTCGTTTTCGGGATCCGCGCTCATGTTGACCAATGGCAGCACCGCAATGGCCTTCTGCGCCGAGACGCTTCTCTGGGGCTCTGCCGGTGTGCGCCGGGCATCTACGCCAGTCTGCATGGAAAGCGTGCGCAGCACCTCTCCGAACTCCGCGGCGGTGGCGAAGCGATCAACCGGCGTGCGGGCGAGCGCGCGGGTGACCGCCGCCTCGACGCCTTCGGGCAGATCCCGCATGGCCCCCACTCGTGGAACGGGCGAGACGAAGCGCTTCGAGATAATCGCCTGCGCGGTGGGGCCGGTGAACGGCGGCTCTCCGCTCAACATCTCGTACAGGACGCAGCCCAGACTGTACAAGTCGCTGCGGCCATCGATGTTGCTGTCGCCGGAGGACTGCTCCGGGCTCATGTAGGTGGGGGTGCCGAGGGCCATGCCCGTCTGTGTGACGGTCCCGCCCACACTCATCGCCTTGCCGATGCCGAAGTCGGCCACCATGGCGGCGCCCTCATGAAGCAGGATGTTCTCAGGTTTGATGTCCCGGTGCACGACCTGGTGGCGATGGGCGTAGTCCAGGGCCGCAGCCACCTCCCTCGTGATCCTGAGCGCGTCCTCAACGGAAAGCTGTCGCTCGCGATCGAGCCGTTCGCGCAGGGAGCGGCCTTCCATATTCGGCATGACGTAAAAGAGCAGACCGCCCGCCTCGCCGGAATCGTAGACCGGAAGAACGTGCGGGTGGTTGAGACCGGCCGCCATCTTGATCTCGCGCAGGAAGCGCTCCGCCCCTATCTCCGCTGAAATTTCAGGGCGCAACACCTTCAACGCCACATGGCGATCGTGGCGCAGATCCTGAACCAGAAACACGAGAGCCATTCCACCTTGACCAAGTTCGCGCAGGATGGCATAGCGGCCGGCGAGTCCGCGTTCGAGCCGCTCCGTTAGGTTTGTCACAGACGCTTAATATGACTCATTTCTTCCGAGATAGCGGATAGGAAGCATTAGCGGTGTCAGGAGGCAACATAAGCTCCGTTCTCAAAGCCGCTCACGTACTCCGATCAGACCCCGAACTGGGTCAGGTGGTGGTCCATGTGCCGATAGACCAGCACTCCCATCGTCCGGGGCGTGAGTGCGCCGAAGGCTGGATGCGGGACGAACGGGCCTGCCGCGCCGCGTGTGATCAGTGCCTCGAGTTCGATGCGCAACATCGCGATCTCTCCCTGCCACTCCGTCGGCTGGCGCGCTCTGAGCTCGGGAGCGGTGGGCGCGCTCCGGGGGAACGGCATGCAGTAAATGATCAACTGCTTGAGCGGCGTGAACCGGATCGGGAGGTTCTTCGGCGCCACCCGCAGCTGGCCACTCACCATCCGGAGGGCATCGGTGAGATGGCAGACCATCTGTGGCGCGTCCATCTTCCCCCACCGGGCGGGCGTCTCCGGCGTGAGACGCTCCAGCCGCCCACGCAGATCGCGGTAGTCGGTGTCGTTCCACACAGTTTTCATGCTGGGCTACTGTAGCGGTCTGGTAGGCTGGGCGCAACGCGATGGCGTCCCGAGACCTCCTCTTCCTCTACTTCCTCTTCTTCGGCTCAATCGCGCCTGCCGCGCCGGTTGCGGTGCAGGACACGAGTGTTGTGCCGTTGGTCCAGCACCTGTTCGAGGCCGCCAGTTTCAACCGCGCCGGCGAGACCGCGCGCGCCGTCGCACGGCTCGAGGCCATGTCGCCCGACGAACACCGCAAGGCGATCGACGCGATCCTCGACCGGCGGAAGCGCCACGCGAACGGGCAACCTTCTCACTCGGACGATATCCGTTGGTCCCCCCCACTGGTCCGCGCGCTCGCCGCGCTGGAGATGGAGTTCGCGCTGGCCGCACGAACTTCTCAACGACGGGACGCGAACGCGGCCGCGGCACACATGTCTGCCGGCAGCGCGCTGTACCAATCGCTCGCCCGGTCAAGCGGGGAGCATGAGACATCCGCCCCTCGTTGGTATCTGGCGATGGGCCTCGAGGACCTGGCGGACGGCCGATTCGAAGCGGCCGACCGCCTCCTGCTCCCCGCCTGTCGCGACCTCACGCCCTACCCGCCGCTGCTGCTGGCCTGCGGAACGGTGCATGAGACGATCAGCGCGTTCCCCTACGATGCCGGCGGCACCGTTCGCCATTCGGGCGGCTGGTCGACCGAGAGTTCCAGCAGGCCCCTCGAGGACATTCCCCGCGCGCGTGCAGCGCGCCAGCGGGAACTGAAGGCCGCCCGAACCTTCTTCGAGCGCGCCAGCGCCGCTGATCCCGCCGATACGCAGGCGCCACTGAGGCTCGCGAACGTGCGCATGCGACAGGGGTCTGGCAAGGACGCCGCCGCTCTGCTCGAACGGCTGCTCGCGCGAGCCGGCGTCCCCAAACGCGACGTGTACCTTGCGCAGTTGTTCCTCGGTCGAGCGCACGAGCAGCACGGCCGCTTCGAAGACGCCGCTGCCGCATACGATGCCGCCATCGCCACCATCCCGACCCAGAGTGCCCTGCTCGCGCGCGCGCACAACGCGCAGCGGCGCGGCAACGCGAGCGAAGCCGCGACGTTCGTGGAACGCGCCACGGCGTCGGGCAGCACCGACGACCCGTGGTGGGCCTACCGGTTCGGACAGTATTGGCTGGCGCGTGACATCTACATCGGGTTGCGCACGGAAGCACGGCAATGACGCGGCTCGGAGTCCTCATCGTGCTGGTCACTGCCACCTACCTGTCGGCGCCTCCGCAGACGCGGTTTCGGTCGGGAGCCGACGCCGTTCAAGTGGATGTCGAGGTCAGGCAAGGCGCCGTGCCGATCACGGGGCTGACGACAGAGGACTTCGAGCTGCGCGATTCGAAGGTCGTGCAGCAGATCCAGGTCGTCGCGATAGAGCGTGTTCCCGTCAGCCTTCTTCTGGCCCTGGACACGAGCGGCAGCGTCAGAGGTGTGCTGCTCGAGCAGCTGAAGGCGGCCTCGCGGGGCGCAATCGGGGCCCTGCGGGATGATGACCACGCCGGGTTGATGACGTTCTCCCAGCGTATCGGTCGCCCGGCGGCCCCCACGCGGGACCGCGCGACGCTCTACCGGGCCATCGACCTGCTCCAGGCCGACGGAAGCACGGCGCTGCGCGACGCAGTCTTTGCCGCCACCGCGCTCCGGGAGCGTGCGCCCGGGCGCGTGATCCTGCTCGTGTTCACCGACGGCCTCGACACCATGAGCTGGCTCGACTCCACCGCGGTCGTGAATGCCGCCCTGCGCAGCGACATGGTCATCTACGCGGTCTCATCGACGCGCGCCAGGCAGGCGGTCGACCGGGCGAAGTTCGACGCGGAGCCAGAGCTCTTCCCCGGGTCATTTCTCGAAGCGCTGGCCGAGCGCACCGGCGGCGAGGTCCTGCACATTACGCAGGGCGCGCAGCTCGCCCCGGCGTTCGCGCGTATCGTCTCGGCGTTCAAGAGCCGGTACCTCCTCACCTACTCACCGAGAAACGTGCCCGCGAGCGGCTGGCATCCGATCGATGTGACACTGACACGGCGCACCGGGACCGTCACCGCGCGACGAGGGTACTACCGGTAAACGCCGGACCGCACCTTCCCTCGCCTCTTTCACCGAATATTTGATGTCCTTCTGGGCGTCGATCAGCTCCGTCGATCTCGATGTCCTGCCGACCAGCTTCGCCATGCCGCTGAAGATGCTTTTGCGATAGATCATGAAGCGGAAGCCGTCAGGGTTGACATACGGCGCCCGCATGCGCGTAAAGACCATCGCCGTCTTACGCGTGGAGACGACATACGTGTCGAGCGTGACCGTCCATTGTCATTCGCCCGTCAGTGCTGTCGTGTCATGGCGGGATCAGACGCCCTCGACGATGACCAAGTCGCCCGTCGAGGTCGACTGGCGGAGCGCCTTGGCGGGCGCATAGTCATCTGAGGCCCACCACTCGCGCGCGACGTCTACGGAAGGGAATTCGATCAGCACGAGCCGCTTCGGCTGCCAGGCCCCCTCGAGAGACTCCACCCGACCGCCGCGCGCGACGAACTTCCCGCCGAACTTCGCGATACTCACGGGCGATATCTTCTTATAGTCCTCATAACGGACCGGGTCGGTCACATCGATGTGCGCAATGACATAGGCGGACATTTCATCTCCTTATCGACTTATCGACTTATCGGCTTATCGGGTCATCGACCTATTGGTCATCGACCTGTCGGGTCATCGACGTGTCGAGCACGTCGCTCTCAGGACGTCGCACGTAACAACGTGAGAAACTTCTCGCCCAGCTCGTCTGCCTTGCGGGCGCCGACCCCGTACACCGTTCGCAGTTCCGCGAGGGTCTGCGGCTTGAGTCGGGCGAGCTCGCGCAGGGTCGTGTCGTGGAAGATGACATACGGCGGCACGCCACGGGCCCGCGCGATCTGCAGGCGCAACCCGCGCAATTGCTCGAAGAGGTCGCGGTCGACGCCCTCCCAGGCTTCCGCTTCGACGCGCGAGCGCCGCGGCTCCTTGTCTTTCACGGTTCGACGTTGTCGCGACAGCGCGAGCGACGGCGCGGCGGCCGCATCCTTCAACACATCCACCCCCGCCTGGGTCAGCGCGATCACCGGAAAGGCATCGTCGGTCTGCCGGAGAAAACCCTGCGCGAGCAGCTGCTCGATGTACCCCCGAACCTCTGACGACGAGGCTTCCTTCAACAACCCGAACGTCGTCAGCTGGCTATGGCGGCGCGACGTCACCTGCTCGTTCTCGCTGCCAATGAGGACGTTGGCGACGTGCGCGGCTCCGAATCGCTGGCCCACACGCGCGACGCACGAGATGATCTTGCGCGCCAGGGTGACCGCATCGGTGACGGTTTCGAGCTCCCCCAGGCAGTAATCGCAGGCGCCGCAGTCGGCGCGCGGGTAGTCTTCCCCGAAGTACGACAACAGGTGGCGGTGCCGGCAGCCGACCGATGACGCGTAACGCTCCATCTCGCGGAGCAACTTCCGCGCGCTGTCGGTCAACTCGCCGCTCTTCTCGAGCATGAGCCGCCACTTCATGAAGTCGGCCGACGAGTAGATAAGCGCGCACTCGGCTTCAAGCCCATCGCGCCCCGCGCGGCCCGACTCCTGCTGGTAATGCTCCAGCGACTGCGGGGCGCCCGCATGGACGACGAAGCGCACGTCCGACCGGTCGATGCCCATGCCGAAGGCGACCGTGGCGACCATGACGTCGATCTCCTCGTCGAGAAAGGCGTCCTGGTTGCGGCTGCGCTCCACGTCGCTCAGCCCGGCGTGGTACGGACGCGCACGAACGCCCGCATCCGACAGCCACGCAGCCAGCGCGTCCACCTCCCGTCGGGACGTGCAGTAGATGATCCCGCCGACACCGCGATGACGTGCGAGGAAGTCCTGGAGTTGCCGCTTGAGGTTCGCGCGCGGCAGGACGCGGTAGACCAGGTTTGGCCGATCGAAGGAGCCGATCAACTGAACCGGCTGCTGCAGACCGAGTTGCGCCGCGATGTCGGTGCGCACCCGCGCCGTGGCCGTGGCGGTGTAGGCGTGCAGACTGATCCCGCCGAAGCGCGCGCGCAGCTCTCCGAGTTGACGGTATTCGGGCCTGAAGTCGTGGCCCCACTGGCTGATGCAATGCGCTTCGTCCACGGCCACGAAGCTCACGTGGCACTTGGCCAGCCAGGCCTGGAACGACGCGCCCCCTTCGCCGACCAGCCGTTCCGGCGACACGTACAGCAACCGAAATCGACCCTCACGCACGCCGGCGGTGACGGAACCCCGCTCGTCGGCCGACAGGGTGCTGTTCAGGCACGCGGCCGCGACGCCGTTGCCGACGAGGGTGTCGACCTGGTCCTTCATGAGAGAGATCAGCGGGGAGACGACAACCGCGAGACCCTCGCGCACGAGGGCAGGCGCCTGGAAGCAGAGGGACTTGCCGCCGCCCGTGGGCAGCACGACCAGCGAGTCCTGCCCGGCAAGGATCGCCTCCATCGCTTCGCGCTGGAGCGGACGGAAGGAGGCGTAGCCCCAGTAGCGCTCCAGAACCTCACTGAGACGGGAGGCGTCGATGGCGGTGAGCATGAATGGGTTCATGGTACTGCCTGAGGGTGTCGTTGGCACGCGGCAATCGAGGTTCGGTAGGTTCAGGTTCACCACAGAGGCACAGAGTTCCACAGAATATTTCTGTCTTCAGAACAGCTCCCTCTTTCGAGCGCCGTGTCTGTGGATCTCTGTGCCTCTGTGGTTGAATCGAGTCGGTGGACCTCTGCGACTTTGTGGTTGAATTGATCAGTGCTGCAGGAAACCTCAGCAGGCCTCTTCTGTCCCGAGGGTCAGTTCCACATCGATCCCTGGCAGCCGGTCGAGCGCGCGCTGTTGACGCACGCG
>DATLXP010000055.1:0-16177 GCA_035575695.1 Vicinamibacterales bacterium
CTCACGGCCATGAGAAAAGGGAACGCGGGCGCTAGGTGCTCTCGGGCTCCGCGACTGCGGGGGTTTCTTCTTCTTCCATGATCTGCCAGTCGGCCAGCGGCTGCGGCCCGAGCTTGATATGGGCGATATCCGGATCCACGCCGTCGTCGGAACGGTCGTTCGGCCGGTCCGTCTTGTCGGCGCGCCGAGCTTCCTTCATCTTCTGCTTTTCGACGCGGGCCTTCTCGCGCTCGCGCTTCATCAGGGTCGGACGGGATTTCTGAGCCATAGGCGAACTCCTAAACCTTCATTATATCGGCTTATCGCCTTATCGCCTTATCGGCCTATCGGCCTATCGGCCTATCGCGTCATCGACTCATCGGGTGAGGGCCGACCGCCCCGGTATTCCATTGCTGTGTCGCTGTCGATGGGTATCTAATACCCGCCTCCATGCCTATCACTGGAATGCGGAGTCATCTGGTCGTGCTGGCCGGGTACGTCTGTGTGGCGCTGGCATTTTGCTGGCCCCTGCCGCTGCACCTCGGGACGGCGCTGCTCGGTCCTGTCTCAGGGGATACCGGTGTGTATGTCTGGAACCTGTGGGTGTTCCGGCACGAGATCCTGTCGCACAACTTTCCGTTCCTGACGACGGAGGTTATGCCTCTCGGCCCATCGGTGCCGTTGACGCTTCACAACTACACCACAGCGGCGAACATAGTGGCCTACTTCTTCCTGCCGCTCCTCGGAACCGTCGCGGTCTTCAACCTCCTCACGATCCTCAGTCCCGTCCTCGCCGCCTACATGATGTTCCTGCTGGCACGGCGCCTGAGTGACGACCCGGGCGCCTCGTGGGTGGCAGGGCTGGCCTTCGGCTTCTGTCCGTTTCTCAACGCGCGGGCGATGGAGCACTTCAGCCTCGTGCAGGCCGCGCCATTGCCGCTCTTCGTCCTGTTGTTCGAGCGCCTTCGGGTCAGACCCGGGCTGCCGCTCGCCGCGGCGACCGGCGCCACCGTCGCCTGGGCGTTTCTCTCGGACCCGTACTACGCCGTGTATTGCCTGCTGATCGCCGCCGTGACCCTCGTGACCGCGATGCTCAGCGTCCGCTTCGCCCGCCGTGACGCGACCGAGCGGCTGCGGTGGACCGTCGTCCTCGACCTGGCCCTCGTCTGCCTCGCCGGCCTGATCGCGGGCATCGTCATTCGCGGCGGCGGCACGATGGATGTGTTCGGCCTCCGCGTCAGCATGACGCGTCTTTACAATCCGGTCATGGCGGCGACCATCCTCATCCTCGTGCGGCTGGCCCTGTGGCTGCGGCCGACGTTTGCCTGGGTGTCGGCGTTTCCCCCGGTCCGCGTGGTCCTGACGCTGGCCGTGACCTGCGCGGTGATCGTGGCGCCGGTGCTGGGCGCCATGGGGACTCGTCTGGCTGAGCGGAACAGCTGGGTCGCCCCGCCGGTGCTGTGGCGCAGCAGCGCCCCCGGGTTGGACCTGCTGTCTTTTTTTCTGCCCAATCCCCTGCATCCGCTGGTGTCCGGCGCCTTCGATGCCGGGCTGAGCAGTTCGCCGGGGGGACTCGTCGAAAACGTCGCGTCGATTCCGTGGACGGTCATCCTGATCATCGTCATCGGGATCGTCTATGCCGGGACGCGCTTTCCGCGCCGCTGGATCATCTGGACCGGGTTCTTCGCGCTACTGGCCCTGGGACCCTTCATCACGATCGCCGGCGTGATGACCTACGTGCCGACACCGTGGACGCTGGTGCGATACGTTCCGGTTGTGGGGGCCGCCCGTATGCCGCAACGTGTCGCCATCCTGGTGATGCTGGGTGTGTCCATTCTCGCGGTCTACGCGCTTCGCGACCTCCGCTTACGGGCCAGGCGGCCCTGGATGGTCACGGTTGCCGCCACCGTCCTCCTCCTTCTCGAGACGCTGCCGGCGCCCCGTACGCTTCATTCCGCGGCCGTTCCGTCGGTGTACCGCATCATCGCCGAGGACCCGCGGGCGGTGCGTGTGCTGAATCTGCCGTTCGGCCTCCGGGACGGTCTGGGTTCGCACGGGAACACGAACGCAGCGTCGCAGTACTACCAGACCGTCCACGAAAAGCCGATCATGGGGGGGTACCTGTCGCGTCTGCCGACAAACCGCGTGGCCAGGTATCGAAGGCGCCGCGTGATGAGCGTCCTGCTCGAGCTCAGCGAAGGCCGGCCCGTGGCCCTGGATCGCCAGGACAGAGCGGTTGTGCGGGCATGGGAAAATCGCGCCGAGCACAACATCGGGTACGTCGTGATGGACAGCACCCGTTGTTCGCCCGAGTTGAGCGCGTTTGCGGAACGCGCCTTCGATCTCACGTTCGTGGCGGCGGACGGCCCCTTCCGGTTATATCGCGCGTGGAGTTCAGCCGGCAGCTAGGGAACAGAGTGTCGCCCGACCTGAAGGTCGGGCCTACCTAGACGGCGGCGGTCCGCGTCGGTTTTGCACCTGCGCGTGTATGAAACCTGTCGGCGCAGTCGACACGGTGCCACGAACAGGCGCAAAACTCCAGAGTGGCGTCGGCACGCCGATTGCGCACGCGCGGGTTGAATGAGTTCTTGGGTGGGGGGCGGAGTGTCACCTGCGGCGTCGACCCGACGCGCGCCGATGATCCTCGTCGTGGATGACGACCGGGACACCCGAGAGCTCTACCGGGCCTGTTTCGATATGAGCGGCTATGTCACCGCCGAGGCCGGCACCGGAGCAGAAGCGATTGCCGCGGCCAGACGGCTGCTACCCGACGTGCTGCTTACGGACCTGATTCTTCCCGACATCGATGGCTTCGATGTGTCGCGGCGCCTGAAGCAGGATCCCGTCACGGCTGGCATCCACGTGATCCTTCTCACTGGGTTCAGTCCCGACAATCTCTCCCAAAAAGCAGCGGCCGCCGGTGTCACGCGGGCGCTGCTGAAGCCGTGCCTGCCGCAGGTCATGCTGCGAGAAGTCGCCCGGGCGATCGGCAAGGTCTGATCGGCCTACGGCTTCATCACGACCTTGATGCAGCCGTCGCGCCTGTCGCGGAACACCTTGTAGGCTTTCGCGGCATCGTCCAGCCGGATCCGGTGCGTGATGACGAACGAGGAATCGATCTCCCCGCGTTCGATGCGCTCGAGCAGCAACGGCATGTAGCGGGGCACGTGCGTCTGTCCCATTTTCAGGGTCAGCCCCTTGTGGAACGCGGCACCGAGCGGCACTTTGTCGAGAAAGCCCCCGTACACGCCGGGGATGGAGACCGTGCCACCCTTACGGCACGCGTGGATCGCCTGCCTGAGCGCCGTGACCCGATCCGTTCCCATCATCGTTGCCGTCTTGGCCTTGTCGTAGTAGTAGTCCGCTCCGGTTCCGTGCGCTTCCATGCCGACCGCATCGATGCAGCCGTCAGCCCCCCGGCCTCCGGTCGCGTCCTTCAAGGACTCGAAGACGTCAAGGTGCTCGTAGTTGAGCGTCTCCGCCTTGCCCTCGTCGGCCGCCATGCGCAGCCGCTCCGGTTCGCGATCGATCGCGAAGACGCGCCCCGCCCCCAGCATCCACGCGCTCTTGATCGCGAATTGCCCGACCGGTCCACATCCCCAGACCGCCACCGTGTCGCCAGGCTGGATGTGGCAATTCTCAGCGGCCATGTACCCGGTCGGCAGGATGTCCGAGAGGAACAAGACCTGCTCGTCACTGAGCGATTCGGAAATTTTGAGCGGACCGACGTCGGCGAAGGGGACCCGGACGTATTCCGCCTGCCCACCGGCGTAGCCGCCCATCATGTGCGAGAAGCCGAACAGCCCGGCCGATGAAAATCCATAGGCCTTCTCCGCGATGGCCGCGTTCGGGTTCGAGTTGTCGCACGCCGAAAAGAGCTGGCTGCTGCAGAAGTAGCAGCGCCCGCAGGAGATCGTGAAGGGCACGACGACGCGGTCGCCGACCGTGAGGCGCGTCACGTCACGTCCGACGGCCACCACCCATGAATTCATGACCCAGCACGTCACCCTTCTTCATGGTCGGAATGAAGCCGTTCAGCAGATGCAGATCCGAGCCGCAGATCGCCGTCAGCGTGACTTTGACGATCGCGTCACGCGGATTGATGATCTTCGGCTCGGGAACTGTCGTGACGCGGACGTCGTTGGTGCCGTACCAGCAGAGTGCTTTCATCAGGAACGGTGTGCCTTACCGTTCGTTCGTTGCCACTTCGCCGGCCTCGACAATCTGCTTGAAGCGCCGGAGATCTTCGCGGATCTGGGTGGCGGGGTCGCTCCCCAGGAGCCTGGCAATGGCGGCACCCACCTTGCCACCAGGAGGGCTGTACTGCAGCCGCACGCGGACGCGCGTGCCGCGCTCTCCCTCGTCGTCGAAGTGGACCGATCCGGCGCTCACGACATCGGACCCTTCGATCGATTTCCAGCCGATCACCTGATGAGGTAATTCGTTGATGATCTCGGCGTTCCACTCCACATCCGACCCGACCGGGCCCTTTGCCCGCCACCGCGAGAGCGTGTCGGTCACACGTTCGACCGATTGAAGGTGGGTCATGAAGCGGGGCAGGTTCTCGAGGTTGCGCCAGAACCGATAGAGCTCGCCGATCGGGCGGTTGATCGTGACGCTCTCGTCGACGTTCACCCCGGCCGCGCCCCCAAGCGCCGCGCGCGTGTCCGCACCTGTGCCGGCCGTGTTGATACCCAGCATGTCGTAGGTGTGACACCGGCCGCTGTAGCCGCGACGAAAGAGCACCGCGCCGAGACCGGCAAGGGCCCAGCCGCTGGCCCGCCTCTGGCTGATGCCGTAGACCGCGAGGCCCAACCCGGCGGCGATCGACATCGCGCGTTCGACGTCGCTGATGTTGCACCCGCTTTTCACGCGTTCATCAAGGATGCTTTCGGGGAACTGCAGGTCCATGTAATCCATTAGGTCAACTCCGCCATCTGCGTTCTCGTGCTGTCTGGTGTCTTTATTCATGCTGGTTGTTTGTTCATGCTGCCGTGCCTATTGGTCCGCCCTGGCCCCGGCGGTCGGGGTCCACGAGGGTGAGTCGCTGGCGGGGAACGATTCTGCGGACGCATCATCCACGATGTCGGTCCCGCCGTACCCTCGCTCGCGCATGGCGCGATGGACGACATCGCGCGCCGCCCGAAAGTCGTGACGTCCCATGGCGGCACGCACCGTGAGCACCGTGCCGAGGGTCGCGAGCAGCCCGCCGCCGAATCCTCCCCGGCGCGCCCCGATCATGGCGAGGCCGGAACCCCACGCGGCCGCAAACCACCGTTCATGGTCGTACGCAGAGAGCGTGGCGCCAAGGCCGGGCTTGTCCCAGACACTCTTTTCACTCCGGTCGAGCATCAGGTTTTTCGTTCCGTCGGTCATCGCTGTCCCTTTCATGAGCATTGAGGGGAAGACCGCGCCGACCAAGATCGAGCGGCACCGGCCCTCTCAATATTAAGCATGGCGCGTGCCCGCGCTACAATCCCGTGCATGCCTCGCCCGACCCTTGCGCTTGTGCTCGCCGCGGCCGTCTGGCTGGCCCCTCAGCCACCCCAGCCGTCCCCGGGCTTCGACGTCCTGATTCAGAACGGACGAGTGATGGATGGCTCTGGCAACCCCTGGATCCGGGCGGATGTGGGCATCCGAGGGGACACGATTGTCGCGGTCCGACCACTTCCTGGTGCTCGTGCGACACGCGTCATCGATGCCGGTGACCGGCTCGTCACGCCAGGCTTCATCGATGTCCACTCCCATGCAGCCGAAGGGCTGGTCCGGAAGGCCCTGCGCCAAGGTCAGCCGTTGATTGCACAGGGCGTGACGACGATCGTGGGCAACCCCGACGGCGGTGGGGAGGTCGACCTCGCCGGGCAGCGCGCAGCCCTCGAGACGGGTGGCCTTGGGCCGAACGTCGCGCTGCTGATCGGACACGGCAGCGTGCGCCGGTCGGTCATGGGTGGCGCTAGTCGCCCCCCGACCAGCGACGAGCTCGAGCGCATGCGCGCGCTCGTACGCCGGGGCATGGAGCAGGGTGCATTCGGTCTCTCGAGCGGACTTTTTTACACGCCCGGCAGCTTCGCAACAACTGAAGAGGTCATAGAACTGGCCAAGGTGGCGGGCGAGCACGGGGGTTTGTACACGAGCCACATTCGCGACGAAGGCAGCTATAACGTCGGCGTCGTGGCGTCAGTCCAGGAAGTGATACGGATCGCCGAGGAGGCAAAGACCGTAGGCATCGTCAGCCATGTCAAGGCTCTTGGGCCGGACAGCTGGGGGCTTGCGCACGTGATCACGCAGCGCGTCGATGCCGCCCGCGCGCGGGGTGTCCAGGTCTTCACGGACCAGTACGCCTACGAGGCGTCATCGACGAGCCTGAGCGCGGCGCTTCTGCCGGACGGGGTGCCGGCGCCGTCGGCGGAGCACCTGGCCATACCCGGATCGATGACCGCGGCCCAGCGGGCCGTCTTCGAGGCTGCCGAGCGGCTCGCCACGGAGAACCTCCGCCGTCGAGGCGGGGCGTCGGCGATCCAGTTCGCGCATTATCGGCCCGACCCGGCGCGTGAAGGCAAGACCCTCGCGCAGGTCGCGGCTGGGACGGGACGCACACCCGTCCTCGAGGCGCTCGACATGATTGCGCGTGGCGGCGCCTCGATCGTGTCGTTCAACATGTCGGAAGCTGACATCGCTCACCTGATGCGACAGACGTACACGATGACGTCGAGTGACGGGGGACTGGTGCTGCCGACCGAGGGCAAGCCGCATCCTCGCAACTACGGCGCGTTCGCGCGGAAGCTGTCGCTGTACTCGCGTGAACGCGGCGTCGTCACGCTGGAGCACGCCGTCCGCTCGATGACGAGTTTGCCGGCTTCCGTGTTTGGCATGCACGATCGGGGGGTGTTGCGCGAGGGGGCGGCCGCTGACATCGCGATCTTCGACCTGTCGAAAATCGTCGAGAAGTCCACCTATACGGATCCGCATCATCACGCCGAGGGGATGCACTACGTGCTCATCAACGGGCAGGTGGTGGTCGCGGACGGCAAGTTCACCGCCGCGCTGCCGGGCAAAGTCTTACGAAAATTTCCGTAGGTAGTCCTTCATCCGAAGCTTTCGTGTCGCGCTCGCCGATGTCATGTACCGCACCGTGCCGAACACGGCGCGGTCGAACCAGGGACGGTCGTACCGTCCGAGGACCCAGCCGTAACCTGCGTACGACACCGGGTCGCGGCCGTCCAGCGAGTAGCGGTTCATCAGGATTTCCATGCGGTCGAGTGCGTCGGCCGGCTCGCGGGTCCACTCCAGGATCTTTTTTCCCCACAGCATCCGCAGGTAGCCGTGGAACCAGCCCTCCTGGCGAAGTTGCCGCTGGGCGGCGTTCCACACCTCGTCGGCTGTCTCGGCCGCGTCGAGCTGCGCCAGTGAATAGAGATGCGGTCGCGGATCCCGCTGATGCGCCTCCAGGGTTGCGCGTGCCCAGGCCGGCAGTGCCTCGTACGCGTGATAGTTCGGTGTCCACGCGCATCCATTGAATGCGAGCTCCCGCCAGACCGTCAGCTGGTCGAGAAATGCCTCTGCGGATGGCGACACCCCCCACCAGCCTTCACGAGCCCCCGCGCCGCCAGGACCGAGCTTCCGGGTTGTCCAGCGCTCCTGCGTCATGAGCGTGGAGAAAATCTCGTGAGCGGAGATGTGGCCGAAGTGCAGATAGGGTGACAGCCTGCTGGTGCAGTCAGCATCGGGATGGTTGCGCTCCTCGTCGTACACGCGGAGCTTCTGCGCCATGAAGGTCGAGAGGGTCCTCGTCGCCGCAGTCGAGCCCCCTCGTGTCTCCAGCGCCACCACCCCATGATCGATCGGCAGCGCGGCCAGGAGACGATGGGGCGCCGCGAGTTGCGCCGCCGACAGCGCAGGCCAGCGTGAGGTGATGTGCGCCGGCAGCGCCTTGAGCCGTGGGGCATCTTTCAAAAGGTCGGTAGGCGTGGCCAGTGGAAACTGCCGAAGGTGTGCCTTCAGTGTCCGTTGCATGTGCGCGCGGTAGCCGCGCGCCGTCGGGAATGCCCTGCCGTGGTCGGCAACCGGTATCAAGCCGTTCGAGTCGATGGCTTCAACGCGAACCCCGACGCGGCCGGACAGGGCCTGCACCATCCGCGGCAGAAAGTAGGCGGGGAACCAGTCGGTGACCACGACGCATGCACGCTCCGCGAGCGCCTGAATGAGGCCGGCGCCGGCGTCGAGAGCGGGCTCCACGTACGGGTAATACAACGCACGCGACGCGCGGAACCCCTCGGCGTTGGCCCCCATCCCCTCGAGCACGAACTGATGGAAGCGGTCACTGGCATCCGGATAGTCGCTTCGGAGCGCCTCCACGACGACCAGGGGTTTCCGCAGTTCGACAGCCAGTTCGGCCGCGCGCTGTAGCCCGAAGTTCCACCGAGTGCGACGGGCCGCAGTCATCCAGTAGAGGACGAAGTCCGCATCGCACGACATGGGCGCTGAATTCTGGGCGCGGATTCGCGCGGGAGGAGTCACAGCCACGTTGACAGGGTAATAATATACTTGACTAATCCAGCCAAGGTCGCTATGATTCTCGCATGGCCGCCGAACACACACCCCAAACACTGCTCGCCGCGATCCGCTACTACTCCGATCTGGACGTTTGCCAGTCGCTGCTCGTAGAGGCTCGCTGGCCCGATGGCGTCACCTGCCCGACGTGCGGCAGCAAGGCCGTCTCGTATCTGGAGAATCAGCGGCGCTGGCAGTGCCGCGAGAAGCACTCGCGCCGTCAGTTTTCCGTCAAGGTCGGGACGATTTTCGAGGATTCCCCGATCCGCCTGGACAAGTGGTTCACCGCGATGTGGCTGATTGCCGGTGCAAAGAACGGTATCAGTTCTTACGAACTGCATCGCGCTATCGGTGTCACCCAAAAGACCGCGTGGTTCATGCTCCACCGCATTCGTCTTGCGATGCACACGGGCACGTTCCGCAAGCTCTCCGGTCAAGTTGAAGCGGACGAGACGTTCATTGGCGGCAAAGCGCGTAATATGCACAAGGGCCGACGTGAGCGGATGCTGAAGGGGCGTCAGTCCGGGAGCACGGGCAAGATTGCCGTAATGGGCGTGTTAGAACGTAACAGCGCCGGAGGCAACAGCGTTGTTCGCACGGAAGTTGTGTCGGGCGTGAAGCGCCGGAACCTGCAATACGAGCTTCGCAAGCACGTCCAGATGGACGGAGAAACCGTTCTCTACAGTGACGCGCTGAAGTCCTACGTGCCGGTGACGCCGAGGGGCTGGAGGCCGTCCGACCTCTACATCCACAAGGTTATCGACCACGCTGAAAAGTACGTGGACGGCGAAGTCCACACCAACGGCATGGAGAATTTCTGGTCCCTGCTGAAGCGGATGATTAAGGGCACCTATGTAAGCGTGGAGCCATTCCACCTGTTCCGCTACTTGGACGAAGAGGCGTATCGTTTCAACAACCGTAAGGACACCGATGCGGGCCGCTTCGCTGGTGTCCTCAAAGCGGTGACTGGACGACGCGTGATGTACAAGGAACTGATCGGCGAGAAGCAGCCCGCATGACTGGGGATACAGAATCCAAGGGGGAAACGTGAGCGACGATCCAAAAGCGCCGCCCGGACACTCCGCTTTGAAAGACCTGCTCGAAAAGATCGCGAAGGTTCCTAAGCGCGAGATTGACGAGAAGGAAGCCGAGTACCAGCGGGAACGCAGCGAGTGCAAGAAACCGGCGTAATCCGGGCTGACCGGCCACGATCCTCCGTGGCCGGTTCCGGTTCCCATGACGGACACTAGCGGCGCATCGGCCTCGTGCCTGGTGGCGGTCGTCGCGGAAACGCGCAGCTCCGCCGCCCTTTGCGCTTGAGCAAGGCCATAACAGCCTCCTGTGGTGAAGCCGTCCGTTGGGCAGTCCTTGACTGGGAGCACGGTAGGCCGCATAATGCGGTTCTACTTGTGTGGTGTGCCCTGGTCCCGGATTCAGGTTCGGACGGCGGGTTATACCTGGCAAATTGGGGCGTGTCTAGCGCCCCTTTTTGCTGCCCAAAAGTTTACGATTTCGTGTAGTACCGCCCTTCCCTCTGCTCGACCGTTCCAGTTTTTTTCAACCTGCTGAGGATGTTGAACACGTAGTTCAAACTCAGCTCGAATCCTTGTTTATTGAAGGCGTCTCTAACCTCTCTCGGCGTCACTCCTACCGCCCCGGCGTCTTTCACGATCCTCGCGCACCGCTGGGTCTTATCGATCTTCACAATGACGGTGTGTGGCGGTATGGGCGGAGTGACCCGGCCGGTTCCACCCTCCGCGGCGAAGATGCGCTCCCACGCGCGGAGTTCTTCAGCTTTGGCTTCCTCGTTTTGGCGGGCCGTTTCGCTCGCGACCTTCAGCCGTTCGCATTCCAGTCGGACCCGCTCAACGCGCAGCCTAAGTTCATCAATAAATGTCATCGGCCAACCCACTTCCACCGAACCAGCTAAGAAAGTTCGGCTGGTGCAATTATGAGCACAGTGTGGTGTGGTGTGTCAATGGGTCTAAATACACCGCATGGGCGCCAGTGTGGCCATTTAGCCACAGAGCGGCCTGGCGCGGTAAGCCTGGAGTGAGGGCCGTGGTGGGACCGAAGTGAAAGAGTCCGTGCCGAGCGCACTCAACGAGAACGATCCCGGCCGGGCATGGAGCTGGGAAGGGGTCGTGTCGGGGGATGCATCGCCGATCCGCATAGCGGACAATTGATGGCAACTTGCAAGAGGGTTTCGACCTTCAGATTGGTAGCGCAACCTGCCCGGTGGAAATCCGAGAGCCGATCTTGGAGGGGGTTCTAAACTCCCGTTTCTCCTCCAAAATTTCACGCACCGACAATATCTGAATTCGGTCGTAGCTCGTTCCGTTGTACTCGTAGCGTCCGGCCTTGGAGGCAGCAGCGTGCATCGCCTTCGTGGGCTCATGAAGGCAGATGAACCCACCCAATTCAGCGTCTGAATCGCCCTCCAGCACACCGTAGAGATCGCGCACATCAGCAGGGCCGGTGTGGCCACCCTTCACGGACATGACCATGCTTCTCAGCCCCGGCTTCGCTTCAAAGTACATGCGGCCGTCGATGCCTCGATCCGCCCCACGCTTCTTCATCGGGAAGCCGCCGACGCGTTCGACGGCCCAATGCTGGAACTGGTGTGCATCCCGTTGAAACAACTCGATGGCCGCCTCGACACTGTTGGGGATACCGTCTACCTCAAAATCCCGATCCTCAGAGAGCCGATACCGCTCCGACAGGGTTTCGCGAATGATCTTGATGGCGAGGATCGCCACGTCGCACCCGATCCATGTGCGGGTACCTGTTTCTTGTGTCGCGTAGATCGTTGTTCCGCAACCGCAGAAAGGATCAAAGATCACGTCGCCTGGGTTGCTTGACGCCTCGATGATGCGTTTAAGTAATTGCTTCGGCTTCTGCGTCGGATAGCCCAATCGTTCCTTCGCCTGCGAGTTAAGCGGCGGAATGTCAGTGATAACATCTTGAATAGCCTGCCCTTTGGGGAGGTACAGCTTGAACTCAGGAACGCCCACACCGCCGCCGCGCTTTTTCGGGAACCGAATAAATCCGTGCTCCACCAGCAGATCTAGTTGTTTATGTAACTCCGTGGGAATGGAAACGCCCTCGTCCCTCAGTGCCGCTAGTGCGCGCTGAGGAACAGACCAGTGACGGCCGCCGTCACTGGGGTTTATTCCACGCCACGGCTGGCTGGACGGCCCGGCTTTGACCAAGCCGGGGCCGGTAAGCACTACGAGGCGGTAACGGCCACGCGCGTCCGTAAATCGGTACTTGTCGTTGACATAATCTGGATCGTGCGCCTGAAGGATGCGGTTCCACCGAAACTTGTCTGTCTTTGAGTACAGCAGGATAGTGTCGTGAACGTCGCCCCACCCCTTGGCGCTGCCGTGGGCAAATGTTCGTTTCCAGACAATCTCATTGCGAAAATTTTTGTGACCAAAGATGCCATCCATCATCACCTTGATGTAATGGCTGGCTGTCGGATCGCAGTGAAGATAAATAGATCCGGTGTCCTTTAGAATCGGCCGCATCCAGATCAGCCGCTCCACCATGTAAATCAGGTATGCCAGCAGATGTGGCTGCACGTCCGTTAGCGTGTTGACCCAGAGCGTCCAGAAGTGAATGTAATAGTCCGGCACTCCCGTTTCCCGCATCATCTGGGGGATTCGCTTCGCCATCTCCGCTTTCTCAGCGTCCATGTCCCACGTATCGCAGAACGCCTCCGCCTGTTCGGGCACCGGCTTGCCGGTGAGCGTCTTGTAAATCAGGTTGTAGTTCTGGTCCGACTTGAACGGTGGGTCGAGATAAATCAGATCAACGCTTTGACTCGGGATGCGGTCCCGCATGATCGTCAGGTTATCACCGTAAAAGAGGGTATTTTGGAAGGGCATCGCTAGAAGTTTCGGCGCTGAGAAGGCACTACTGTATGCGACAAACTGCACTTGCAGCCTCTTTATGCATAACCGAATGCACAAAATAGATTAGCCAAGTATATTATTGCCGTTGACAGGCAGGCGGTCGTGATGTAACCTTTCATCCGGATATACGGATGGATAAAAAATGCTAGCGCAGCCGGCGATCTTCAGCGATCTCAGCACGCTGGCCGACGTCACGCGCAGCCGGATGCTCCTGCTCCTGGACCGAAACGAACTCACGGTCTCCGAGTTGTGCGCGGTGCTCCAGTTACCCCAGTCTACCGTCAGCCGCCATTTGAAGACCCTGCTGGATGCGGGGTGGGTTGCGTCGCGTCGCGAGGCGACGAGCCGTTATTACACGCTCGCGTCGGAAGACCGGGGCCCCGCGGCACACCGCCTCTGGGCCCTGATGCGCGAGCAGGTCGGGAGCACTGCCGGTGCCGATCAGGACGCCAGGCGGCTCAAGAGCGTCCTGAGCCGCCGCCAGTCGAAGTCGCAGGAATTCTTCGAGTCGGCAGCGGGGCAATGGGACAAGCTTCGCGAAGATCTCTATGGGCGCGGCTCGCACCTGCAGGCGCTGCCCGCCCTGCTCGACGCGGCATGGGCTGTCGGCGATCTGGGATGCGGCACCGGCCAGGTCGCTGCGGCACTCGCGCCGTTTGTCGCACGGGTCGTCGCCGTCGATCGCTCGGGGGAAATGCTGCAGACCGCGCGCACGCGGTTACAGGAGTTCTCGAATGTCGAGGTCCGGCGGGGAGAGCTCGAGGCGCTCCCGATCGGTGACGGAGAGCTCGACGCCGCGACCCTCCTCCTCGTGTTGCACCACCTCGCGGAGCCATTGGCCGCGCTTCGTGAGGCGGCGCGCGTGCTCAAGTCGGGAGGCCGGCTGCTCATCTGCGACATGCTGCCCCACGATCACGAGGAGTATCGGCAGCAGATGGGACACGTCTGGCTGGGATTCGGCGATGGTCAGGTGAAAGCGTTGCTTGGGGACGCAGGCTTCGCGGACGTTCGCATCGTTCCGCTGCAGTCGAACCCCGAGGCGAAGGGCCCCGCCCTGTTCGTGGCAAGCGCCAGGCGGGCATGAGTCAACCCGTAGGCCCGACCTTCAGGTCGGGCGTCTTGTGACGGAAATCGGTGGGCCCGACCTTCAGGTCGGGCGTCTTGTGACAGTGAAGGAGCAGAAATGAGTTCAGCAGTTCAGGAAATGCACGCATTCGACGCGGCGGTGAAAGCCGGCCGTGAACCGTTCAAGGTCGCCGACTTGTCGCTCGCGGAATTCGGCCGCAAGGAGATCCGCCTCGCGGAGCAGGAGATGCCGGGCCTGATGGCGCTGCGCGAGCGCTACAAGGGCAAGAACCCGCTGGCCGGCGCCAAGGTCATGGGTTCGTTGCACATGACCATTCAGACGGCCGTTCTGATCGAGACGCTCGCGGACCTGGGTGCGGACGTCCGCTGGGTGTCCTGTAACATCTTCTCGACGCAGGACCACGCGGCTGCGGCGGTCGTGGTGGGACGTGCCGACACGAGCGGCTCGGTGGTCAATCCGAGGGGCATCCCGGTCTTCGCCTGGAAGGGTGAGACCCTCGACGAATACTGGTGGTGCACGGGCGAGGCGCTGATGTGGCCCGACGGCTCAGGTCCGACGCTGATCGTCGACGACGGCGGCGACGCGACGCTCGTCGTGCACAAGGGTGTCGAGTTCGAGAAGGACGGCGGCAAGGTGCCGGCGTTCGACGAAGCCAACGAGCCCGAAGAATGGGGCATCATCCTCGAGTTCCTGCGCAAGACCATCAAGGAGACCCCGAAGCGCTGGACCAACGTCGCCAAGGACCTCCGCGGCGTCAGCGAGGAGACGACGACCGGTGTCCATCGCCTGTACGAAATGATGAAGGCCGGCACGCTGCTGTTCCCGGCGATCAACGTCAACGACTCCGTCACCAAGAGCAAGTTCGACAACATCTACGGTTGCCGTCACTCGGTGATCGACGGCCTCAACCGCGCGACCGACGTCATGCTCGGCGGCAAGGTCGCGGTCGTGGCGGGCTTTGGCGAAGTGGGCAAGGGGTGCGCGCAGGCGCTGCGCGGGCAGGGCTGCCGCGTCATCGTGACGGAGATCGATCCGATCTGCGCGCTGCAGGCGGCGATGGAAGGCTACGAAGTCAAGACCCTCGAAGACGTCGTCGATCGCGCCGATATCTTCATCACGGCGACGGGGAACCTCAACCTCATCACGGCCGATCACATGGCGCGTATGAAGGACAAGGCCATCGTCGCGAACATCGGCCACTTCGACAATGAGATCGACATGGCCGGGCTGAAGAAGATGAAGGGCGTCGTGCGGATCAACATCAAGCCGCAGTACGACGAATTCCGCTTCCCGGATGGCCACAGCGTGATGGTGCTGGCCGAGGGCCGGCTGATGAACCTCGGATGCGCGACCGGGCACCCGAGCTTCGTCATGTCCGCATCGTTCTCGAACCAGGTGATCGCGCAGCTGGAGCTGCACACCAACAACAGCCAGTACGAGAAGAAGGTCTACATCCTGCCGAAGCACCTCGACGAGGAGGTCGCGCGGCTTCATCTCGACCATCTCGGCGTGCGGCTGACCGAGCTCACGGCCGAACAAGCGAAGTACATCGGCGTGCCGGTGACCGGACCGTACAAGCCGGACCACTACCGGTACTAGAAAGAAGAGTGCACCACAGAGTCACGGAGTTCACAGACGCTCTTGGCGGGAGAGAACGTTCTCTTATCAAGAGCCACTCTGTGGATCTCTGTGCCTCTGTGGTGAATGTCCGTCTCAGGCGAGTGGTTCGTTCAGGAACCTGATGAGCGGCATGATCGCTTTGTACGTCTGCAACAGCGCAGGGTAGAACGCCTCGGTCGTGGCGAACTCCGCCGGGAACTCGCGACCGACAAGAAACTGGCGGTACTTCAGGTATTCGGCGGCCGGGTGGTTTTTCGGATACCCGCGCGGCACGCGCGTCAGGCGATCCCCGTGGAGCGGTCCGATCCTTCGGAGCGCCCGGCCCTTCGCCATCCGGTCGATCTCCGGCCAGGTTGTCGCGATGTGCTCGCGGATCCTGACAAGTTGCGGCATGGGCGGCGCCCAGAAGCCGCCCCCCATCCAGACCCATTGCGGATGCACCTCGAGATAGAGCCCCGCGCCTTCCCCCCGTGCCAGGCCCCGCCAGCGAAAGGACGCTGACGCCTGGATCTTCAGCGGGGTCTTGTCGCCGCTGAAGCGCGTGTCCCTGTAGACCCGGTAGAGTGACGTTTTCGGCGACGCGACGATCTCGGGAGCAAACCGCCTGAAATCGAGCGCCAGCCGCTCGATCAGCTGAATCATCGGCCCCCGGACGTGCATGTCGTAGCGCTCGCGCCGCTCCCTGAACCACTCGCGGTCGTTGTTGCGCTTGAGCGCCCTGAGAAATCGAAGCGTCTCGTCGGTGAACATGGATCCAGTATTGACCGGCGATAATGTCACCGTGAAACGCGTCGT
The DNA here is from genome assembly GCA_035575695.1 of Vicinamibacterales bacterium. Taxonomy (GTDB): domain Bacteria; phylum Acidobacteriota; class Vicinamibacteria; order Vicinamibacterales; family 2-12-FULL-66-21; genus JACDCA01. The sequence goes on from DATLXP010000055.1 coordinate 15,949, forward strand.
GATTGGCATGGTGCTGCTCTGCGCGGCTGCGGCCGGCTGGTTCGTCTGGGGCCGCGAGTCCCGAGCCCCGACCCCCGGGCTCCGAGCGAACATCGTGTTGATCACGCTCGACACGTTCCGGGCGGACCGCCTCGGGAGGGGCCTGACGCCCAACCTCGACAAGCTGGCGGCTCGGGGCGTGCGCTTTACCAACGTCCGCGCGACCGCACCTCTCACGCTTCCGTCCCAC
>DATLXP010000056.1:0-3078 GCA_035575695.1 Vicinamibacterales bacterium
GGACGGCGCGCGCCCCTGGTCGATGGCAATGCGATCGAACAGGGTGTCGATGGCGAGGTCGAGCGCGCGGAACGCCGCATCCTGGCGGAGGCGCTCGTATTCCGCGGGACTCCCCAGCTGGAATGACAGGGCGCGGGTCCACCCCCAGTTGATGTGGCTCGGCAGCACAGAGACGACGTCGAATCCATTCCGGTCGAGCAGCCGCGTGAGCCCGGCCAGCGAGAACAACGTCCGGTGAAACGGCGCCATGCTGTGAAAGGCATGCTCCCGGAGATACGCCAGCTGCAGCGAAGCTGCCGACGGCGCCTGGACGTACACCAATGAGCCTGCCCCGGTGACGCGGCCGACTTCGCTCATCAGGAGGTCAGGGGACACGACGTGCTCGATGACGTCGTTCAGGGTCACAAGGTCCCACGTGCCCTGCAGCTCCGGGAGGCCGGCATCGCTCAGGGACGCGGTGTAGAACTGGTTCTGCGGAAATTCGCGCTGCGCCGCTGCAATCGAATCCGGCGACGGATCGACGCCGGTGGAGTTGAAGCCGACCTGCCGGAGGGCTTCACAGCAGCCGCCATAACCGCAGCCGATATCAAGGTGTCGCGGCGTGCCGGGCACGCGTGCCTTCACCGCCGCCGCAGCTTCCGCCATCGTCTTCGTCCAGTGGCCGAGGAGCGACTCGCGTCCGGCATCGGGGTAGCGGAACGTTGCCGACGAGTACCACTGGTCGCGGTGCAGCGCCGTCAGCTCCTCCTGCTCCGGGCTGCGGCCGTTGAAGACCGTCGCGCACCCGGCACAGCGGACGTAGGGATATCCGGCGAGTGAGAAATCCTTCGCAACGCTCTCGAAGAACGGCGTCGATTCGGAATCGTGGCAGGCAGGACAGCTACAAGGCATCGAGTTCCGACCAGACAGGCGGAGACGACATCGAGCCGGCGGCCGCGAGCATCAGCAGATTGCGTGCGTCCACGTGACTGCGGACGTCGAACGACCGCCACGCTGCGCGCTCATCGGCGGAACAGTGTTCCGCCAGGAGCGCGGCGAGGCCGTCGCGATCGACGATGCGCACGATATGACCGCCATCCCACGCGCGGCGCATCGAGGTGGTGTGATTGAGCGCCGCGAGCGTGGCAGACAACGGATGCGATGGCGACAGCGAGGTCGAGAGCTCGCTGCGGCGGGCACGCGCGCCGGCGAGCACCGCCGACGCGACGAGCGGCATCTGACCGGGAAGCCAGGCCGCTTCCATCACCGTCCCGCCGTGCTCGACGTAGTAGCCGGCGGGCGTGTCTTCGACCATCACCGTGACGAACCCGTCAGCGCGGAGCCACGGCGAGCGATCGCGCAGCGACGCCCACCACGACGTTGTCCGCATGAAGCGCATCGTCAAACCGCCGTACGTATTGTCGTAAGCGGCGCCGTAAGCGCCAATGAGTTCCGGATCGAACGCGGTGACGATCGCCGGGTTGTCCCCCTGCGCCGAAGGGACCGTGTATGTGTTCTTCACGTGCCCGCCGAGGCCGACGTAGCCGAGGCGCGGGTAGTAGCCGTCCATTGCGCGGCGCGCGAAGCCGATCGACAGGAGGTCGCCGCGCTCGCGGCTCCGCTCGATCGAAGCCTCGAACAGCTTCCATCCGCAGCCGCTCCGGCGGAAATCGGGACGGACCGCTCCGGTCGTGATCCCGCCGACTCTGGCGACACCGGACCCGAGCTCCACGTCGCGGTCCACGATGCGCAGCACACCGACGACCTCATCTCCGGCGACGGCGACGAGGAGGTCGCGGAGGTCGGTGGGAGGCTCGAGGCGCAGCATCCGGTCTTTCGTGGCGCGTGATTCGTGGTAGTTGGGACCGAAGACCCGGGTCGCCACCTCGTACGCCTGCGCGACTTCCCCCTCGGTCCGCGCCGCGCGCACCTCGAATGCCATCATGCGGCGCGCTCCTTCACGCGACTGGCGAGCGTCACGACGAGACGATCGAACGCCTCGCGCGGTATCCGGGGATTCAGGGGGATCAGCATGCAGCGCGAGAACGCCGGCGACAGCAGGTTGCGGGCCTCGTCGACGTGATACGCCCCGGCGTCGAAACCGCACGCCCTGAAGATCGCTCCGACAGCGGGCTCGTCATCCTCGATTCTGAAGGGCACGACGTATCCCAGTCTGGACAGATCCGGCATCAACGCCGCGCTCGCGAGCTGTTCGCCGATCAGGGCCAGCCGCCGGGCGCTTTCCGTTTCGTGCGCGTCCGCACGCCCCAGCACGGTCCGGATGTTCCCCCGCAGCCACCGGTTGCCGCCCCGCGCTGCACCGTACATTTCGTATGCCGCGTCGGCCGCCGCGGCATACGAACCCACCTCCCGGCGGAATCGAAGTATCGTCATCGTCAACCACACCGGCAGGGACCAGGCACTCCACTCCTCGCGGCGCCGGCGAATCTCGGCCGCGACATCCGCGCGCTCCGTGACCAGCAGCGCACCCTGGGAGATCGGCAGGACCTTGGCGAGACCGATGAATCGTCCGAGCGAGCCGTGCCCGGGCGGTTCGTCCGACCCCACGCCGTACGGGCTGTCTTCAACATACGCCCAGCCTCGTTGCGTGAACTCGGGCACGAGCGCCGGGAGGTCCTGGCGAAGGCCGTACTGGTCGACGACGATGGCCGCCTGCGTGTCGGGGGTGGGGACTTCCACCGGCAGCGCGACACGTCCGATGGCGTTGAGAATACAGCGGCCGACGAATCGCGGCACGAGCACGTGGCTGCGGTGGCGCCGCAGGCCTGCGACCTCCAGCGTCCAGCACAGGCCGACGCGCACGGACGGTACGGCCAGACATGCCCGCCCGAGCCAGCGTGACGCCACGGTGTCGACATCGTTCCAGCGTGCGGACCCTTCGAGACTCAGGTCGCCCCACCGGAGCGACGGCTCGGCTGGATGCATCATCACGTCGGTTACGAGAGCCGGTCCGGCAATTCACTCGCGGGGATGCGCATCTTCGAGCGCACGTGCTCGTCCCCGGGCGGCACGGAGGTGAAGCCGAACAGCTCCCGCCGCGCCGGCGAGAGGTTCGCGTAGAGGTCCGGCGGCGTGTTG
>DATLXP010000057.1:0-4532 GCA_035575695.1 Vicinamibacterales bacterium
CTCGTGGTCCTCGTCGGGTGCGACAAGACGATCCCCGCCGCCGCGATGGCGCTGGCGCGGCTCGACATCCCCGGGCTCATGCTCTACGGCGGATCGATCGCACCCGGCCGCGTGGACGGGCGCGATGTCACCATCCAGGACGTTTTCGAAGCGGTGGGCGCGCACGCGGCAGGACGCCTGTCGGACCAGGGGCTCTGCGAGCTCGAGGACCGCGCCTGCCCGGGCGCGGGGGCGTGCGGCGGCCAGTTCACGGCCAACACCATGGCGACGGCCTGCGAGTTCCTCGGCCTCGCCCCCATGGGGAGCGGCGACGTGCCCGCCACCGACGTCGCGAAGCACGCCGCCGCGGACGCCGCGGGGGCGCTGGTCATGGACGTGCTCCGGAGCGACCGCCGGCCGTCCAGCATCATCAGCACGCGCTCGCTCGAGAACGCGATCGCGTCGGTGGCTGCGACCGGCGGATCCACGAACGCCGTCCTCCACCTCATCGCGATCGCGCGCGAAGCCGGCATCGCGCTGACGCTGGACGACTTTGACCGCATCAGCGCACGGGTCCCGCTTCTGGCGGACCTGAAGCCAGGAGGGCGGTTTGTCGCAACCGATCTTCACGCCGCTGGCGGGACACGGCTGATTGCGCACCGGCTCATCGAAGCCGGCGCTCTCCACGCCGACGCACCGACGGTCACCGGGCGCACGATCGGCGAAGAGGCGGCCGGCGCCCGCGAGACGCCGGGGCAGGTCGTGGTACGCCCGCTCGGCGATCCCCTGAAGCCCACCGGCGGTCTCGTGGTCCTGCGCGGCAACCTCGCGCCGGACGGATGCGTGGTGAAAGTCGCCGGGCACGATATCTCCGGGCACCGCGGCCCCGCCCGTGTCTTCGACCTCGAGGAAGACGCCTTCGACGCGGTGCAGCGAGGCGCCATCGCGGCCGGCGACGTCGTCGTCATTCGCTACGAGGGCCCACGCGGAGGGCCCGGCATGCGCGAGATGCTCGGCGTCACTGCCGCGATTGTCGGGGCGGGGCTGTCGGAATCGGTGGCGCTCATCACCGACGGGCGATTCTCCGGAGCGACGCGCGGGCTGATGGCGGGACACGTGGCGCCAGAAGCGGCGGTTGGCGGCCCCATCGCCGCCCTGCAGGATGGCGACATCATCGCGCTGGATGTCGGGGCGCGGACGCTGACGGTGGAGCTCGACGCCGCGACGCTGGCCACACGCCTGGACCGCTGGCAGCCGCCGCCGCCCCGGCATGCGAGCGGGGTCATGGCGAAATACGCGCGGCTGGTCTCGTCGGCGTCCACCGGCGCCGTGACCGCGTAGGCCAGTCTGACAACGGAGGCGACATGACCATGACAAGCATGACAAGCACGACGCGAATGACGGGCGCGCAGATCCTCTGGGAGTCGTTGGTCCGCGAAGGGGTGACCGAGGTCTTCGGGTATCCCGGCGGGGCGATCCTTCCGGCGTACGACGCGCTCCTGGACTTCCCTATCCGCCACACCCTCGTGCGCCACGAGCAGGGGGCGACGCACATGGCCGACGGCTACGCGCGCGCGAGCGGACGCGTGGGGGTCGCCATTGCCACCTCCGGGCCCGGGGCCACCAACATGGTCACCGGCATTGCCACCGCGATGATGGACTCCTCGCCGATCGTGTGCATCACCGGGCAGGTCGGCAGCCGCCTGATCGGCAGTGACGCGTTTCAGGAGATCGACATCACCGGCATCACATTGCCCATCACCAAACACAATTACCTGGTCACGCGACCCGAGGACGTGGCGCGCACGGTCCGCGAAGCGTTCGTCATCGCAGCGGCGGGCCGACCGGGTCCCGTGCTGATCGACATCACGAAGGACGCGCAGCAGGCGTCGTGCGAATTCGACTGGGAGGCCTCGGCCCCCGTGGCGCGCGGATGGCGGCACGCCGACACGATCGCGCAGGACCGCCTCGCGCACGCAGCGGCGCTGATCAACGGCGCCGACCGACCGGTCATCCTCGCGGGGCACGGCGTGCTCATCTCCGGTGCCATGGAGGCGCTGATGGCTCTCGCCGAGCGCGCGCACATCCCCGTGGCCGCCACGCTGCTCGGGATCGGCGGCTTCCCGGCGTCGCATCCGCTGAGCCTCGGCATGATGGGCATGCACGGGGAAGCCTGGGTCAACACCGCCATCCAGGAAGCGGACCTGCTGATCGCCTGCGGCATGCGCTTCGACGATCGCGTGACGGGCAACCTGAAGACCTACGCGACGCAGGCGCGAAAGATACACATCGATATCGACGGGGCTGAGATCAACAAGAACGTGCACGTGGACGTCGGCCTCGTCGGCGACCTCCGCGACGTGCTCGAGCGGCTTCAGCCGGCCGTCGCGTCAAACGACAGCACGGCCTGGACGGACCGCATCGCTTCCGTTCGCGGTGATTCAGCCGTGCGCGACATCCAGCTCCTCCCCGACGATGGGCATTTGTATGCGGCGCATGTGATCAACGACCTCTGGCGCGCCACGCGCGGCGCCGACACGATCGTCGTGACCGACGTGGGACAGCACCAGATGTGGGAAGCGCAGTATTACCACCACGACGCCCCGCGCTCGCTCATCACCTCCGGCGGTCTCGGGACCATGGGCTTCGCGGTCCCGGCGGCGATCGGCGCGAAGCGCGCGCGCCCGGAGGCCGAGGTCTGGGCGATTGTCGGCGACGGCGGCTTCCAGATGACCATGTGCGAGCTGGCGACCGCTGTGCAGGAACAGCTCGCCATCAAGGTCGCCATCATCAACAACGGCTTCCTCGGCATGGTCCGGCAGTGGCAGGAGTTCTTCTACGAGCGGCGCTACGCCGCCACCCCGCTGTCCGGACCCGATTTCGTCAAGCTCGCCGAGTCCTTCGGCATCCACGCCGCGGCGGTCTCGGCGCGGTCGGGCGTCCTGCCGGCGATCGAGGACGCGCGCGCCCACGACGGTCCGGTGGTGCTCGATTTCCGGGTGGAACAGGAAGACACCGTCTACCCGATGGTGCCGGCTGGGGCGGACCTGCAGGCGATGATCCGCAGGCCGAACCCGATTGTGGAAACGGCCGCGGACTGAGGCAATTGACGATGGAGACCGATATGGCCCTGCACACGTTTGCTGTTTACGTCGAAGACCGCCCTGGTGTGCTGAACCGGGTGTCTTCCCTCCTGCGGCGACGCAATTTCAATATTCATTCGCTGGCGGTGGGTCACAGCGAAACACCTGGCGTCTCCCGGATGACGGCCGTCGTGCAGACGGATGCCGGCGGAGCGCAGCGCATCCAGGCGCACCTGTACAAGATCGTGAATGTGCTGCGGGTCGACGACATCACCGACCGGCCGTCGATCGTGCGGGACCTCGCGCTCATCAAGGTCTCGGCCGACATTCACACGCGCTCGGCCCTCGTCCAGCTCGCGCATGTCTTCAACGCACGTGTCGTCGATGTCGGACCCGGATCGATCGTCGTGGAAATCAGCGGATCCGAAGCGAAGATCGATGGGCTCGCCGAGGTCCTGCGGCCGTACGGCGTGCTCGAGATGGCGCGCACAGGACGCATTGCGATGGAGCGCGGGCTTGCCGTGGAGGCAGCGGCTGCGGACGTCGCGCCGGCGATGGCGGTGGACGAGGGTGTTTCGTATTCGGTGTAGCAGGCCTGAAGGCCTGCGCTACGTCTGACAAACGGCAGGCCTGAAGGCCTGCGCTGCGAGGATTGTGGAGGAGAAACGCATGACACGTGTGTATTACGACCAGGATGCCGATCCGCCGCTCATCAAGGCGCGCAGGGTCGCGGTGCTCGGGTACGGGTCCCAGGGGCACGCGCACGCCCTCAACCTGCGTGACAGCGGCGTGGAGGTCCGCGTCGGCCTGCCCGCGTCGAGCCTCTCGCGCGCGAAGGCTGCGGCGCAGGGGCTGACCGTGCTGGCGCCGGCTGACGCCTGCGCGTGGGCGGACGTGATCATGGTCCTCGTGCCTGACACCGCTCAGGCGGCGCTCTACCGCGACGCCATCCATCCGCATCTCTCGGCAGGCAAGACGCTGATGTTCGCGCACGGGTTCAACGTGCGGTTCGGCACCCTCGATCTGCCGTCGGACATCGATGTCTCGATGATCGCGCCGAAGTCGCCGGGGCATCGCGTGCGGGAGTTGTATCAGGAGGGGGCCGGCACGCCGGCGCTGCTCGCCGTCCATCAGGACGCCAGCGGATCTGCACGCGCGGTCGCCCTGTCGTACGCGAGCGCGCTGGGGGTGACGCGGGCCGGGGTGATCGAGACCACGTTTGCCGAAGAGACCGAGACGGACCTCTTCGGCGAGCAGGCCGTTCTCTGCGGCGGCGTGAGCGCGCTCGTGAAGGCGGGGTTCGAGACGCTGGTCGAGGCGGGTTATCAGCCCGAGGTGGCCTACTTCGAGTGCCTCCACGAACTGAAGCTGATCGTGGACCTGATGTATCAGGGCGGCCTCAACTACATGCGGTATTCGGTGAGCGACACCGCGGAGCATGGGGACTACACCGGCGGCCCGAGGCTCGTG
>DATLXP010000058.1:0-4250 GCA_035575695.1 Vicinamibacterales bacterium
GAGCGCCACGGCGCCGTCCACCGTGATGGTGTTCTCGTCGGGACGGCTGCCGTTGATGCTGAAGCCGCCGTTGGTGAACGTGGCGAAACCGGCGTTGTTGAAGTTACCGCCGACGACGCCCGCCTTGAGCGCCGGCACGCCTATGGGGTTCCGGCCCGAGAACGACAGCAGCTCGAGGTCCTTGGCTTCAATGGTCTTGCGGACCGCGACGTCGCGCTGCATCGGCGACACCTCCGCAACGACCGTGACCTCCTCGCTCACCGCCCCGGCTTCGAGCGCGAAGTCCATCGTCACCGAGCCTCCCGCGTCGAGCGGGACGCCGGTGCGGCTCCCCTTCTTGAATCCGGCGAGCTCGATGGCCACGTCGTACCGCCCCGGCTGCAGGTTGGGGAAGGTGTAAAAACCGGTGCCCTCGGTGACCGTCGTGCGCGTCTGTCCGGTCTGCGCACTGGTCGCCGTCACGGTGGCCCCGGGGACCACAGCCCCCTGCTGGTCCTTCACGGTTCCGGAGATCGTCCCCCGGTCAAACTGTGCATGCGTCGGGGCGGCCCCGGCGAGCAGCATCAAGAGCGTCGCGGCGGCCGTCGCGCAGGCCGCCGACCGGAAACACTGGCGCACAAAGTCTCCCATCTGCCGTCCCTCCTCGAAATGATGCGCGCAGGCTACCACAAGGATGAGTCGTTCGTGCAACACACGTCGGCGCGCGGCGCGAGCGTCAGATACAGGCCACGGTGCAACACGGTTCAACACGGCACACGGCCACGGTGCAGAACGGTTCAACACGGCACAGGGCCACGGTCCAACACGGTTATGAAACGGCACCACAACACGCGCGAGTAGCCGAGGACCACGAGCAACGCGTACCGCACGCCCCAGGCAAACTGGAATCGCGCGAAGTCGACCTGCCTTTGCCGGCCCGCCGGCGTCTCGAACCGGATCACCGGCTCGGCCGGCGGGGTCGGTCGGACCTGGCGCACGAACGCCTTCAGTGGCGTGTAACGGCCGTCGTAGCCCGCGGCGCGGATTCCGCCAGCAGTCGTACCGCCGACAACTCCGAAGACGCGGCGAGCCGCGTTTCAATAAGGGCTTTGTAGGCATCCAGTTTCGTCGGCACCGGCCGCCGCGGCCCGTACCGCACGGGCACCGTGTCCAGGTCCCGATCGAGATCGCCCGCGCGAATCCAGCGGTGCATCGTGTCTCGGCTGACCCCGAGCTGGCGAGCCAGCTCGCTCTTGCTCGCGCCTTGCGCCAGGTAGTGCCTGAGTAGCCTCCGCGTCTCCCGTCCAATCATCGCGTCTCCATCTCCATGAAGACGCATGGTGAAGTGAATCACCGGCCGGGAGCGACGCGCTCAGCCGGCAGCCAGACCGTGCTGCCGACTGTCAGATTTTGGTCCGCCACAACTGTCGAATTTACGCCCGTCGTTAACACCCGGTGTTGCACCGTGTTGAACAGTGGCTGAGATCCGTGTTGAACCGTGTTGGACAGTGGCTGAGTTCCCGTGGTGCACCGTGTTGAACCGTGGCTGAGATCTCGTGTCGAACCCTGTTGAACAGTGGCTTCACCGGCACCTGGTCCACGCTACAATTCCCCACCCATGACTGTGCTTTCCAGATTCGCCTTCACCACCGCGCTCGTCGTCTCGCTCGTGTCGAGCGGTGCGGCGCAGGACGACAAGAAACAGGCCGACGAGAAGAACACGGCGCCGAAAGAACTCCGGTCGCTCAAGTACCGGCCGATCGGCCCCGCAGCAGGCGGCCGCGTCTCGCGTGCGGCAGGCGTGCCTGGCGATCCGAACATCTACTACGCGGCGACCGCCTCCGGCGGCGTCTGGAAATCGGCAGACGGCGGTCACACCTGGACGTCGGTGTTCGATGACCAGCCTGTCTCGTCGATCGGCTCGCTTGCCATCGCCCCTTCCAATCCCAACATCGTCTACGTCGGGTCCGGAGAGGCGAACATCCGCGGCAACGTCGCCGAGGGCAACGGGATCTACAAGACCGTGGACGGGGGGAAGAACTGGACGCACGTCTGGAAGCAGCGAGGGCAGATAGCCACGATGGTCGTGCACCCCGCCAACCCCGACATCGCGTTTGCGGCAGTGCTCGGCAAGCCGTTCGGCGCCAACCCCGAACGCGGCGTCTACCGCACGAAGGACGGCGGCAAGACCTGGGAGCAGGTACTCAAGAAGAACGCGGATACCGGCGCCTCGGACATCGCCATGGATCCGACCAACCCCGCGATTCTCTTCGCCGGCTTCTGGCAGGCGCGCCGGTACCCCTGGGACATGATCAGCGGAGGGCCGGGAAGCGGCCTCCACGTGTCGCGCGACGGCGGAGACACCTGGAAGCCCCTGACGAAGAACGGACTGCCGGAAGGGATCTGGGGCAAGGTCGGCGTGGCGGTGGCTCCCTCGGACCCGCGACGCGTGTATGCGCTCATCGAAGCCGAGAAAGGTGGCCTCTTCAGGTCGGATGATGGCGGAGAGACCTGGGAGCTCGCCACGGCGAATCGCGCCATCAGGCAGCGCGCGTGGTACTACACGACGCTCACGGTGAACCCCTCGAACCCGGACGACGTCTGGTTTCCGCAGGTGCCGATGCTGCGCACGATCGATGGCGGCAAGACGATCACATACATGAAGGGGTTTCACCATGGAGATCATCACGATCTCTGGATCGATCCGAAGAACCCGAAGCGGATGATCTCCTCGAACGACGGAGGCGTTGACATCAGCCTGAACGGCGGCGAGACGTGGTTCGCTCCCCCGCTTCCGATCAGCCAGTTCTACCACCTGTCTGTCGACAACAGCGTGCCGTACCGGATCGGGGGTTCCATGCAGGACTGGGGCACCGCGCAGGGGCCGAGCATGAATCCGCGCGGCGGCATCGCGCTCGCCGACTGGTGGGGCGTTGGCGGCGGCGAGGCCGGCTATGTTGTCTCGGACTGGAGCAATCCCGACATCGTCTATGCGGGCGAGTATCTCGGCATCATCACACGTCACGATCGCAAGACTGGCGAGTCGCGCAACGTGAGCGCATGGCCCGACAATCCGTCCGGCTGGGGCGGCGACGCGATGAAGTACCGCTACCAGTGGACGGCGCCGATCCACGTCTCGCCTCACGATCCGAAGGTCGTCTACCACGGCGCGCAGGTGATTTTCCGCACGATGGACGGCGGGCAGAGCTGGGACGTCATCAGCCCCGACCTCACGCGCAACGACAAGTCGCGACAGAAATGGGCGGGTGGGCCGATCACCGGTGACAACACCGGCGTCGAGACATGGGGCACGGTCTTCACGATCGCGGAGTCTCAGAAGGAAAAAGGACTGATCTGGGCCGGCAGCGACGATGGCCTGGTGCACATCACGAGGGACGCCGGCAAGAACTGGACGAACGTGACGTCAGGTCTCACCGGCGCGCCCCGCGAGGGCACGGTCAGTCTCATCGAAGCGTCCCGCTTCGACGCGGGGACCGCGTACGTCGTCATCGACAATCACCGGCTCGACGACAGGCATCCCTATGTCTACAAGACGTCCGACTACGGCAAGTCGTGGAAGGCGCTCCACTCGACATTGCCCGACGACGTGTATCTGCATGTGGTGCGGGAGGATCCCGCGAAGCGCGGGCAGCTCTATCTGGGCACCGAGCGCGGCGTGATGTATTCGACAGACGACGGGTCCTCGTGGAAGCCGCTGCAGCTGGATCTGCCGACCGTCGCCGTGCACGATCTCGCCGTCAAGGGAGACGATCTCGTCGTGGGCACGCATGGCCGGTCGGTCTGGATTCTGGATGACCTGCAGCCGTTCCGCGAGATGTCCGATCAGATCCGGTCGAAGGACGTGCATCTCCTCAGCGCGCCGGATGCGATACGGTGGCGGAGCGGTGATCGCAACTGGGCATCCAGCTACGGCAAGTTCTCGAACCCGCCACAGGGAGCGACGATCTATTACTTCCTGAAGGAGAAGCCGAAGGGAGACGTGAAGATCGAGATCCTGGATGCCGGCCGCCGTGTCGTCCGTACGCTCAGCAGCGTGCCGCGCGAGTCGGACAAGAGCGACGACGAGGATGACAGTGAGGATTTGAAGAAAGCTGCCTTGCCGACCAAGGCGGGGCTGCATCGCGCCGAGTGGGACCTGACCTGGGAAGGTGCGACGAAGATCAAGGGCGCCAAGATCGATACCGGTGATCCGGCACGGGGGCCTCGTGCGGTGCCGGGCGTGTATACCGTTCGCTTGACCGTGGATGGCA
>DATLXP010000059.1:0-3388 GCA_035575695.1 Vicinamibacterales bacterium
GGTGGGCGACGTGACCACGCTGAGGACGAACGCGCTGAACCGGGGCGTGCGGTATTACTTCACGGTCGACGCGATCAGCCCCGCCGGCGTCGCACGGGGAACGGCCGTGCTCAGCCACTGACGCGGACCGACGCGCGGGTCTCTGTGCCACCCTCGGCTTGACCAAAAGGCCTCCGACGATTGAGGAGGTGGTTCTGACGGGGCGGGCACACCTGTTACTTGACCGCAGTCAACGCCGACTTCGGCTGCACCGCCTCCGGATCCTTCACCGCAAACTCCTCCGGCTTCACCTTCACCCCGTGCCGCGCCGCCCACACGCGCGTGAATTCGGCGCCGAAGAGGAGAATCTGACACGAGTAATACACCCACAGCAACAGGATCATCATCGACCCCGCCGCGCCGTAACTTGAGGCGATCCTGCTCTGCCCTAGATACAAGCCAATCACCTGCTGACCAATCGTGAACAGCACCGCCGTCACCACCGCGCCCGTCATCACGTCGCGCCACCGCAGGCCCACGTCCGGCAGGAAACGAAGCAACAACGCGAACAGCCCCGTCGTCACGACGATCGAGACCAGCGTGTTGACGATGGTCCACAGATACGCGTCGGTGGGAGAGACGCCGAAGAGCCACGCGTTGAGCGCGGCGAGCCCCGCGGTGACGGTGAGCGAGACCAGCAGCAGGAAGCCGATCGCCACCACCAAACCAAACGAGCGGACACGATCCATCACGAAAGCATAGAGATGCCCGGTTGGCCTCGGCTTCACGCGCCAGATGGTGTTGAACGCGACCTGCAATTCCAGGAACGCACCGGTTGATGCGATCAGAAATGTGATGCCGCCGATCAGCGTGGCCACGACACCGGACGGCCGTTGGGCGGCGGCCTCGAGCAGGCCCTGGACGGCAAGCGCGCCTTCGCGCCCGACAAGGTGATCGAGTTGGCTGACAATTTCACTGCGGACAGCGTCGTGACCGAACACCATGCCGGCAATCGCGGTCGCCACCAGCAGGATCGGCGCAATCGCAAACAACGTGTAGTAAGCGAGTGACGCTCCCAGGCGCGTGCAGTCGTCGTCCCACCACGCGCGGGCCGCGCCCTTAAACGTTCGCAGAACTACCAGTGCGCGCATAGACATTCGTGTGCGGTCCAGGCGGCGATCGGCAGTGTGCAATAATGAACTCCCATCGCGCGCCCTCACGCCCTGCAGTACTTGTAGCAGCAAGTATGGATGATTCCCTGAACGCGTTGAAGATGAAGATGTTGGAGACCGTTTCCAGCGGTCGTGTGCTTCGTGTCGTTGCCGCTCTGTGCTTCACTGCTTTTGCGCTGCTGGCGGGAGCCTGCGGCGGCCCGCCGACGAGTCCCGACGGTAGGGACTCGGGCGGCACAGGGTCGAGCACCCAGGTCAACTACACCGCCGTAGGCGCGAGCGATGCGATCGGGGTCGGCGCGAGTGTGTCGTGTCTGCCGTTGATCGACTGTCCGACGGGCACGGGCTACGTGCAGATTCTCCACCGGCAGCTGGCGACCGGCGGCAGGCAGGTGACCCTGCTCAATCTGGGGATTCCCGGCGCCGTGCTGAGCCCGCGCATTCAGACGATTTCGAGATCGTATGGACCGAGCGTCGCCTTCAACTTCCTGGAGAGCGAGCTGCCCTTGGTGTCGCGCGACTCGACGGTCGTGACGATCTTTGCCGGCGGCAACGATACGAACGTCGTGGGGCGATCGGTGAGCGGACAGGCCAACGGCAATCCACGCGCGTATGTGGACGATCAGGTGCGGCTGTTCACGTCCGAGATGGCCGCCCTCGTCGACGGCATTCGATCGCGCGCGCCCTCGGCGCGCATCGTGATTGCGAACCTGCCGAACTTCGCGGGCGCGCCGTTCACCAACAGCTACACGCTCGATCAGCGCCGCGCGCTGCAGCAAATTTCGGTGGGCTTCTCGAAGGACGCCATTAATCCGCTGGCCTCGCGCCAGAACGTGGCGGTCGTGGACCTGCTTTGCGAAGAGCGTTCCTATGCTCCTTCGGCGTTCTCGTCGGACGGTTTCCATCCGAACGATGCGGGCTACGCGATCCTGGCCGAGATGATGCTCGCGGCCATCCGCGACACGAACTACCGCCTGCCGAGCGCGAGCTGCGGCCGCATGTCGATCGTGCCGGCACTGTAGGCGTCAGAGACAGCATGAGCCGCTAACGTCGCACCATTTCAAAGCCGTGCGTATCGATACATCGAGAGCCAAACGGTCCAAACGGCGGTGTCTGGCGGCTCGCGATCAGAATCGCTCCTGGCAACGTCCCCTCTTGTTGCAGGACGCGAACACGAGTCCGAGTCCCAGGACTGCAGCGACGGCAAAGTGACGAGATCGGTTTGGCATTGGTCCCCCTGATAGTCAAAACGCCGGTGCGCGTTGACAAAGTGACCTGGGACAGAATCCCCGAAGACGTCTCCTACACCGTGGGGAGCAACCGCTGCTCACCCTGCCGTCTCATTCGCGTGGTCGTTCCTCAACCGGGGACGCTTCACGTACGCGTGACCTCTGCACCGGGCCGCCGCGTGACCGACTTCCCCGCACTGATCGGCGCGATCGGCACGGGTAGCGTCGATCAGGTTCACGGCCGGTACACGAGCCGCACGTGCGTCGTCGGCGCTTCGGAGACGACCGCTCTGGCGACCACCAGGAAACGGCCGTCGGACGTGACGTCGTAACCGGTGTGGCCGTAGCCCTGGGGATTGTCGAACTTGTCATCGAGGATCGGACGCGGCGCGGAGGCCACGAACTCACCCGTCGTCGACACGTCGACCGCCATGACCTTGCCGTTGCCGCGATAGAAGAGCTGCCTTCCGTTTCTCGACCAGACGGCCTGCGAGCCCCCGCCCGCCGACACCTGTGTGCGCCCCTGCATCGACGGGAACGGCTGGACGTACACCTCCTCTTGCCCCGACTCGTTTGAGGTGTACGCCAGCCACGTCCCGTCTCGAGACAGCGCGGGTTCGGTCTTGACGAAGGGAGTTGTCAGCAGCGGCGTCAACCTGCCGCTCGCCACGTCGATGGTGGCGAGGTCGGTCTGCTGGGACCGGATGATGCTGATGACGAGCGTCCTTCCATCCGGCGTGATGCCGCCGATATGGACGTGTCCGTCACCGGTCCATATCGTCTGTTCGGCACCGCTGCCGTCGGCCGCCTTGCGGTAGATTGCGCGGGGCACGCTGGCGCGCGTCGAGGTCCAGAAGATCACCGTGCCGTCGGGAGACCAGATCGGCGTTTCGTCTTCGCCGGGGTCGAACGTCAGGCGCATGAACGATCCGCGCCTCAGGTCAACGACCCAGTTGTCACGTCCGTCCTCGAAGACATGCGCGGCGATGCGCGTCCCGTCCGGCGAGA
>DATLXP010000060.1:0-17473 GCA_035575695.1 Vicinamibacterales bacterium
CTCGTCGTACATCGTCATCAGCACACCGGCGATGTCGAGCCCGGGGTTGAAGGCGCCGCGCACGCGTCGCAGGGTTGCCACGAGATCCGCGAGCCCCTCGAGCGCAAAATACTCGCAGTTGAGCGGGATCAGGACGGCGTCCGCCGCGACGAGGGAATTCAGCGTGAGGAGCCCGAGCGAGGGTGGCGTGTCTATGAAAATGTAGTCGTAGTGCTCGCGCAACGCGTTGACAATCACCCGGAGACGGGATTCGCGATGCGGCAGTGGGACGAGATCGATTTCGGCACCCGTGAGGTTTCGATCCGCGGGCATCAGTGACAGGCCATTGACCTGCGTTGGCAGGATGAAGGCGTCAGCCTGCACGTCATCAGTGGTGAGCGCCTCATAGACCGTGCCGCCTGGAGCTGAGGCCCCCTTGAGACCCACGCCGCTCGTGAGGTTCGCCTGGGGATCCATGTCCACCAGCAGCACTCGCTGTTGGGCCATGGCTAACGCCGTGGCGAGATTGATCGCGGTGGTTGTCTTGCCGACCCCGCCTTTTTGATTGGTGACCGAGAGAACGCGAGCTATCATTTATGTCTATTGACCTAATTGTGCCGAGCGGTCTACTGTAATTCTAGCATTGGCTAAATGGTGGCTGTCCCCTTAGTTTGGGGTCAAATGGTGGCTGTCCCCTACTGTTCCACGTGGAACGTTACGAAGCGAGTCGAGGCACTCCGGATGAGGTGGATCGCTTAATTACTAAACTGAGTCGGCTTCGGAGGGACTCCACCAACGGCACGGTCGCGTGCCACTCAAGCGGCGGCATCAATGACGGCTCGTCGCGTCCTGACGGTCCACGGAACAGCAGGAGAGACCCGCGTGGCTTGATGAACGCCTGGAGCGACATGAGCAGCTTGCTTTCCACCCTGACCGCCCTGACCGACATGACATCGAACTGCTCATGCAGCTCGGGCCGGGCGAGCAGGTCTTCGTAGCGGCTATTCTCGACGGTCGCCGTTGACAGTTCCAGGTGTCGCACGGCTTCCCGCAGAAACGCCGATTTTCTCGCTTTCGCCTCAACCATAGTCAGCGTGACCCGTGCCCCCCCGGCGAGCGCCAGCGGCAGCGCCGGGGACCCCCCGCCAGAGCCGACGTCAATCAAGTTAATTGGACCTTGCGGAAGGTGTCGAGCCGCCACCACCGGCTCCAGCAGCAGCCTGTCTATGGCGGCGTCGGGATCGTCCAGGGCGGTGAGGTTGATCTTGCGGTTCCACCGCTCGAGGAGCTCGTAGTAACTGACGAGTTGGTCGGCGAGGTCGTCCGGCAGGAACACGCCCGCCTTGGAGGCGCGGCGCAATAGGCGCGTCCGAAAGTCCCTGGCACCCACCTGAGGAGACTATCAGCTAATCGGCCGATCGGACGAACGCGAACTATCGAGGCGAGTGACCCGATCGATATAGGCGGCGACGACAGCGACCGCTGCCGGGGTGACTCCCGGGATTCGGCCAGCCTGCCCCAGGGTCGCAGGACGCACATCCGAGAGGCGTTGGATCATCTCGTTCGACAGGCCGGGAACTGTCTCGAACGGAAACGTCGTGGGAATAGCCCGGTGTTCCTGACGCCGCATCCGCTCGACCGAGGCCCATTGGCGCTTGAGATACCCCTCGTACTTGAATTCGGTTTCCACGCTCGCGATGTCGAAGGGTGCGTGGGTGCCCGTCGCGATCGCAATCTGACCCTCCTCGACCAGGAGGGCGAGTCGCACATCAGGCTGCTTCAACGCGCGTGACGCCGGCAGGCGGGCGCCATTCGCCACCGTGACCGAGGTGCGACGGATCGTGTCGCAGTTGTCCGCGAAACGCGCCCGGCGTTCCTCGAACCGCTCCCACCGCTCATTGTCGACGAGGCCGGCCGAGCGTCCGCGCGGCGTGAGCCTCAAATCCGCATTGTCGGTGCGGAGCAGTAACCGATGCTCAGCCCTCGAGGTGAACATCCGGTAGGGCTCGAGGCACCCTTTCGTCGTGAGGTCGTCCACCATAATTCCGATGTAGGCCTCCTCCCGCCCCAGAACCATCGACGGTTCCCCTGCCGCCAGTTTCGCGGCGTTCAGTCCGGCAATCAGGCCCTGCGCGGCCGCCTCCTCGTATCCAGATGTCCCGTTGATCTGTCCGGCGAGAAAGAGGCCCGGCACGCGGCGCGTCTCCAGGGTCGGCCGGAGCTCGGTGGGCTGGATGAAGTCGTATTCGACAGCGTAGCCAGGCCGCATCACGACGGCGTTTTCCAGACCCGGAAGGGCATGGACCAGGTCCTCCTGAAGATCAGCCGGCAGACTCATCGAGAAGCCGTTGACGTAGATCTCCTCAACGTCCAGGCCTTCGGGCTCGAGGAATATCTGGTGCCGCTCCCGATGGGGGAACCGCATCACCTTGTCTTCGAGGGATGGGCAATACCGTGGTCCCACGCCTGAGATCTGCCCGTTGAACAGCGGTGAGTGCGCGATATTCGCGCGAACCAGGTCGTGGACACGGGTCGTGGTGTAGAGCAGATGGCAATCGATCTGCGGCCGGTCGATACGGTCGGTAGAGAACGAGAAGGGGAACGCCGGGACGTCGCCTCGCTCCACGTCGAACTTCGTAAAATCGATCGAGCCGCGAGCCAGGCGGGGCGGTGTGCCCGTCTTCAGACGTCCCCAGCGGAAGCCGAAGCCCTTCAACGAATCGGCGAGGTGACTGGAAGGGGGCTCCCCCAGCCGGCCAGCCGGCCGTTGTTCCGGGCCGATATGCACCAGCCCGTTCAGAAAAGTCCCGGTCGTGATCACCAGGGATCGGCATCCGACCTGGCGGCCGTCTTCGAGTTGAATACCGCAGACAGCGCCTGCCGACGTCAGCACGCGATGCGCGGGTGTGAAGATCCAGTCGATCGACGGCACGGCACGGAGCGTGGCCTGGACCCAGTCGCTGTAGCGCCGTTTATCGGCCTGGGCGCGGGGCGACCACACCGCCGGCCCACGGCTTTTGTTCAGCAGCTTGAACTGGATCCCCGTCGCGTCTATCGCCACCCCCATCAGTCCACCCAGCGCATCGATCTCCCTGACGAGATGACCCTTCGCCGTGCCGCCGACCGCGGGGTTGCACGGCATATGCGCGATCGTCCCATCTGACAGCGTGCAGATCGCGACCGAGCGGCCCGTACGCGACGCCGCCCACGCCGCCTCCACCCCCGCGTGCCCGGCCCCCACTACGATGACGTCATAACAAGTTATTTGTGACGACAATTACTTTCCAATGCAAAACCTGCTGAAGATCGCCTGCAGCGTATCGTCGGCCGTACGCTTCCCGGTGATCTCCTCGAGCGCTCCGCGCGCCTCGGACACGTCGGCCGCCACGAACTCCTCGGGCGACCGCGAGGCGGCAGCACGTTCTGCGCGCCCGAGCGCCTCGCACGCCTGCTCGAGGAGCCCGATATGCCGAAGATTCGTGATCGCGGGAGTGTCCCGTCCGGGCTGATCGTTCGAGAGCGCCGAGACAAGGGCCAATCGAAGCGCGTCGAGACCTGCACCGGACGGCGCCGACACCCTGAGGACGTCGAACCCCAGCTCGCCAGGACCCCAGGCTTCCCCCAGGTCCGACTTGCTTGCGACGAGGAGGCGCCGGCGTACGGCCGTGTCATCCAGCACCGCCCTGTCCTCAGCGTGCAGCGGATGCGCCTGGTCGAGCACGACGATGACGAGATCGGCGGCCGACGCCGCCGCGCGCGCGCGGGCCATGCCCTGCCCCTCCACCGCGTCGGTCGGCCCATCGCGCAACCCAGCGGTGTCCACCAAGGTGATCGGGACCCCTTCGATATCGATCAGTTCGGTGACCAGGTCGCGCGTCGTTCCGGGGATGTCGGTGACGATCGCTCGATCGACTCCCGCGAGCGCGTTGAAGAGCGTCGACTTGCCTGCGTTCGGACGCCCCAGGATCGCGACCCGGGCCCCCTCGCGAACCAGGCGCCCGCGTTCGGCGTGCCGGAGCACCGCGGAGATGCGCGCGGTCACCTCGACGAGTTCACCGGCCAGCCGCTCCGGATCGACGAAATGATATCCCTCGTCGTGAAAATCGAGCGAGGCTTCCAGCCGGGCGGACATGTCGAACAACGCCTCCTCGATCACGCCGATCTCGCGGGTCAGCGTCCCGTCCATCTGGTCGAACGCCGCGCGCACCTGGAGCGGGGTCACGGCATCGATCAAGTCGCCGACCGCCTCCGCCTGGACGAGGTCTCGTCGCCCATGCAGGTAGCTTCGAAGCGTGAACTCGCCAGGTTCCGCCATTCGCGCGCCCGCCTGCATGCAGTCGTGCACGATGGCGCGCAGCAGGACAGGGCTGCCATGGGCGCTGATCTCGACGACCTCGTCGCCCGTGTAGGACGCAGGGGCCGGGAAGTACGTGACGATGGCCTGGTCGTGGAGTGCGCCCTGCCCGACCCGCGCGAGGGTGGCGTGGCGCGGCTCGAGATCCGCCCGCCCAGTCAGGTCCAGGGCGATCGGCAGGGCTGCCGGACCGCTGATGCGGACGACCCCTATGCCGCCGCGGCCATGCGGCGTGGCGATCGCGACGATAGTGTCGTCGGTCGAGAACATAACGCGGCGGGCATCGGCTAGCGCCGGCCCGAGATGATGACGGTCTTCAGGAATGCGTCGCCAATACTCTCCGACGACAGTGACGGGTCCTCCGCCACCGTGAGATGTACCAGGCGGCGCGCGTAAGGATTCAGTGGACCCATCTCCTGCGACGACCCGCTGCTCTTCACCTTCTCCATGGTCAGGCGCGCCATCTGCTTGAGCTCCGCGTCCTTGCCCTTGCGGTAGTCCAGGCAGTCCACGACGAACGACCGATCGTCCGTGAGCTCGCGACGGAAGGCGGTATTCACGATCAACTGCAGCGCGTCGAGCGCCTCGGCGCGTCGACGGAGCAGATCTTCGCCCCCCTCCCCTGAGATCTCCACGCGGATCCCGTCGGGCGTGTCGTTGATCACCACGTCGAGGTTCAGTCCCATCGCCGCCACGGTCTGGCGGGTGAATTCGCGAACACGGTCGTGCAGCTCCATTACTTGCGCTCCTTGGACGCCTGCTCGGTGCGGCCGGCGCCGGCATTCTTCACCTTGCGCTCCGCAGCCGGGCGGACGGTACGCGGCTGCGATGGACCGATCAGTTTGTTGGTGAAGTACTGCTGACCGATCGCCCATGCGTTGCTGATCGTCCAGTACAGCACCAGGCCGCTCGGGGCCTTGACGAACATGAACATGAAAATCAGAGGCATGAGCAGCATGATGCGCTGCTGCGTCGGGTCGGCCGTCGACGGCGTCATCTTCGTCTGCACGAACTGGGTCAGCCCCATCAGGATCGGGGTGATGTACAGCGGATCGTGCCGCGAGAGATCGGTGATCCACCAGATGAACGGCGCGCCGCGTAGCTCGATGGCGACCGAGAGCATCGCGTAAAACGCAAACAGCACCGGCATCGTCAGGAGCATCGGCACGCAGCCGCTCGCCGGGTTCACCCCGCGCGACTTGTAGAGCGCCATCATCTCTTCGTTCATCTTCGACTTCCCGGGATCGGTCATCTTCAGTTTCGCGTAGCGATCCTGAATGGACTTCATCTCGGGCTGGATCTCCTGCATCCGCCGCATCGACACGACGCTCTTGTGGCGCAGCGGGAACATGGCAAGGTTGATCAGGACGGTGAGCCAGACGATCGACCAGCCGTAATTCCCGACGTAGACGTTCAACCACTTTAACGCACGAAGAAGCGGCACCACGAGCCAGGCAAACATCCCGAAATCGATCGCCTTGACGAGCTCGCGGTCGATCGCCGCGAGGACGTCGAAATCCTTCGGCCCGGCAAAGAACGCGGCACCGCTCGGAGCGCCGTTGAACCGGACCGCCCAACGGATATACGGAGGGGGCGCGTCCTCCGCCCCAGGCGCCGGAGGCACCGCGACGGTTTCATAGGTGAGCCGGACCGGGACCTGTTTCGGCAACACGATCGCGGTCAGGAAATAATGATCGTCCACCCCGGCGAAACCGAAGGCCCCCTCCTGACTCGCCACCTCGGCGATGTCGGACGCATCGACCCTGTTGACGTCGCCGTCGCGGTACAGGATCGGGCGCGAAGCCACTTCACTCGATCCACGCGAGTCCATGTCGACCGCGTTCCCGAGAGCGGGGCCCCACTGGACCGTGGGCACGAGCGGCGTCGTTCCCTGGTTCACGCTGGCCGACACGTGCACGACGTACGGCGACCTGGGATCGAATGAAAAGTCCTTCCGCGCGGCAAGGCCGCTGCCGTCCGCGTACTCGAATGTCAGCGTCGCGGGACCGCTGCTGACGTCAAGCGCGGTCGCGCTCGGACGAAAGAGCGCCTGCCCCAGGGTCGCCGACACGCCCGGATCATCGACCGCAAGCGTGAAAGGGCGCGGTTGCCCTGCTGGCGGATTCTGTGGGATGAGCTCCAGCGGTTCGCGCGCTCCGTCCTGGTATTTCTTCAAGCGCCAGCTCTTGAGGGCGCCGCCACGAGTCGTGAAGATCGCGCGGACCGACTCGTTCTCCATGACGATGTCGCGCTCGGCGGCGTCGGCAACCAGCGGCGCGGCAGCGGGCTGCGCGGGTGCGGCCCCGACACTGGTCGGCGTCGCGGCTTCGATTGGTGGGTTGCCGGGCTGCGCTTGTTGACCGGCGGCTGCGGGCTGCTGGACCTGGGTCGCGGCAGGGACGGGCTTCGGAGGCGGGAAGATCGCCTGATAACCGTACAGCACGACGAATGACAGGACGACGGCGAGAAGAACGCGTTTTTCCATGAAGATTCAAATGCTCTGACGATCGGCCCTGGGCTGGTCCAGGGCGCCGGGTCTGGCTCGACGTCGCTCCGGAGGAGCGAGGCCGGGAACAGGATCAATGCCGTGCGCACCAAACGGGTGACACCGAACCAGGCGGCGCGCCGCCAGGGCGACACCGCGTGCGACGCCAAACCGCCGGATGGATTCGGCCGCGTAATGTGAACAGGAGGGCATAAACCGGCACGAACCGGCGTACATCCACGAGAAAAGCAGTTGATAGGCGCGAATGAGGCCGAGCGCGACTCGCACAGAAGTGTCAGCGCGGGGGGCTTCGAGCACCGGATCAATCGGCATTGGATGCCGTTGCAGGGAGTCGAGCGGAGGCGCGCCGCCATGCTGCCCGGAAGTCGCGCTCGAGATCGGCATAAGGAGCATCGAACACGTCACGGCGGGGGATGACGACGACATCGGCACCACCACTGCCAGGCAATGGGTGATGCTGCCTGAAAAGCTCGCGGGTCAGGCGCTTCGCCCGGTTCCGGTGCACGGCGTCACCGATTTTTTTTGAAGCCACGATCCCCAGTCTCGCGGTGGAGCCGGAGCCCGGGGTCAGGAGCAGGGTGAAATAGCGGGACGCTACGCGGTAGCCCTTGTTGAAGACCTGCTGGAATTCCCCGCGTCGCCGCACGCGTTGCGCCTTGGTGAAGCTGTGCGACGGCATGCGCGTCGTGCGCTTAAGGGGTGGAAATGGTGAGCCGCTTGCGGCCCTTGGCGCGGCGGCGCTTCAGCACCAGACGGCCGTTCTTGGTGGCCATCCGCGTCAGGAAGCCGTGTGTCTTTTTCCGGTGACGGCGGTTTGGCTGAAAAGTGCGCTTCATGTCCCGTCCTCTGTAAGGGTCGAAATAATGCGGAGAAACCTAGATACTACCGGCTGAAAACGCCTACTGTCAATCGGAGAGCGTGTGTTACATTCCCCTCCCTGCCACGCCCGTAGGGGCTCCCCCGAAGTTTTCCACAACTGTGGAAAAAATTGTGGAAAAGCCCAGGTTTTGGCGCACTCTCGAGATATGACCGGCAACATCTGGGATCAGGTCCTCACCAGGATCGAGACTAAAGTCAATCGCCACAGCTTTTACACGTGGTTCAAGCCGACGTCATTCGTCAGTGACGAGGGGGGCTCGATCCGGGTGCGAGTCCCCAATGGGCTCTTCAGAGACTGGCTTACGAAGCATTATTCGGCCGTTTTGGATGAGGCCATGGCTGAGGTGGACCGCCGCGGCACCTCCGTCGCCTTTGTGACCGACGATGGGATTCCCGTGGTGGCACTCAAGCCGGAAGTAACGGCTGAGCCAGAAATCGACCCGGATGTCCCTGTTGAAGACACCCAGATCGGGGGGCTCGCGCCCCGCTACTCCTTCGACACGTTCATTGTCGGAGGCTCCAACCAGTTTGCCCATGCCGCGTGCCGCGCCGTCGCCGAGGCGCCGTCGCGCTCCTATAACCCGCTGTTCATCTACGGCGGGGTAGGGCTCGGCAAGACGCATTTGATGCACGCGATCGGGCACTACGTGCTCAATCACCTGAAGACGCTGAAGCTCACCTACATCTCGTCAGAGCGGTTCATGAACGAGATGATCAACGCCGTCCGGTACGACCGCGTGCTGGATTTTCGCGAGCGATACCGAAGCGTGGACGTGCTGCTGGTGGACGACATCCAGTTTCTGGCCGGCAAGGAAGGTACACAGACCGAGTTCTTTCACACGTTCAACGCGCTGTACGACTCCCAGAAGCAGATTGTCATCAGCAGCGACCGCCCACCCCACGAGATCCAGCAGCTCGAAGAACGGTTGCGATCACGCTTCGAGTGGGGATTGATTGCCGACATTCAGCCCCCCGACCTCGAGACGAAGGTCGCGATCCTCCGGAGAAAGGCCGAAGCGGAGGGTGTCGAGCTGCCCGACAACGTCGCGCTGTTCATCGCGGGAAAGATCAAGTCGAACATCCGCGAGCTCGAGGGGTCACTGATCCGTCTCGTCGCATACGCGTCGCTGACCGGCAGGGAGATATCCCTGCACCTTGCCCAGGACGTGCTCAGAAACGTGCTTCAGCCAGACGACCGTGCCGTTACTATCGAAGTGATCCAGAAATTTGTCGCGGACTTCTACCAGCTGAAGCTCGTCGATCTGAAATCACGCAACAACTCAAAGTCGATCGCCATGCCGCGACAGATCGCCATGTATCTCTGCAAGGCCCTGACGAACGCATCGCTGCCGGAAATCGGCCGGAGTTTTGGCGGGAAACACCACTCGACGGTCATTCATTCGATCAAGAAGATCGAGGGCTTGAAAAAGAGCGACGGAGATTTCAACACGCTTATCAACAATCTGGCCGAGTCGCTACGCTAGAGCCGCCCCGATCATTTCCACCGTTTCCACAGGCCTCGCCAGGGGTGTCCTGAGGATCGTTTGTGCGCAAAACCAGCGGCCGGGATTTGCACCAAACGTGCACGTTTTTCACCTCCGCCGTACCGCCGCCCGGTGCACAGGCTAAATGACTGATCCTGAAAGAGTAAGAGCTCTAAATTAGGTTATCCACAGAGCCTTATTCTTGTTATAATTCTTAGATCCTATTTCTTCCTCTTCACACGTAAGGGAAACGGCGCCAGAGTGTCGTACGTTTCCGCGAGGTCAACAGCACATGGAACTGGTCGTACGTAAGACGGATCTCTTGCGCGAACTGCAGTTGTTCCAGGGGATCGTCGAACGCAAGAACACGATTCCAATCCTTGCGAACGTCCTGATCGAAGCTGAAGGCGACCAGGTGAAACTGCTCGCGACGGACCTCGAAGTTGGCCTTCGCAGCCGGTGCAGTGCGTCGGTGACCAAGGCTGGCTCCCTCACGCTGCCGGCGAAGAAACTGTATGAGATCGTCAAGGCGCTGCCGGACACCGACGTTAGCATCGAGGAAAACAAGAACGGTGTGAAGGTGGCGGCGGATCGTTTCGACTCGCGGATGCAGACGCTTCCTCGCGAAGACTTCCCATCGCTGCCGGAGGGGACCGGGGATTTCACGGCGACGCTGCCGCGCGACGTGATGAAGCAGATGGTGGCCAAGACGCAGTTTGCGATCACCGGCGAAGACACCAGGTATTTTCTCAACGGCGCGTTGTTCATCCAGGGGCCTGACGCGATGAGCCTGGTCTCGACCGACGGTCACCGGCTCGCCTTGATCTCGGTGCCGCGCGACAAGACAAAAGGGAAAACGAAGACCGACGAGGAACGGGTCATCCTTCCGCGCAAGACGCTGCTCGAGATGGGACGCCTGCTCGCGGAAGGCGAGGGGGACATCCAGTACGAGCGCGGCGAGAACCACCTGTTCTTCGACATAGGCGGACGCCTGCTGATTTCCCGGATGATCGACGGACAGTTCCCTGCCTTTGAACGCGTCATTCCGAAGGGGAACGACAAGCGCATCGAATTCGACCGCGACCGGCTGACGAGCGCCGTGAAACGTGTTGCGCTGCTGTCGAACGAGCGATCACGCGCCGTGAAGTTTCAGATCGACAAGGGCAAGGTGGAGATCGCCTCGAGCAGCCCCGAGTTCGGCGAAGCCAAGGAAGTGATCGTCGTGGACTACGCCGAGACGCCTGTGACGATCTGTTTCAACGCGCAGTATGTGCTGGATTTCCTGGGCGTCTGCGAAACCGACTCGGTCGCACTCGAATTCAAGGACGAGATGAGCCAGGCGGTCATGAAGCCGGTCGGCGCGGAAAACTACGACTACACCTACGTGATCATGCCGATGCGGGTATGACATCTCGACCATCGCCTCTCGGTTCCCGAATTATTGAATGTCCCAGATAGAACCTCAGAACGAAGATCAGCAGCCGTCGCAACCCGCCGATCCTGCTGCTGATCAGGCTACGCCTTCACCCGGCAACGGGAACGGGCACGGATCAGAGGCCGACGATTACGGCGCCGGGAGCATCAAGGTCCTCGAGGGGCTTGAGGCGGTGCGCAAGCGTCCAGCCATGTACATCGGGTCGACCGGTGCACCAGGGCTTCATCACCTGGTCTACGAAATCGTCGACAACTCCATCGACGAGTCACTCGCCGGTTTCTGCAACCAGATCAACGTCACGCTCCATATCGACAACTCCGTCACCGTCGTGGACAACGGCCGGGGCATACCGGTGGACCAGCACACCAGTGGAAAGTCCGCCGCGGAAGTCGTGCTGACGGTGCTGCACGCGGGCGGCAAGTTCGACAACGACAGTTACAAAGTGTCAGGCGGCCTGCACGGCGTCGGCCTGTCGGTCGTCAACGCGCTCTCGGAGAACCTCGAGGTCGAGATCTGGCGCAACGGCGAGGTCTACAACCAGAGCTACGAACGCGGAGCCCCCACCACGACTCTGCAGGTGAGCGGGACGACGAAGAAGCGCGGCACCAAGGTCACGTTCCGGCCCGATGCCCAGATTTTCGAAACCACCGAGTACAGTTTCGACACGCTCGCCCAACGTCTTCGCGAGCTCGCCTTCCTCAACGGCGGCGTCACGATCACGATCGACGACGAGCGCGACGGCAAGACGCACAACTTCCTCTACGAGGGAGGCATCCGGTCGTTCGTCGAGTATCTGAACCAGAACAAGACCGCCGTCAACGACAAGCCGATCTACATGCACGGCGAGAAGGACGGCATCGACGTCGAGATAGCCCTCCAGTGGAACGACGGATATTCTGAGACCGTCTACACCTTCGCCAACAACATCAACACGCACGAAGGCGGCACGCATCTCTCGGGGTTTCGTTCAGCGCTCACCCGGACGATCAACGCCTATGTCGGGAAGAACAACCTCGCGAAGGACTTGAAAGACGCGAACATCGGCGGCGATGACGCGCGCGAAGGATTGATCGCCGTCATCAGCGTCAAGATTCCGCGGCCGCAGTTCGAAGGCCAGACAAAGACCAAGCTGGGGAACACCGAGGTTAAAGGGATCGTCGAAGCGATCGTCAACGACAGGCTTGGCGCGTACCTCGAGGAGCACCCTGGAGTTGCCAAAAAGGTCATCGCCAAGGCCATCGACGCGGCGCGTGCCCGCGAAGCGGCGCGCAAGGCACGGGACCTGGTGCGCCGTAAAGGCGCGCTCGACAACAGTTCCCTTCCGGGAAAGCTCGCTGACTGCCAGGAACGCGATCCGTCCCTGAGCGAGATCTACATCGTCGAAGGGGAGTCGGCCGGCGGATCGGCAAAGCAAGGGCGCGACCGCCGATTCCAGGCCATCCTGCCGATCAAGGGGAAGATCCTGAACGTCGAGAAGGCCCGCTTCGACCGGATGCTGGGCAGCGACGAAATCAAGACCATGATCGCGGCCCTCGGCTGCGGCATCGGCGTCGAGGACTTCAACGCCGACAAGACGCGGTATCACCGCATCATCATCATGACGGACGCCGACGTCGACGGCTCCCACATCCGGACGCTGCTCTTGACGTTCTTCTACCGCCAGATGCGACCGCTGGTGGAGCGCGGCTACATTTACATCGCGCAGCCCCCCCTGTTCCGTGCGAAGCGCGGCCGGACCGAAGTGTTCATCCGCGACGAGCGCGCGCTCGAGACGTGGCTGATCAAGCGCGCCGTCGACTCCCGCGTCGTCGTGCTGCCGGATGGGACAGAGATGAGCGGAGCGGAGCTCGAGCAGCGGCTGGAGAAGCTGATCGCGTTTCGCAAGTTTCTCCAGATCGTGGAGCGACGCGGCCCGTCGCGAGCGGTCATCATGGCGCTGCTCGACGGTGAAGCGAAGGACAAGGCGTTCTTTGCCGACCGCGCCCGGGTCGAGGCCCTGGCGACGAGCCTGACGCTTCCAACCCGGAGCGCGACCGTCCAGGACGACGAAGAGCACCAGGCGTTCGCACTCGTGATCGAGGATCGCAGCACCGGCTATCCGAGGCACCATCGGATCGACCAGGACTTTGCGACGACCGGAGAGTTCCGGACGCTGGCGTCAAGTTTCACAGACGTGCGGGGGATCCGCGGCCCGATGATCGTCAGGACGCTGGCGTCCAGCACGGCCGAGGACGCGGTTGACGAAGGTACCACCGCATCGGCGGACGAGACGGCGATCGGTGGCGCACCGCTCGACGCGGCGACGCGGCTCTCCGCCGAACCCAAGGCGCTGGCGAACCAGTTGATCGCCGAGGCTGCCGCCGGCACGCAGGCGCAGACGCAGGCCCCGAAGATCGCGCGCGACGCCGAGGTGCGCGTAGAGACCCTCGAGGAGCTCGTGGAGTTCTTCACGGTCGCCGGCAAGAAAGGGGTGGCGATCAACCGCTACAAGGGGCTCGGGGAGATGAACCCGGACACGCTCTGGGACACGACGATGAACCCTGAGACGCGCACGCTCGCCCAGGTCCGTGCCGAAGATCACATGGAAGCCGACCTGATGTTCACGACGCTGATGGGCGACCAGGTCGAGCCGCGCCGCAAGTTCATCGAAGACAACGCGCTCGACGTCAAGAACCTGGACATCTGATTTATCGACCTATCGACTTATCGACTTATCGACCTATCGAGGACCCAACGGCTCGTAGGGCCGGCCTTCAGGCCGGGCGTGTTTGAGCCATCTGCATCGTTCTAAACGAAATGACCGACATCTCCCTGCACAAGTTCCCCGTCAACATCGAAGACGAGATGAAGCGCTCGTACATGGACTACGCCATGAGCGTGATCATCGGGCGGGCGCTGCCTGACGTGCGCGACGGGTTGAAGCCGGCGCACCGCCGGGTGCTCTACGCGATGCGCCAGATGGGCCTTGCGTCGAACAGGCCGTACCGCAAGTGCGCGAAGGTGATCGGCGAGGTCATCGGCAACTACCACCCGCACGGGGACGCGCCGGCGTACGACACGCTCGTTCGCCTCGCGCAGGATTTCAACATGCGCTACCTCCTGGTTGATGGCCAGGGGAACTTCGGCTCGGTCGACGGAGACCCGCCGGCGGCCTACCGGTACACCGAAGCGCGTCTCGAAAAGCTCGCCGAAGAAATGATGGGGGACCTCGACAAGGAAACTGTCGACTACGTCCCCAACTTCGACGAAACCACCGAAGAGCCCACCGTTCTGCCGACGACGTACCCGAATCTGCTGGTGAATGGCTCTACCGGTATCGCGGTCGGCATGGCCACCAACATACCGCCGCACAACATGCGCGAAGTCATCGACGGCGTCATTGCGCTGATCGATCTGCGCACGCGGCACGCGGAAGGCGCGCCGGTCGATCAATCGCGAGACGCGAGGCTCAGGGCGGTGCTCAAGGCGATCCCCGGGCCCGACTTCCCGACGGGCGGCTCGATCATCGGCCGCCAGGGCATCTTCAGCGCCTACACGACGGGACGTGGCTCGATCACGGTTCGCGCAAAGGCCACGACCGAGGAATCGAAAAAGGGTGACAAGGTCGCGATCGTCATCACCGAGATTCCGTTTCAGGTCAACAAGAAGCGCCTGCTCGAGAACATTGCGGACCTGGTCAGGGAAAAGACGATCGAAGGCATCTCCGACCTGCGCGACGAATCCGATCGCGACGGCATGCGCATCGTCATCGAGCTGAAGCGAAGCGAAGTGCCAGAGGTCATCCTTAACAACCTCTACAAGCACACCCAGTTGCAGACGACCTTCGGCATCATCATGCTCGCGATCGTCGGCGGCCGTCCGCGCGTGCTGCCCCTGGTCGACATCCTGGAACACTTCATCGAGTTCCGTCGAGAGGTCGTTCGGCGGCGCACCGAGTTCGAGCTTCGCAAGGCCGAAGCCCGGGCGCACATCCTCGAGGGATTGAGGATTGCCCTGGATCATCTCGACGCTGTCATCAAGCTGATTCGCGGATCGAGAAATCCAGCCGAAGCCCGTGAAGGGCTGATGACGCAGTTCAAGCTCTCACTGCTCCAGTCGCAGGCCATCCTCGACATGCAGCTGCAGCGCCTGACCGGCCTCGAGCGGCAGAAGATCCTCGACGAGCTGGCCGACCTGATGAAGACCATCGAACGCCTGCGCGCGATCCTCTCGAGCGAAGCGCTGCTGATGGGGGTGGTCATGGGCGAGCTGATGGCCGTCCGCGAGAAATTCTCGGACGAGCGCCGCACGACGTTCCTCGACGACAGCGGAGAGTTCCGGATCGAGGACCTGATCGCCGACGAAGATTGCGCGATCACCGTGACCAACACGGGCTACATCAAGCGCACGCCGATCACGACATATCGGATGCAGCGCCGCGGCGGCAAGGGCAGGATCGGCATGCGCACGCGTGAGGAGGACTTCGTCAGTCATCTCTTCATCGCGTCCACCCATTCCTACATCATGATTTTCTCGGACCGCGGCCGCGCGTACTGGCTCAAGGTCCACGAGGTCCCCGATGCCGGCGCAGGTGGCAAGGGGAAAGCGATCGCCAACCTGGTCTCGATGGAAGAAGGAGAAAAGATCGCCGCGCTGCTCGCCGTCAAGGAATGGCCGACCGAGGACGATCAGCAGTTCATCGTGATGGGCACGTGCCAGGGCGTGATCAAGAAGACCGACCTCTGCTCGTTCAGCAATCCCCGCGCGGGTGGCATCATCGCGATGGGCATCGACGAGGGTGACGCCGTCATTGCCGTGGAGCTCTCGAACGGCACGGACCAGATTTTCCTCGGCACACGCGACGGCATGGCGATCCGGTTTGACGAGGCCGGCGTGCGCGCCATGGGACGCGGAGCCTACGGCGTGAAAGGCATCACGCTGCGGGAGGGGGACGAAGTCGTGGGGATGGAGGTCGTCCGGCCGGGCGGGACCGTCCTGACGGTTGCCCAGAACGGTTACGGCAAACGCACGGAGCTCGATGAGTACCGGATCCAGTCGAGAGGCGGTGTCGGGCTCATCAACATCCAGACCTCCGACCGAAACGGCAAGGTCGTGGGCATCGTCTTCGTGACCGACGACGACCACCTGATGTTGATCAGCCAGCAGGGGATGATCCTGCGCACGCGGGCTGGAGACATTCGCGCGATCGGCCGCGCCACGCAGGGTGTCCGGTTGATCGAGATGGAGGAAGGCGACATGGTGGTCGCCGTCGCCAAGCTGGCCGAAGACAAGGAAGACGAGACCGGGCAAGACGAGGCGGAAAAAGACGAGGCGGAAAAAGACGAGAAGTAGGCCCGACCTTCAGGTCGGGCCTACGCCGGCTCGAGCTTGGCGTACTTCGAGAGCAGCTTCTTCACACCGACGGTGTTGAATCGCACCGTGACCTTTACATCGTCGTTGTGCTCTTCGAGGGCCATGATGGTGCCGACGCCGAACTGCGCATGCCGGACACGCATGCCCACCTTGACCGATCCGGCCGACTGATCCTCGTTCTCGTACGCATATGTCGGCGTCGCCTCGCTCGACCGCGTCCCGCCCCTTCCCTTGCCGCCGCGGCCGTACGGATTAGTGCGGAACTCGTAGTGCTGGTGCGAGAAGGACCCCTGGTAGCTCGATGAATAGGACGGGGCAATGCGGTCCAGCAACTCCGCCGGGATCTCGTCAAGGAACCGGGAAGGCTCGGTGGCCTGGTATTCGCCAAACACGCGGCGCCGCGCCGCGCCCGTGATGATCAGCTTCTGCTCGGCGCGCGTCATTCCCACGTAGCAGAGGCGCCGCTCTTCTTCGATCTCCTCTTCGTTTTCGCTCGCTCTCGAATGCGGAAACAGCCCCTCCTCCATTCCCGCGATCACCACCAGCGGAAACTCCAGGCCCTTGGCCGCATGCATCGTCATGAGCCACACCTTCGCGGTCTTGGTGCCTGACTCCTCGTCGGTCTCCGAGAGCAGCGATAACCTGTCAACGAATCCGCCGAGAGACGCTTCCTGGTCGTGAGACTCGTAGTCGCGTGCGGCCGAGACGAGCTCCATCAGGTTCTCGATGCGGTCGTTTGCCTCTTCGCTGTTCTCGTCGCGCAGAGCGTTCAGGTAACCGCTCTGGTCGAGCATCTTGCCGATCGCGATGGAGACGGAGTCCTGCCGTGCGGCCGCGGCGAGGTTGACAAGCATGTCGCGGAAGGCTCGCAGCGCCGAGAGCGCCCGGGATGTGAGCTTCGCTTCATCCATGGCGTACTCGAGCCTGGCCCAGAGAGACCTCGCCGAACCGGCCTCGTGAAGGCCGGCAGCAAGCAGGGGCGGCGCATCGGCGCTGACGGCCTGCGGGTCGATGGCCTGGAGCGAGTCCATCACCCCCTTTCCGATGCCGCGCGCGGGCACGTTGATCACGCGTCTCAAGCTCACGTCGTCGTGCGGGTTGATGATCAGCTTGAGATAGGCGAGCGCGTCCTTGATTTCCTTGCGCTCGTAGAACCTGACGCCGCCGATGATCTTGTACGGGATGGTCTCGCGCATGAGCGAGTCCTCGATCGCCCGTGACTGCGCGTTGGTGCGATAGAGGACGGCGGTGACGGCGTCAGAGTCCTCGACGCGCTGCTGCTTGATCGAGCGCGTAATGAAGTCGGCCTCCTCCAACTCGTCGTTGCCCCGGTAGTAGGTGACCTTCGACCCGCCCTTGCGGTCCGTCCACAGACGCTTGTCTTTGCGATTGCGGTTCTGGCTGATGACTGCCGAGGCGGCATCGAGGATGACCTGCGTCGAGCGATAGTTCTGCTCGAGCCGCACCGTCTTCGCCTCCGGAAA
>DATLXP010000061.1:0-1829 GCA_035575695.1 Vicinamibacterales bacterium
GTCCCCTACCTGCGGATCGTCGCCTCGATCAGGCCGTACGGCTCGGTCGTCGCGACGAAGATTTCGTTGCGGTTCTCGAGGCCAAGGGACGACAGGTCGATTGGAAGATGGTGGCGGTTGGGCATCACGAGGCGAATGGACGAGACCGCCGGAACGCTCCCGAGCACAGCCTGCCCCATCGCATGCAGCGTGTGCTGCACGGACTCGCTGTCATGGACGGCAAACGACTCGAGCAGGGCGCGGCGGACCCCGTGCCACGCCGTCCCGAACGACACGTCGGTGCCGTCGTAGCTCCACGTCGCCGTCAACGATGTGGCGAGCAGGCGGTCCCGCGTCTCTGGCAATGTCGTGAACTCGTCTCTGGGGAAGCCGGAGAAAGCCGAGTGAGAAGACTTGAGGATGAGGAGATCGGCAACACCCGCCGACACGGCGGCACCCGCGCGGTCGACGCGGACCGTCGCGGTCCGCGTCTCCGGGCCGCGCCGCATGAAGGCCTGACCATGCTCGCGATCGCCAACCGCGATGCGCGCCCAGATATGCTCGGTCATGTCGATCGTCACCATCCGGAGTCGCGCATTTCGCTCGATGAAATGGCTGGCGAGTTGAAGGCCGAACGTTTCAGGGTCGTCCACCTGGCCCCGAGCGGCCAGCGCATAGACGGTGTTCTTCATCGTGTCGGTCGGAAGGACGTCGCTGTTGTCCCCCTCGGCGTAGGACGCGTCGTAGTCCCCTTCGAATCGGACCGCCACCGTGAGATCGCGCAGGTCGTGGCGTTCACCATCCCGGATCACCTGCACGAGGCGGATGCCGGATTTTCCGTAGGACGTATCAGCGAGCATCAGGACCTCGACATCGTAGCGCAGCCCGTCAGGGCTGCCGTGATACCCGTAGCGCAGGCATTCACGCCTGCCGGACACGAACACCGTAGCGCAGGCCTTCAGGCCTGCCTAAACGCATAAGGAGCGCAGAGTGGGCGCCGATCATAGCACTCCGGGATTCACCGCTCTCGCGGACCTCGCATCCGCTCGTGTCGGCGCGCGCGCGATCGCCGCCAACGACGACTTTTTCGCGCCGAAGTCGAACCTGGTCCAGCCGGAGCCCGCCGTGTTCATCCCGGGGAAATACACGACGCGTGGCAAGTGGATGGACGGCTGGGAGTCGAGGCGGCGGCGGACACCCGGGCATGACTGGTGCGTTGTGAAGCTTGGGATGCGAGGACGCGCGCGCGGGTTCAACGTGAACACGGCGTTCTTCACGGGGAACTTTCCATCCCATGCGTCCATCGAGGCGCTCGATACGAGCAGGCCGGTCGGCGAGGAGCTGGCGGCGCGTGAGGGGGCGCCATGGACGACGATTCTCGAGAAGACCAGCCTGCGTGGAGATTCCGATAACTATGTCGCCATCGAGGACGATCGGCCGTGGACACACCTTCGACTGAACATCTTCCCTGATGGCGGTGTCGCGCGCCTGCGTGTCTACGGCGACGTCGTCGTTGACTGGAACAGGGTCGCGTCCAGGGGGCGCGTGGTGGATCTCGCGGCCATCGAGCACGGCGGGCTCGTCATCGGCGCGAGCGACATGCACTACGGCGCCAAGGACAACGTCATCATGCCGGGCCGCGCGAAGAACATGGGGGATGGATGGGAAACGAAACGGCGCCGGGGTCCGGGCTACGACTGGCTCATCCTGCGGCTCGGTGCGACCGGTAACGTGACGCAGGTCGAGATCGACACGAACCACTTCAAAGGGAACTATCCCGACAGCGCGATGCTCGAGGGCTGCCTGGCGCCCGGTGGCAGCCAGCGCGACCTGGGCTCGGCCGACTGGCT
>DATLXP010000062.1:0-33359 GCA_035575695.1 Vicinamibacterales bacterium
TGCTTGGCAATCTTCGTGAGCTCGGTGACGCTGAGGTCCTTCAGCGTCGAGAGCTCGACGACCGGCAAGTCCGACTTGGGGGAGGGGGCGGCGCTCTTCTCCGGCTTCTCGGGTTTCTCGTTGCTCATCGGCGATCCTTCGTTGCCCTGACCGTTTTTGAAATCCTTGTCCACAGTTCGTCCAGTCCTTCACCGCGTTCCGCCGACACCGGCAGTGCGGCCGTTCCAAATAGCCGTTCGAGCTCACGGAGATTCCGCGTGCGCTCGGCCCGAGTCAACTTGTCGATCTTCGTCGCGACGACGAGCGGCGCGATGCCGAGCGTCGTGAGCCAGCGATAGGCCTGGGTGTCGGCCTCGAGGCCCGGGTGCCTCGAGTCGACGAGCAGACAGACCATGTGCCGGGCATAGGGGACAGCCACCAATTCACTGTCCGCCCCCCTGGAATTGGTGGCTGTCCCCAATTCCCGGAAGTACGCTTCCGCGACCGCCGCCAGTTCCCGTTCCGACTCGCCGCCCCCCCGTGCATATCCGTAGCCCGGAAGGTCCACGAGATACATGTCCCAGCGACCCGGCGCGCCCCCCTCCATCGTGAGGCGGAACACGTTGGCGAGCCGCGTCTTCCCGGCCGCCGCACTCGTCCGCGCCAGCGGACGACGGCACAGCGCGTTGATCAGCGTCGACTTGCCGACATTCGACCGCCCCGTCATCGCGACCTGGCCGAGGCCGTCGCGCGGGACACCGGTTGCACTGCCGCCGGCGGCGGCGCTCGTCACGAATTCGGCGGCTATGACTTTCAAATCGGGTACTCGTAGGCCCGACCTTCAGGTCGGGCGGGTTCGAATCGGCTCGTTGCTGATTCGTCACAACGCCCGGCCTGAAGGCCGGGCCTACGATCAATGCGTAATGGTGTCGTCCGAAATGGCAGGCTGCGCGGGGTCGTCTGCGGTCGCCGCAGGCATCCCCGGGAGCGGTCCGGCGAGCGCCACCTTGAGCACTTCGTCCATGCTGTCGACGAGATAGATCCCGAGCGTATCCAGCACGTTCTTGGGGATGTCCGCCAGGTCCTTCTCGTTGTCCTTCGGCATGATGATGTTCTTCAGCCCCGCCCGGTGCGCGGCGAGCACTTTCTCTTTCACCCCGCCGATCGGCAAGACCTTACCCCGCAGCGTGATCTCCCCGGTCATCGCCACGTCCTTGCGGACGGGCACGCGGGTCAGTGCCGACACGAGCGTCGTCGCCAGCGTGATCCCGGCGGAGGGTCCGTCCTTGGGAATCGCGCCTTCGGGGATGTGCACGTGGACGTCGCTCACGCGGTTGAAGTGTTTCGGGAGGTTGAACTCGTCGGCCTTCGACCGCACCCAGCTCATGGCCGCCTGCGCCGACTCCTGCATGACGTCACCGAGCTTGCCGGTAAGCGTCAGCTTTCCCTTGCCGGGCATCAGGGTCGCTTCGATCACGAGGATCTCGCCGCCGACTTCGGTCCACGCCAGGCCCGTCGCTACGCCGACCTCGTTCTTCTCCTCCGCGAGCGTCGGTCTGAACCGCGGCACGCCGAGGTATTCGGTTACCTTCGCCGCGGAGATCTCTTCCTTGAACGAGGCCCCTTCGGCGACGACCTTCCGGGCGATCTTGCGGCAGATCGAGTTGATCTCGCGCTCGAGGCTTCGCACACCCGCCTCGCGCGTGTAGCGGTTGATGATCGTCTGGTAGGCCTCGTCCAGGATCACGATGTTGTCGGCCGTCAGACCGTTCCCCTCGATAGCCTTCGGTCCGAGGAACCGCTTGGCGATCTCCACTTTTTCGATCTCGGTGTAGCCGGCCAACTGCAGCACTTCCATGCGGTCCCGCAGCGCCTGCGGGATCGTGTGCAGCACGTTCGCTGTGCAGATGAACATGACGTTCGACAGGTCGTACTCGACATCGAGGTAGTGATCGAGGAACGCGCCGTTCTGTTCGGGATCGAGCACTTCGAGGAGCGCCGCTGAGGGATCGCCGCGGAAGTCCATCGACATCTTGTCGACTTCGTCGAGGAGGAAGATCGGGTTCTGCGTGCCGGCCTTCTTCATCATCTGGATGATCTGGCCGGGAAACGCCCCGATGTAGGTGCGCCGGTGACCGCGGATCTCGGCCTCGTCCCGCACGCCGCCGAGCGACAGGCGCACGAACTTCCGGTTCATCGCGCGGGCGATCGACTTCGCGAGCGACGTCTTGCCGACGCCCGGAGGGCCCGCGAACGTGAGAATCGTCGCCTTGGGCTTCTTGACGAGGGCGCGAACGGCCAGGAACTCGAGGATACGGTCCTTGATCTTCTCGAGGCCGTAGTGGTCCTCGTTGAGGATCTGTTCCGCCTTCTTGAGGTCACGGCTTTCCTTGGTCTTCTTGAACCATGGAACGGCGATCAGCCAGTCAAGGTAGTTCCGGGAGACGGTCGCTTCAGCCGACATCGGCGGCATCGATTCGAGGCGCTTCAACTCCTGGACGGCCTTTTCCTTGACCTCCTCGGGCATCTTCGCCTGTTCGATCTTCTTCTTCAGCTCGTCGATCTCGTTGCCTTTTTCGTCCTTGCGGCCCAGTTCCTTCTGGATCGCCTTCATCTTCTCGTTGAGGTAGTACTCCTTCTGCGCCTTCTCCATCTGCTTCTTCACGCGAGACTGGATGCGGCGGTCCACCTGGAGCTTGTCGACCTCGGTTTCGAGCAGGCTGGCGATCCGGTTCAGCCGCTCGACGGGGGACACGATCTCGAGCAGGTTCTGCTTCTCGTCGACGCCGACGAGCAGGTGACCGGCGATCGTGTCAGCGAGCTTGTTCGGATCGTCCACGCGGACGGCGGCAATCATCGCGTCGTAATGCAGGTTGTTCGACAGCTTCACGTACTGCTCGAAGAGCGAGACGACGCGCGTCATGGTCGCCTCGGCGTCAACGCCCGCTTCGCGCGGCTTCGGAACGACCTTCACGACGACCCGGAAGAATCCCTTGTCTTCCTTCCACTCGATCGCGCGTGCGCGGTCGATCCCCTCGACGAGGAGCTTGATGTTGCCGTCGGGCAGCTTCAGGCTCTGGACGACGTTGGCCACGCAGCCCATGGTGAAGATGTCGGCCGGCTGCGGATCGTCCACCTGCGCATCATGTTGCGCCGCCAGGAAGATGCGCTTGTCCTTCAACAGGGCGTGTTCGAGCGCCCGCACCGATGACGGCCGCCCGATCACGAACGGCAGCATCATGTGCGGAAACACGACGACATCTCGGAGAGGGACGATGGGAAGGGTTTCGTAGAGTTCCATGATTTTTGGATCGACTTATCGACCTATCGACTCATCGCCTAATCGGCCTATCGATCTTTCGGCTCGTCGATCTGCCGATAAATCGATAAATCGATAGGTCGATAAATCGATCTATCCAGCTTTCTCAATCAGTGTGGTGATCGGCTTCTCTTTGCTCATGACGACCTCGCGGGTGATCACACACTCGCGGATCTTCTTCTGGCCCGGCAGGGTGTACATGAGGTCGAGCATGAGGTCCTCGATGATCATCCGCAGGCCGCGCGCGCCGATCTTTCGCGCGAGCGCCTGTTCGGCGATCGCCTCGAGCGCGTCGTCGGTGAAGCGCAGCTTCACGTTCTCGTACTCGAACAGCTTCATGTACTGACGCGTAATGGCGTTGCGGGGTTGCGTCAGGATCTGAACGAGCGCGGGCCGGTCGAGTTCGTGGAGCGTGCCGATCACCGGCAGGCGACCGACGAACTCCGGGATCAGGCCATACCTGATGAGATCCTCGGGCTCGACCATCTCGAGGGTCGTGCCGATGTCGCGGTTGGACAGGGACTTGACGTCCGCCTTGAAGCCCACCGTCTTCTTGCCCGTGCGCCGATCGATCTGCTTGTCGAGACCCACGAACGCCCCGCCGCAGATGAACAGGATGTTGGTCGTGTCGACCTGGAAGAACTCCTGGTGCGGGTGTTTGCGGCCCCCCTGCGGCGGCACATTGGCGACCGTGCCCTCGAGGATCTTCAGCAGCGCCTGCTGCACGCCCTCACCCGACACGTCGCGCGTGATCGAGGGGTTTTCGTCCTTGCGGCAGATCTTGTCGACTTCGTCGATGTAGATGATCCCCTGCTGCGCCTTTTCGATGTCGCCGCCGGCCGACTGCAGGAGCTTGAGGATGATGTTCTCGACGTCCTCGCCGACATACCCGGCCTCCGTCAGCGTCGTCGCATCGACGATGGTGAAGGGGACGGAGAGGAGCTTGGCGAGCGTCTGCGCCAGCAGGGTCTTGCCGGTGCCGGTCGGACCGATCAGCAGGATGTTCGACTTGGTGAGCTCGATCTCGTTGCGCCCGCGCGTCTGTTTCTGGATCTCGATCCGCTTGTAGTGGTTGTAGACCGAGACGGCGAGCTTTTTCTTCGTCTGTTCCTGGCCGATGACGTATTCGTCGAGAAACTTTTTGATCTCCTGCGGGACGGGGAGCGCCGAGCCCGCCCGGGCGCCGCCGCGCGCCTCGAACTTGTTGTCGTCGGCGATGATGTCGTTGCAGACCTCGACGCACTCGTCGCAGATGAACACGGTCGGACCCGCGATCAGCTTGCGGACGTCGTTCTGGTCCTTGTTACAGAACGAGCAGCGGAGGATCTCGCCGTCGCCGGATTTTTTGACCATGGAAAAAAAGACCTTGTGCGGCCAGCTACCAGCTGCCGGCTGCCAGCTCTGACGGCAAGAGCACCCAGCTGGACGCTGGAGGCTGAGAGCTGGAAGCGACTTTATGCCCGTTTGCGGATGACATCATCAATAATACCGTATTCCTTCGCCTGCTCCGGCCCCATGATGTAGTCCCGCTCGGTATCGTCCTGGATGCGCTTGAGCGGCTGTCCCGAGTGGTCCGCCAGGATCTGGTTGAGGCGCTCGCGCGTGCGGAGCAACTCGCGGGCGTGGATGTCGATGTCGGTCGTCTGCCCGCCGAGCCCCTGCACCCACGGCTGATGGATCAGGATGCGCGAGTTCGGCAGCGAGAAGCGCTTCCCCTTGGCGCCGGCGGCCAGGAGCACCGCCGCGACCGAGGCCGCCTGCCCGAGGCAGTAGGTCTGCACGTCCGGCTTGATGAACTGCATGGTGTCATAGATCGCCATGCCTGCGGTCACCACGCCCCCCGGGCTGTTGATATAGAGCAGGATGTCGCGGTCCGGGTCCTCCGCTTCCAGGAAGAGCAGCTGCGCGATGACCAGGTTGGCCACGTTGTCGTCGATCGGCGTGCCGACGAAAATGATGCTGTCCTTCAGGAGCCGGGAAAAAATGTCGTAGGCGCGTTCGCCGCGGTTGGTCTGCTCGACCACCATCGGAATCAGCTGGGCACGTTCGTTCATCGGCGTTGAATCCTCTTATCGGTCAGACCCGGGTGGCTCGTGAGAGCAGGAAGTCCACGGTGCGTTCCCGCCGGAGTCCCGCGTAGACCCGGCCAAGCCCGCCTTCCTTCTCGAGCCGGGCTCGCACGGCCGCCGGGGTGCGCCCCGCGCGTTCCGCGTAGCGCACGACTTCCTCGTTGACGTCGGCGTCGCTGACGGCCACGTGCTCGCGCCGCGCGACCTCGTCGAGCACCAGCGCGCTCTTGACCGCCTCGGCGGCGGCGTCGCGCTGCTTCTCGCGGAAATCTTCCCAGTTGATGTTGGTCTTCATCGGGTCCACCTGCTGTTCGATCAGGCGGCGGACGAACTCCTCGACCCGGCGGTCGATCTCACGCTCCAGGAGCGTGGGCGGCACGTCCACGGTCACGCGCGCGGCCAGCTGCTTGAGCAGTTCCCCGCGTGTCTCGCGCTCGTTTTCGTGCAGCTTCTCGTGCTCCAGATCAGCGCGGACGCGCGCGCGCAAGGCCTCGAGGTTCTGGAATTCACCCAGGTCCTTGGCGAACTCGTCATCCAGCTCCGGCACCACGCGTTTGCGGATCGCCTTGACCGCGGCGTCGTACTTGACCGACGTGCCGGCCAGTTCCTTGATCGCGTAGTCGTCGGGATAGTCCACATCGAACGACTTGCGATCCCCGGGATTCATCCCCGCGAGCGCGTCGTCGAAGCCGGGGGGATTCGCGGCGCCCCCGATGTCGACGCTGACCCCTTCGTGCCGATCGGTCTGCGCCTCGCCGCTGTCAGTCGACGCCGTCCGCTCGAGATCGAGCTGCACGGAGTCGCCGTGTTCGGCGCCGCGTCCTTCGATCGGCTCGTACCGCGCGGCACGCTCCCGCAATTGTGTCATCGCCTCGTCCACGGCCTCGTCGTCGATGACCGCCTGCGTCCGGGGAATGGTGAGAGTGGAGTAGTCGCCGGGGTCGATCGGCGGGACGGTTTCGAAGCTCGCGGTGAACTTCAGCGGCTGTCCTTCTTCGACGATCACGTCCTTGATATCAGGCGTGTCGACCGGCTCGACGCCACGCTCGCGCAGCGCGTCGTCGACGGCGCGCGGGATCAAGCCGTGCGCGACATCGTGCAGGATCTGGTCGCGGAACCGCTGGCGGACGACCTTCGCGGGCACCTTGCCGGGACGGAAGCCGGGGATCCGCGCCGCCTTGCCGTAGTCGCGCGCGATCTTGTCGATCTCAGCATCGACGACATCGCTCGGGATTTCGACGACGAGATGCTTCTGTGTATCGGAAACGTCGATGAACTCGGTCTTCATTTATTAGGATCGGTGTGAACTAAGAAGGGTATCTCGAACGGTCCTTCGCCTGGCAGGCCGCGAAGGAGTGCGAAAGGGGGGAGTCGAACCCCCATAGCCTTACGGCTACCGGATCCTAAGTCCGGCGCGTCTGCCAGTTCCGCCACTTTCGCGCCGGATCTGATGTCCTAGCGTAACACGCCGGCGCCGCGCCCAGGGCGCCGCGCCCAGGATCCAGGTCAGGGTGTCACAATTCGGCCCCAACGGCTGCCTGAGCGTCATTGTCCCCGTTCTTGCAGGGGTAGCCAGGGAATTTGTGCGTCCCGTCGTGGGTTCTTCAAAAGGATAGTGATACCTGTGCCAGCTCCCGGATCTCTGCTCGTGGATCGCGTCGCCGCCGTCGAGTGGTATGCGCGCAACCGCAGCCGCTCGAGGGCGTTGTTCGACCTCATCGATCCGGCCGCCTATTACACCCGTCCGATCGCGCTCAGGAACCCCATCGTTTTTTACGAAGGACACCTGCCCGCGTTCAGCCTCATCTCGTTCATCAACCGCGGACTCGGCCGCCCCGGGGTCGACCCGAGGCTCGAGGAGCTCTTCGCGCGGGGCATCGATCCCGAGAGCGTCGATTCGGCCGACCCCCGGAGCGGGGCGTCGACCGCATGGCCGCGGCGAGACGAGGTCCTGGCCTTTGGAGACGCGGCCGACGCGGTCGTGACCGAGGCGATGCAGCACGCGGTCCTTGACGAGTCGCGTCCGGCGATGCGCCACGGTGAGGCGCTCTTCACGGCCCTCGAGCACGAAGCGATGCATCAGGAGACACTGCTGTACATGTGGCGGCGCCTCCCCTACGAACAGAAAGTCCGTCCGGTGTACCTGCCGTATGAGACGAAGGCTGACGCGCCCGCGCGCTCGACGGTGAAGATCCCGGCCGGATCCGCGACGCTCGGCGTGAACCGTGGCGAGATTCCCTTTGGCTGGGACAACGAGTTCGACGCGCACACGGTGGCGGTCGCGGCCTTCGACGTGGACGTGCACAGCGTCACCAACGCCGATTACCTGCCGTTTGTCGAAGCGGGTCACGTCGCGCCCCCTGCGTTCTGGGAGCGATCCCAGGACTCGTGGTTGTGGCGCGGGATGTTCGAAGCGATCCCGCTCCCTCTCGCGTGGCCCGTGTACGTCAGTCACGAAGACGCCGTGGCCTTTGCGGCATGGACGGGCCGTCGGCTCATGACGGAACCGGAGTACCACCGGGCCGCCCAGGGGGTGAACCCGCGCGGCGGGCATGCCGACTTCGCCAGCTGGGAGCCGGTCCCCGCGGGGTCGCGGCCTGCCGGTGTGAGCGCATGGGGCGTGCACGACCTGGCCGGCAACGGCTGGGAGTGGACGTCGACCGTCTTCGCGCCGTTCCCCGGTTTCGAGCCGATGGTCTCGTATCCCGAGTACTCCGCCGAATTCTTCGACGGGCAGCACTTCGTCATGAAAGGGGCGTCACCCGCCACGGCGAAGGAGCTCATTCGCCCGAGCTTCCGTAACTGGTTCCGCCCGAACTATCCCTACGTCTTTTCCAAGTTCAGGACGGCCGGCGATGCATGAGAGCACGATGTCCCTGACGGCGCAGTTCGCCTCTGACGTCCGGCGCGATCTCGCCCTGACGCCGAAACAGTTGCAGTCGAAGTATCTCTACGATGCGCTCGGCTCGACCCTGTTCGAGGCGATCTGCAGACTGCCGTGGTATCGGATCACGAGGGCTGAGCACCAGCTGCTTCAGCAGCACGCCGGTGCCGTGGTTGCGGAAATGAACAACGGGACGATCGTCGAGCTCGGTTGCGGGAGCGGTGAGAAGCTCGTGACGCTGGCCGAAGCGCTGCAGGCCCAGGGCGGGGTGGCCCGGGTGCATCTCATCGACATTTCGTCGCAAGCGCTCGAGCAGACGGAGCAGCGTCTGACGCAGCTCCAGCACTTCCCGGTCGTCGGGCATCAGTCCACCTATGAGGAAGGCCTGCGCCGTGCCGCTGCGGCCCGGGTCGCCGGGCCGATGCTGGTGCTCCTGCTCGGCTCGAACATCGGGAACTTCGACACACCCGCGGCGCTCGAGTTCCTTCAGCGCATCCGGCAGGCCCTGCAACCCGGCGACCTGCTGCTGGTCGGGGCCGACCTCGTCAAGCCCGAACGCGATCTGATGCTCGCGTACGACGATCCGCTCGGCGTCACAGCGGCATTCAACAGGAACCTCCTCGTGCGCGTGAACCGGGAGCTTGGCGGAAATTTCGATCTCACGGCGTTCCGCCATCGCGCGCTGTGGAACGGCTCGGAGCAGCGCATCGAAATGCATCTCGTGAGCGAGTGTCGCCAGCGCGTGACGATCGACGCCTCCGAACTCATCGTCGACTTCAACGCCGGTGAGCACATCTGGACCGAGAGCTCCTACAAGTACGATGCGGGCCAGATCCAGCAGATGGGCGCCACCGCGCGATTCGCCACCCGCCGACAGTGGATCGATGACGAGGCGCAGTTCGCGCTGACGCTCTTTCTCGCCGCCTGAGGCTGTCCCCTATTCGTAGTTCGCGCGGGCCGCTTCCAGGTCCGCCACGATCTCGTCGGCGAGGGCGACCGGGGACACCACCGTCGCGAGCCCTCCAAACCCCAGCACCCAGCTCTTGAGCGCCCAGTCGTTCACGACGTTCAGCGTGAGGCGCAACGCCCCCTCTTCCCCATCTGCCGCCTGCTGCGACGGATGCCAGACGCGCTCCCGCACATAGCGTGCGATCTTCGGCGCAAAGCTGATCTCGATCTGTTCCGGTGTGCCCTGGTTGACGCCCAGGGAGTGCGCAAAGGCGTCCTCAGGCAGTTCCAGGGGTTCAAACCGTTCCTCGGTCAGCGACAGCTGCGCGATGCGATCGACCGCAAAGGTGCGCAACTCCTCATATTCAGGCACGTACCCGATGACGTACAGACCACCCTGCCCGAAGATCAGGCGGTAGGGGTCGAGCGCGTACGTCTTCTCGCGGTTGCTCGAGAACGAGTGATACCGCATCGTGACGCGGCGGTGCTCGACGGTGGCCTCGATCAGCTGTGCGACTTCTTTCGTGCGCGGCGCGGCGGCGTGCGCTCCGGGTTCAGCCTTGGCCTGCATCACCAGCGGCATGCGGTCGAGGAACTGCCGCATGCCCGGCGTCAACGCCGCCGACAACTTCTCAAAAGCGCTCCGGACGTCACGTTCGAACGGGGTCCCCGACAGGCATTCGGCGAGCGTGCGTGAAAAATACAGAGCGCTCAACTCCGCGAGTGTGAACGCCGTGTCATCCAGGCGTTTGAAGGCCTTCTGTTCGAGCGTCCAGTACTTCTTGCCGTCGTGCGTCTCGTCAAAGAGCGGGAACCCGGCTTCCTGCAGCGCCTCGAGGTCACGCCGGATGGTGCGGGTGGTCACGCCCGTGTGGGCGGCAAGACCGTCGATCGTCC
Source organism: Vicinamibacterales bacterium (assembly GCA_035575695.1). Lineage (GTDB taxonomy): Bacteria > Acidobacteriota > Vicinamibacteria > Vicinamibacterales > 2-12-FULL-66-21 > JACDCA01. The sequence goes on from DATLXP010000062.1 coordinate 10,097, forward strand.
CGCGCCTGGACGCCTCGAGCTCCTTGAGGATCGTCCACTGACGGATCACTTCCGCGTTGCGGGGCACCTACAGGACCTGCGTTTCTGGGGTCAGTCCCGAGAGGAATTCCGCACGCTTCCGCCCCGTGCGCCACCCGTTGATCGCATGCAGCGGCCCCAGCAGCGCGAATGACGACGGTGACAAAAAGGCGAGGGGGAGGGGTATGAGGACCGCGACCAGCATGGCGAAGAGCCCGACGCTCGCGGACACAAGGTGATAACGCGCGTGAGACCGCGCGTCGAAGGCCTCGAGCGCGGAGAGCTCCAGCGGCACGCGCTGCCGCCAGGCGTTCAGGTACATCAGCGCGAACAAGCCGGTGAGCACGAAAAAGCCGAGGCCATACAGGATCGAGGCGTTTGCCAGTTCGTGGGGGCGCATCGGAGCGACCGCCGCGGTCTGCGGCCCCAGTCCGAACCGCCCCATGAAGGATTCGAACATGAACTTCAACGGGTAGACATACACGAGCACCACAAAGAGCAGCACGCTGTTCAACAGCGTCGTTCGGCCGTCGGTGAGAGGGTAGCGCTCGAACAGCGCGGCATGCTCGTGCCAGATCCAGACCAGCAGGGCGAAGGAGCAGGCGAACGCCGGCAGCCCTTTCAGCAGGTCCATCAGCTGCTCGTAGCTGCGCGGAACGGTCCCTGAGAGGACGAGGAGGGTCAGAGCGAACCCGAACACCGCGTCGCTGAACTCCTCGAGGCGGGAAATCTTGTGTTTTCTGAGGCTGAGCATGGCCGGAAATATAGCAAAACAGGACTGTCCGGCGTGTGACCTACCTTGTCACCCACCTTGCCTACACTGGGTTCCACAAAGGAGTACCCATGGCGCGACTAGACGGTTCGGCGGCTCTGAAGCTGGATTTCGGTGGTGTGACGACGACGAGCGGGGGGCTTCGGAGGGCCAGTTTGAGACTGGCCACCTCTTCCGTAGGGGTGCGGGGCCCCGATAAATACAAGATGTTGGACCACCGGCGGCGGCAGGCACAAATTAGGGCCCGACATTTGCTGGAGCTCATGGAGGAGGCGCGTTAACCATGGCGAGCTGCACCCACGGGAACGGCAAGGCGCTGTGCTTCGAGTGTTTCAAGGCCGGTTTGGAGCGCACACGGGCGCGACGAGCCGCGTGGACGCAGCGCGACCTGCCCTTCGAGCGCTCGGAGCCCATCCGAAAGCTGTCGGAGCAGGAAGTTGCCCATCGGCGACGCATGCTGGAGCACCTCGTCGAGAGCGTCCGCGTCGGCGCCTAGCCCCTGCGCACAGCACTGAGAACCGACTCCTGTAGCGGGTGTGTTAGCCTGAGCCGCCCCCAATTCAGGAGCTTCCATGAACGCCCGTCCGACACGCATGTGCAGCCACTGCGGTGGCGAGATGAATGCCGCCGGTGCGCTCTACTCGGCGCTCCGCCTCACGTTCCGCCCCGAGGAGTCGAAATTCATGACCCTCGAAACCGGCGAGGTCATGACCAAGGGGCTGATGTGCCGCGACTGCGGGCTCATCGAGATCATCGGTGACGTCAACAAGCTCCGTCGTTTGACCGGGATGAAGACCGCGGGTCCCGACTCGCGCTAGTTCCCGGGACCTTCCTGAACGGACCAGCGATCAAAAATCGATCACCATCTCCTGCCTCACCCCCGCGCGCCGGGCGATGCGGGTGGATCCGGACACGGCGCTCCGGGCCTCGTAGAAACCGGGGGGCGGGCGCCCGACCTGAAGGTCGGGCCTACGGCCAGGGGGGTGGGCGCCCGACCTGAAGGTCGGGCCTACGGCACGTCGGCCTACGATGCGCTGGAGGAACCGCCGCCGGCCGCGCCGCCGCCCGCCGCGCCACCCCCGCCGGCATGCCCACTGGCGCTGCCAGAACCCACGAACGCAATGAACGCGGGATGCGCGTCACTCGTCGATGCCGCCTGGAACCACGCGGGCAGCGGCATGCCGCGTTTCTTGAACAACCCTGCCCAGGCGGTCGCGAGGCCCAGCGCCACGGCGAAGGGCAGGAGATCGGCAGGGGACCGCGTACCCATGGCCCCGTTCTCGCGACTCATCCCATCCTTGGCCATGTCTCTCAGCTGCCTCTGATACGCCCGCCAGTGCTCCGCGCGTCTCACCCCCTCATTCGAGAGCGGCGTGTGCGCGGACGCGACGATGAAAATGATGAGGGCCATCAGTGCGATGGTCGCCGGAATCACCGCAGTCCACGGTCCGTAGGTGCCGATCACCACGACTATCGGCGCAAGCACGACGAACGAGAGCGCGACCAGCAGGCTGCCGAGGACGAAGAACCGATGCCGGACCCGGCGGCGCTCGGCATCCAGCAGTCCTGACTGGCCGAGTTCGCTGAGCACGGCGTCCTTGAACGTCGGGAAATGCCGTCCGATGGCTCTATGCGCCTTGTTCAGGTCCACGCGTCCGTCCGCCGTGCTCTCAGCGCCGAAGATCGCGTCGAGGATCGCCTCTTCGTGTGCCGCAACAGGACGTGCCCCTCCGCGCCCGATCGTGAAGTGGCGACGCGTGAAGCGCCCGCGCCTTTCTTCTTCTCGAACCGTGACCACGCCGCGCGCCGCGAGTGAAAATACCGTCGCCATGGCGTGCTCGCGTTGCGGCGTGCCGTTCGTGCCCAGCGCACCGGCCAGCGCCGGTGCCAGCGCGTCGGGTGGCGAGTGGAACACGCGCGACACCTGCATGTCGCGTGGAGGTGCGTCGTAGCTCTGTCGCAAGGCGAAGAGCAGCACGACGCCGGCGAACAGGATGATCCCGGCGGCGATCAACGACGGATTCCGGTAGCGCCGGTGCTCCTCCTGGCGGCGCTGCCACGCGGGCGTCTCTGTGATGATCTGGCCTGCCTGTACACGACACCAGACTTCCAGCCAGCCATTCTTCCCGATGGCCGCGGCCTCGACGACGATGCGCGTGCCGTCGGCCTTGACGTCGTACCGCCCGACGCGTCGGGTCTCGATGATGGGCGGGGCGAGCGGTTGCGACGGCAGGCGCATCTCGATCGTGCTCTCCTCGATGCGATAGGGATGTTCGGAGGGCATGACGCGCCAGCCGACGACGTCTCCGTCGGCCGTCCGTCGCGCCACCCCTTTCGCGATGTAGGTGAGCACGAACGTGTGCGTGGAGGACCCTGTTGGGGCGAAGCGCCACTCCACACGAAGGCCATTCTCGCGTCTGAGCCTGACCTGCCCGGCCCCGGCGCCGGGAGGGAGCGTCACCCCGTCCATGGATGCGGAGACAAACTCCACGCCGTCCGTCCGGCGCGTCGGGATGGTGCGAGACACTCGCGTGAACGTTCCTCCCTCGAACCGGAACACGATCGTCTCGACGATTCTGAGGGACCCACCGGCGAGGACGTCGACCCGCGCGTCGAACCGCTCGGCGATGTAGGTCTTGGCTGACGCGCTGGCGGCGATGAGGAGTACGAACACCGCGGCAAAGACTGCGCGCATGGCGCCATGATACGGCAGCCCATGCCCTCATTCGCGACGGGCGCGGACGACGCCGCTGATCCCGGCATTCATCACACCACTCGTGCGTGGTAGATTCGACGCATGCAGGCTCCCCGCATTCTTGCCGCTCTGGCGATCGCCGCCACCGCAATGTCGACGACGCCGGCTGCTCAGACCGCGCAGACGGTCGCCGTCCCGATCGTGTACCACAAGCTCGATAACGGCTTGAAGGTCGTGCTCTCGCGCGACGCCTCGTCGCCGACAGCCGTGGTCGCGGTCTACTACAACATTGGTTTCCGGATCGAACCGAAGGACCGCACGGGGTTTGCCCACCTGTTCGAGCACATGATGTTCCAGGGGTCGCAGCACCTCGGCAAGAACCAGTTCATCGGACTGGTCGAATCGAACGGCGGCATCCTGAACGGCTCGACGCGCTTCGATTTCACCAACTACTTCCAGATCATCCCGAGCCATACCGTCGAAACGATCCTCTGGGGTGAGGCCGATCGGATGCGCGGGCTCAACATCACGCAGGAGAACCTGACGAACCAGCAGGGGGTGGTGAAGAACGAGGTGAAGGTGAACGTCCTGAACCAGCCGTACGGCGGGTTCCCGTGGCTCGACCTGCCTCAGCTCGCCAATACGAACTGGTACAACGCCCACAATTTCTACGGCGATCTCGCGGACCTCGACGCGGCCACGCTGGCCGACGTCCAGCAGTTCTTCAAGACGTACTACGCGCCCAATAACGCCGTCCTCGTCGTGACGGGAGACATCGACACGGCCAGAACGCTCGCGTGGGTGACGCAGTATTTCGCTGCGATCCCCTCGTCGAAGCTTCCGCCTTCACCCGACATCACCGAGCCCCGGCAGGAGAAGGAGCGGCGCTCGAACCGGCAGGACCCGCTGGTGAACCGGCCGGCCCTGGCGCTGGGATACCACCATCCGGCTCGCGACACCCCCGAGTTCTACGCGATGGGATTGATCGACCAGCTGCTCCTCCAGGGACAGGACAGCCGGCTGCACGAGTCACTCGTCCAGAAGCGTGGGCTCACGGGATCGGTTGACGGCGGCGCCAACCCCGGGCTTGGCAGCATGTTCGACATCAAGGGGCCGACGCTTTGGACCATTTCCCTGATCCACGACTCGAGCAAGTCCGCCGACGAGATCATCAGGGCGATAGACCACGAGGTCACGCGCCTGCAGACGACGCGGGTGACGAAGGAGGAGCTCGCGCTGGCGCTCGTCAAGCGCCGTTCGGCGCTCTTTGCCGAGCAGGAAGCGTTCGTCCGGTTCGGGCGCGCGAATCTCCTGGCCTCCTACGCCCTCTTCGACGACGACCCGGCGAAGATCAATCGACTCGAAGGAGAGTTTCGCAAGGTGACACCCGAGCTGATTCAGAAGACGGCGCGCGAATACCTGCGTCCGACGAACCGCACGATCCTGACGATCACGCCTCAGGTCAAGGAAGTGAAATGAAAGTTGTGATGGCTCTCATCCTTGCGACAGCGCTCGCCGGCGTGCAGCCCGCGCAGTTTCCGTCCGAGGCGCCGAAGGCTGGCGTGCCGAAGGACTTCCGCGTGCCCGAACCGAGGCGGTTCGCGCTCGAGAACGGCCTGCAGGTCGCGCTGGTGCAGTGGGGCAGCATGCCCAAGGTGCGCGTCACGCTCGACATCCGCACGGGGAACGCCTTCGAAAAGCGGAACGAGGTGTGGCTCGCGGACCTCACGGGTCAGCTGATCCGCGAGGGAACGGCCGCACGCAACGCCACGACGATCTCCCGGGAGGCCGCGCGCATGGGGGGCTCGCTCGGCATCGGCGTCGGCGGCGACTCGACGACGATCGGCGGGGATGTATTGAGCGAGTTCGGCCCCGCGATGGTGGATCTCGTCGCGGATGTCGTGAGTCACCCGGCGTTTCCCGAGTCGGAGCTTGCGCGCCTCAAGACAAACCTCACCCGTACCCTGGCGGTGTCGCTCAGCCAGCCCCAGCAGGTCGCGCTCGAAACGTTCCGCTCCGTGATGTACGGTGACCACCCCTACGCGCGCGTGTTTCCGACGCAGGAGATGCTCCAGGGGTACACGCTCGCCCAGGCCAGGGATTTCTATACCGCCACGTATGGCGCAGGCCGGGCACGGCTCTACGTCGTGGGAAGTTTCGACGCGGTCGCGATGGAAGCATCCATCCGGAAGGCCTTCGGGGCGTGGTCGAAAGGCGCGCCTGCGGAGCCGCTCCCGCCCAAGCCGTCGAGCAGCCGCGCCGTGCACCTGATCGACCGTCCGGGCGCGCCGCAGTCGACGATCATCCTGGGGATGCCGACGATCGATCCATCGAGCGAGGATTACGTGGCGCTGACGGTGATGGATGCGCTGCTCGGCGGCGCCTTCGCGTCCCGCATCACGAAGAACATCCGCGAGGACAAGGGCTACACCTACTCGCCGTATAGCGAAATCTCCGCCCGTTATCGCGACGCGTACTGGGCGGAGAACGCCGATGTCACCACGGCACAGACGGGGCTGTCGCTCAAGGAGATCTTCGCGGAGATCGACCGGCTGCAGTCGCAGCCGCCGTCGGAGCAGGAACTGGCCGGGATCAGGAACTATCTCGCCGGCACCTACATCCTGCAGAACTCCAGCCGGGGCGGGATCACCGCGCAGCTCGAATTCATCGATCTGCACGGGCTCCCGCCGACACACCCCAATACCTACGTCCAGCGCGTGTTTGCGGTGACGCCGCAGAAAGTGATGGACGTCGCCAGAAAATATCTCCAGGACGACACCGCGACGATCGTGGTTGTCGGCGACCGGAAGGTGATCGAGGAACAGCTGAAGCCGTTCGGGAAGATCATCATTAAATCGAATTAACGACCGATCGCCCGAATCTTAAAGATCGCCTTTCGGACGGGCCCATGGCCCCCGAGTGGCGCGTGCGCGTCGTCGGGGAAGAACACCGCGAAGCGACCTGGCGGCAGCGCGACCCAGGTGTCCGGGCGGTCCTTCCAGAACGCGACGTCTCGCGTCTCATCGAACGGTTCATCGACCGAGCGACACGCGGCGAGCGGCAGCCAACCGATGTCGTCCGTACCGTCGAATGCGACCTGGATGTCGATGTAGCGCCGATGCGCCTCGACACGGGCGCCGTCACGTCCCCGGCCGTTCACGTGGTCGATCGACACGAAGAGCCGGTCGCCGTCGATCTCGTGTCGTCCCTGGAGCATCGATTCGAGCGCCGCCGTGCGGAGGAACTCGAAGGCGCGCGCGAAGAGCGGATGCAGGTGCGCGTAGCGTGGTGCATGTTCCAGCGTGTCGAGGATCATGGACGAACTCTACATCGTCTCCCGCTGGCCTATGATGGGCCATGCTCATCCTGCGCGACGCTTTGATGGCCGCAGTGCTCCTGGGGGCCGTGATGACCTTCGGGGATTTTGTCTGGTCGGCGATGCGCCTGCCGCACCGGGTGGCCTACGGCATCGCGCACGGCGCGGTGATGTGCCTGTGTCTTGGGCTCGTCATCGGCTGGCGCACGCAGCGCGTCGCAGCGGGCGCGCTCGCCGGGCCGCTCATTGGCGTCGTCGCGGCGCTGACGTTCTACGCGCTGGCGCCGTGGTTGCGTTACTCGGCCATGCTGCCTGCATGGATGCTCTTCTGGATCCTGTTCGCGGTGCTTCAGCAGCGCCTGTCGCGCCAGGGACGTGCCCGCGACGCTGCGCTGCGTGGACTCGCCGCCGCGGCGCTGTCGGGGCTCGCGTTCTATGCGATCTCGGGGATCTGGACGAAGCCGGCGGCGGACACCAACTACCTCGTCAACCTTGCCGCCTGGACCTTCGCCTTTCTCCCGGGATTCGCCGCACTCTTCGCGAGAATGGGGACAGCCACCTTTTCCGAGTGAGCCCCGCGGAAAAGGTGGCTGTCCCCATTGGGGCGTAACAGTTATGGTATCTTCGCGCTCGACCTGACGGTCGTATTAGCGAAAGACAAAACGGCTGCGTTGCGCGGCCGATCACGGTGACCCGGCATGGTGTCCGGGAGGAGTTCAGATGGCTCGCATGAAGGCACGCCCGACCGGATCCCCCCACATTCGAGTACTCGAATCGTCCGCTACACACATGCGGCTGGCAGAGGCCCGTGCGTTCGTGCGCGATCGTGCCGCGCGTGGCGACGTGCTCATCGTCTCGGCGTCGCGCGGCGCCGCGGACGACCTGGCGCGGTCGATCGCCGTCGAGTCAGGTGCGACGATCGGCCTCCACAGGTTCAGCCTCACCCAGCTCGCCGCGCGACTGGCAGCCCCCAGCCTGGCGGGCGAGGGGCGGGCGGTGGCGACGGGCCTCGGAGCAGAAGCGGTGGCTGCCCGCGCGACGTTCGACGCGCAGCAGGAACATGCTCTGACCTATTTCGACCCGGTCGCCATGATGCCCGGCTTCGCGCGTGCGCTCGCGCGCACGCTGCAGGAGCTGCGGCTGGCCGGCGTCGAGCCGTCCGCGCTGGCGTCCATGCCGCTCGGCGGGGCGGACCTGTCCGTCCTGCTCGAAAAGTTCGAGGAGCAGTTCGCGAGCGCCTCGACCTCGGATCGCGCGGTCCTGTTCGACACGGCAGCGGTCCAGGTCGCGGCAGGGCAGGCTGGCATCAACCTCGCGGCGCCGCTCGTGCTGCTCGATGTCCCGCTCGACCCGCGCGTGGAGTTCGATTTCGTCCGTGCGCTCATGGCGGCATCGTCGGACGTGCTCGTCACCGTCCCTTTTGGCGATATCAGGGCGCTCGATCGCCTCGAGGCCGAAGGCCTCACGCCGGAGGTCGTCACCCAGACGGGCGAGACGGATCTGGTCGCATTGCGTCGCTACATGTTTGCGAGCTCGACCCTCGCGCCTCGCGAGCCGCGCGGCGACGTGCGATTCTTCTCGGCCCCTGGCGAGGGGCGCGAATGCGTTGAGATTGCACGCCGGATCCTCGACGAAGCGCGGGCAGGTGTGCCGTTCGACGAGATCGCGGTCTTCGTCCGCTCACCGGAGCGGTACGCGGGTCTGCTGGAGCAGGCGTTCCGCCGTGTTCCATCGCCCCACGAACCTCAGGAGCCAGGGCCCCATGGACCCGAGGGGATTCCTGCGTGGTTCGACCGCGGCACGCGACGCCCGCATCCCGCCGGCCGCGCATTTCTCGCGATCCTCGCCTGTGCCTGCGAAAAACTGTCGGCGCGACGCTTCGCCGAGTACCTGTCGCTCGCGCAGGTCCCACAGTCGACCGCCGTACGGGACGCGCTCCCGTTCGTCGTGCCCGATGACGAGGTGTTCTCGTTCCGGGAGGATGACGAGCGAGTCCGGAGTGCCGAGCCCGGGGAGCCGGGCCCCGAGAGCCCGGCGCCGGATCTCGATGCGGCGGTGGTCGACGGGTCGCTCCGCGCGCCGTGGAAGTGGGAGACCCTGATCGTCGAATCAGCCGTTATCGGCGGAGACCCGACGCGCTGGCATCGGCGCCTCAACGGGTTGGAGCGTGAGTACCGGCTGAAGATTCAGCGCGAAACCAAAGAGGATCCTGGCAGCCCCCGCGCAGAGCGCCTCGAGCGGGACCGGACGAACCTCAGCCACTTGCGCTCGTTCGTGTTGCCTGTGATCGACGAGATCGCCGCGTGGCCGCGTCAGTCGACGTGGGGTGAATGGCTGGACCTCTTCGAAACGCTCGCGCCGCGGATCCTGCGACAGCCCGAGCGCGTCGTCGCCGTCCTCGCCGAACTGCGCCCGATGAGCGGGATCGGACCTGTCACGCTCGACGAAGCGCGCGCGGTCATGTCAGAGCGGCTCCTCCTCCTCGAGCAGGGTTCGTCAAAGCTGCGCTACGGACGCGTGTTCATCGGCAGTCCGCAGCAGGCGCGTGGACGAACGTTCCGGGTCGTGTTTGTACCCGGCCTGGCCGAGCGGATGTTTCCGCTGAAGCCGCACGAAGATCCCATGATGCTGGATCACGAGGTGAGGATCCCGCTGAAAGCGGATCTCCCGCTTCAGAAGGAGCGGGGCCAGGCCGAACGCCTGCTGTTGCGTCTTGCCGTCGGCTCTGCGACCGAGCGGTTGTGGCTGTCGTACCCGCGCATCGAAATGGCGGAGTCCCGGTCACGCGTGCCGTCTTTCTACGCGCTCGACGTCATGCGCGCGATCACAGGGCGGATCCCCGATCACGAGTCGCTGCAGGACCGGGCGGCCAGGGAAGGTGGCGCGGGGCTCGCGTGGCCTTCGCCCGATAACGCCGCGGCCGCGATCGACGACCTCGAACACGATCTTGCCGTCCTGAAGGAACTGCTCAACGAAGACAGTGTCAAGGTCCGCGGCCACGCGCACTATCTGCTGCGGCTCAACGAGTCGCTCAAACGGTCCGTCACGGCGCGATGGGGACGTGCGCGATCTCAATGGACCCCGTTTGACGGGATCACGCGCGTCACGAGCCTGACCGGTCCGATGCTCGAGTCGCAGCGCATGAGCGCGCGTCCGTATTCGCTGTCGGCCCTCCAGAAGTTCTCGTCCTGCCCGTACCAGTTCCTCCTCTCGGCTATTTACCGTCTCGACCCCGCCGAAGAACCAAAGCCGCTCCAGAAGCTCGACCCGCTGACCCGCGGCGCGCTCTTTCACGAGGTGCAGGCGCAGTTCTTCCGCGCGCTCGAGCAGGCCGGTCGTCTCCCCGTTGTCGTCACGCACCTCCCCGAGGTCCTCCTGACGCTCGACCGCATCGTGCGGGAGGTGGCAGCGGCGTATCACGAGCAGCTCGCGCCGGCGATCGAGCGGGTGTGGCGCGATGAGATCGCCGACATCGCCAAGGACCTGCGCGTCTGGGTACGCCGGTTACCCGACGCCGGCCAGTGGTTGCCGACGTATTTCGAATACAGCTTCGGGCTGCCCCTAGATCTCGAGGACCAGCAGCGCGATCCCCGCAGTCGGAGCGAACCGGTGCTCGTCGACGGCCGCTTCATGCTGCGCGGATCGATCGACCTGGTCGAACAGAAACAGGGCACGACGATCTATCGCGTCACCGACCACAAGACCGGTAAAAACCGCACGACCTGGAAGACCGTTCTCGGTGGGGGCGCCGTGCTGCAGCCGGTGCTGTACAGCCTTGCGGTCGAGCAGGCGCTCGAGGCCCAGGTGAGCTCAGGACGCCTGTTCTACTGCACCGCCGCGGGTGGGTTCACGGACCATGAGATCCCGATCAACGACGCGAATCGGCGCGCAGGTCTCGAAGCGCTCGAGATCGTCGATCGCGCGATCGAGCTCGGCTTTCTGCCCGCGGCTCCGGCCAGTCGCGCGTGCGGGTGGTGTGATTTCAGGCCGGTATGCGGGCCTCACGAAGAGCAACGGGTGCGGGTCAAGCCGGCGGAGAAACTTGGCGACCTCGACGCGTTGAGGAGGATGCCATGAGACTCGCAGACCAGGCCGCGCGCACGACCATTGCCGACGCGCTCGACGACACCGTGGTGGTCGAAGCGGCTGCCGGTACCGGAAAAACGACCGAGCTCGTGAAGAGAATCCTGCGCGTGCTGTCGACCGGTCGCGCGAAGGTCGGCCACATCGTCGCCGTGACCTTCACGGAGAAAGCGGCAGGCGAACTGAAGCTGCGCCTGCGTGAAGCGCTCGAACGCGAACGGACGTCCGCGGCGGATGCCGACGTCAGGCAGCGGCTCGATGATGCGCTGGCACGTCTGGAAGAGGCGCATGTCAGCACCATCCACGGCTTCTGCGCGGAACTGCTTCGCGAGCGCCCGGTCGAAGCGCGTGTGGATCCGCTGTTCAAGGTGCTCACCGAAGGGCAGGCCGAACGCCTGTTCGAGGAGGCGTTCAGCGCGTGGATGCAGGAGACGCTCGCCAGCCCGCCCGAGGGTGTCCGCCGCGCGCTGCGCCGTTCGGTCTGGGCAGGGTTCGGAAAAACCGCGCGGGAAGACGGCCCGATCGATCGCCTGCGACGCGCCGCGTGGGAGCTGTCCCAGTGGCGAGACTTCGACACCCCCTGGACGCGCAACCTGTTCGACCGCGATGGGGCCATCGACCGCCTGATGCCCGAACTGCACGACTTCGCGGCGATGAGCGACGGGCCGTCGTATGCGAAAGACAGCCTGTTTCTGGATACCGAAGCGGCGCGCCATCTCAGCCAGGAGATCGCGCTGCACCAGTCGTTCGGTCATGAAGATCACGACGGCTGGGAGGCCAGGCTGGTCGACCTCTCACGTGATCGGAACGTGTCGAAAGCGCGGCACGGTCGGGGCCCGGGCTACAAGCAGGGCACGCCCCGTGCGACGGTCATCGACGCCCTCGACCAGCTGCGCGCCCATCTCGATCAGTTCCGCATGGACGCGGATGCGGATCTCGCCGCCGCGCTGCAACAGGAGCTTCGGAACGCCGTCGTCCGTTACGAGGCGCTGAAAACACGCCACGGCGCTGTCGATTTCCTGGACCTGTTGCTCAAGGCGCGCGACCTCGTGAAGAACGACGGCACGGTCCGCCGCGGCTTCCAGGAGCGCTTTTCGCACATCTTCGTGGACGAGTTCCAGGACACCGATCCGCTCCAGGCGGAGCTGCTGCTGCTCCTCGCGGCGAACGATCCGGCGGCGACCGACTGGCGCGAGGTGACGCCTGCACCCGGGCGCCTGTTCATCGTGGGCGATCCGAAGCAGTCGATCTACCGCTTCCGCCGCGCGGATGTCGGCATCTATCGCGATGTCTGCGCGCGGCTCGAACAATGCGGCGCGAAACTGGTGAAGCTGACCACCAGCTTTCGAAGCGTCCCGGGGATCCAGGCCTGCGTGAACGCGGCGTTCGCGCCCATCATGACCGGCGACGCCTTCACGCTGCAGGCGGAGTACGTGCCGCTCTCACCGTTCCGCGACAGTCTGAAAACGCAGCCCGCCGTCGTGGCGCTCCCCGTGCCCAAACCGTACGGGTCACGCAACGTGTCGGCGATCGCGATCGAGCAGTCGCTGCCCGATGCGGTTGGCGCCTACGTGGACTGGCTCGTCAACCACAGCACGTGGAAGGTCACCGAGCGCGCGGGTGATACGCCCGTCCCGCTCGCGGCACGGCACATCTGCATCCTCTTCCGCCGCTTTGTCAGCTTTGGCGACGACGTGACGATGCCGTACGCACAGGCGCTCGAAGCGCGCGGCGTGAAGCATGTGCTCGTCGGGGGTAAGACCTTCCACGACCGCGAGGAGGTCGAGACCATCCGAGCCGCCCTCGCGGCCATCGAATGGCCCGACGACGAGCTCTCAGTCTTTGCGACGCTGCGCGGATCGCTGTTCGCCATCGGCGACGAGGAACTGCTCGATTGGAAGTATCGGTTCCCATCAGGGTTTCACCCGTTTCGTGTGCCGCCCGGTGCCATCGGCGAGGCGCATCTACGCCCGGTCGTTGACGCGTTGAAGCTCCTGCAGCGGCTGCATCGTCGTCGCAACTACATCCCCGTGGCCGACACCATTCACCAGTTGCTGAGCGCGACGCGCGCGCACGTGGCGCTCGTACTTCGACCGGCCGGGGAACAGGCGCTGGCCAATGTGCTCCATGTCGCGGAGCTCGCGCGTCAGTACGAGGCCGCCGGGGGCATTTCGTTCAGGGGATTCGTCGAGGAGCTCCGCGTGGCGGCCGACACCGCCCAGGCGGGCGAAGCGCCGATCCTGGAGGAAGGCAGTGACGGCGTCCGCATGATGACCGTCCACAAGGCGAAGGGGCTCGAGTTCCCGGTCGTGATCCTGGCGGACCTCACGTGCAAGCTCTCGCGCACCGAAGCGGGCCGCTGGATCGACGCGCCGAACAATCTGTGTGCGCTCAAGATCGGCGGGTGGTCACCCATCGATTTGCTCCTCCATGACGCCGAAGAGGCGGCGCGCGACAAGGCGGAATCGGAGAGACTGACCTACGTCGCCGCGACGCGCGCGCGCGATCTTCTGGTCGTTCCGACGATCGGCGACGGGCCGTACGAGGGCGGATGGCTGGATCCCCTGACAGCCGCCATCTATCCGCCAGTGGTGGCCTGCCGCTCGCCAGGGGAAGCCGCGAGCTGTCCGCCGTTCAAGTCGAAGGATTCAGTGCTGAATCGGCCTGACATGGATCCGGCACGAGCGAACACGGTCGCCCCTGGGATGTACGCGTTCCCCGGCGCGATCGATGGAGTCCCGGAGTCCCGGCCGCCGAACGGTTATTCCGTGGTGTGGTGGGATCCGTCCGTGCTGCATCTGCACGCGGTGTCCTCCTTCGGGCTGCGGCGCGATGACCTCATCGTGAAGGACGGCGACATGTTTGCCGTCCAGGACCGGCTGTCGGCGTACGAGCGCTGGCGCGCCGACCGGGAGCAGCTGGTCGAGAGAGGCCGGGCGCCAAGCGTCCGGGTGCAGACCGCGACCGCGTGGGCCGCCGAGGCCGCGCGTCAGGGTATCGACGACGAGATTGCGTCAGCGTCCGGGGTGGAGGTCGTGTCGGTGCCCGGTGCAGACGTTCGCCGCGAAGGACGTCCGCGTGGTCCACGCTTCGGCACGCTCGTGCACGCCGTCCTGGCGATTGTGCCGTTGGACGCGGATCATCAGGCGATCGAGCGCACAGCGGACGTGCAGGGACGCATCCTTGGCGCGCCCATCGAGGAGTGCCACGGGGCGGTGGCTGTTGTGGCCGCCGTCCTGAAGCACGACGTCATGGTGCGGGCTCGTTCGTCGCCCAGGCTGAGGCGCGAGACGCCGATCACGTGGCGGCAGAGCGACGGGACGCTCATCGAGGGCGTACTCGATCTGGCGTTCGATGAAGGTGTCGTCACCACCGTCGTGGATTTCAAGACCGACCACGAGCTGACGGCGGGGGAGTCGCGCTACAGGGCGCAGCTCCAGAAGTACGTCGATGCGGTGGCGGCGGCGACGGGTCGCACGGTGAAGGGGGTCCTGCTGAAGGTGTAGGCGCGGCGCACCTAGTACCCGCCGACGAACTCGCGCGCTGCGTCGGCCCGTTTCTCCGCAAGGCCCCGGGCCGTTGCGGCGGCGGCAAGTCCTCCGAGGACGTACCACGCGACGGTCATCACCTGGTTCGAGAGGAGTCCACTCCTGGGAGGATCGCCAAGCCCGAGTTTCGCCGGAAGCACGAGCGCACCGGCGCCAGCGATCAGGCCCAGCGCCGCGCCCCGCGTGTACGTCGTCGCCAGCGAGTAGTACGCGGTGTTGAAGATGAGGTCCCCCGCGAGCGCGACATTGTAGAGGCCGTTGTCGCGCGGAGCGTCTGCGCCCATGGCATCTGCTCCACGCGACAGGGCCCGCATGCCCACCACGTCCATACGCGGTGCGTCGTCTGACATCATCCGCGCCGCCTGGTGCACAGCCGTCAGCGTCGCGGCGCCCGCCATGCCCGCGATCACCGCGTCTGTCGTCCTAGATCCTGTATGCAGCATGGATCCTGACGAAGCAATGCCAGTGCCGTCGGACGCTACTTTTTTCTCGGATCGTTCATCGGATCGACATAGGTCACTTCGAAGGGGCCCATCCCCGTGACCTGGACGATGGTTTCCGTCGTGGCGGTGACGTAGTGGCTCGCCCGGGCCGGCATCTTCGCGTACGTGCCTGCGTCCCACTTGTGCATCGAGGCCTCATCGGCCTTGTCGCCCATGCCCATCATGGCCGAGCCGGCGAGCAGCGTGACGTGCTCGTCGGTCGGATGCCAGTGCGGCGGCACCTTATAACCCGCCGGAAACTTGAGCCGGATAATGTACAGGCCGGGCTTGCCGGGGTCGCCGTCGAGAATCGCGGCCTGCGCCCCCGCGGGCAACGACGGCGGCGCTGGCCCCCACTTGATGTTGTGTGTCCCCACCATGACGTGGGCGCCCGGGGCCGCGGCGGGTTGTGCCGGCGCCGCCTGCGCACCGAGTCCGGGCGATGAGAGGGTTGCCAGGATCGCCGCCGCCGAGAGCGCCAGGGATGTCCTCATCAGTCGTTTCATCACGCCTCCTAGGTTGTCGGGTTCGGGCGGGATTATTCCTCACACAGCCCGTCACGGCAAGTTCCGGCACACAATACTCCATCCCGTACCTGGAGGCTCTCGCATGCGTGTGCGTTTTCTCACTCCTTTTCTGCTGGCGGCCTGTCTGATCGCGCAGTCAGCGCTGACCGGGGCTCAGCAGGCACCATCGCAACCCTCCGCCCAGAAGCCCCATCCGGTGGCGGATGCCTATGCATCCACCTACACGCCGCTGCCGTCGCGAACGACGCTGATCCGGAACGCGACGATCCTGACCGCCGCGGGGCCTGTCATCGAACGTGGATCGATCCTGCTGCAGAACGGAAAAGTTGGCGCGGTCGGTCAGACCGTGAATGCCCCTGCGGACGCGGTGGTGATCGACGCGACCGGCAAGTGGGTCACGCCGGGTGTCATCGACACGCATTCGCATCTGGGTGTGTACTCGGCTCCGGGGATCGAGTCGCTGCAGGACGGCAACGAGATGACCAGTCCAGTCACCGCCGAAGTCTGGGCGGATCACTCGGTCTGGCCTCAGGACCCGCAGTTCGAACTCGCGCTTGCCGGCGGCGTCACGGCGATGCAGATCCTGCCTGGCTCGGGGAATCTGATCGGTGGACGCGGCGTGACGTTGAAGAACGTCCCGTCGCGGACCACCGAGGGGATGAAGTTTCCAGGCGCGCCCGCCGGATTGAAAATGGCCTGCGGGGAGAATCCTCGCCGCGTGTACGGGCAGCGCAATCAGATGCCGTCCACGCGCATGGGAAACATTGCGGTGTTCAGGCGCACCTGGCAGTCCGCGGTCGACTACCGCGACAAGTGGAAGAAGTGGCGCGACGATGGCGCCGATGCGGGCAAGCGTCCCGACCGGAATCTCCAGATGGAGACGCTCGCAGGGGTGCTCGACGGGGAGATCCTCGTGCACAACCACTGCTATCGCGCAGACGAGATGGCGACGATGATCCAGTTGTCGAAGGAGTTCGGGTTCAGGATCGCGTCTTTCCATCACGGCGTCGAGGCCTACAAGGTGCGCGATCTGCTGGTGCAGAACAACATCTGCGCGAGCATCTGGGCTGACTGGTGGGGGTTCAAGCTCGAGGCCTACGACGGGATCAGGGAGAACATCGCGCTCGTCCACGAGGCGAAGGGATGCGCGGTCGTCCATTCGGACGATCCCAACGGGATACAGCGCCTGAATCAGGAGGCGGCCAAGGCGATGCGTGCGGGCTGGGAAGCCGGCATGACGATCGACCGTGCCGATGCCGTCCGGTGGATCACGATCAATCCTGCGCGCGCGCTGGGGATCGACACGGTCACGGGGTCGCTCGAGGCCGGGAAGAACGCCGACGTGGTGATCTGGAGCGGCGATCCGTTCAGCGTGTACGCGAAGGCCGAGCGGGTCTTCATCGACGGCGCCGCGGTCTATGACCGTTCGGTGCCGCAGCCGCAGCGCGACTTCATGACCGGCCAGTCGGTGACAATTCCTGTCAAGGGGACAGCCACCAATTCAACCCATTCAAAGGTGGCTGTCCCCTTGGTGAAGGTGGCTGTCCCCTTGACAAAAATTGTCGCAGACGATGGGGCCGTCACCGCCATCACGAACGCCCGTATCCACACCGTGTCCGGCGCGGTCATCCCCGGGGGCACCGTGCTTATGCGCGGCGGCAAGATCCTCGCGGTCGGCGCGGACGTCACCGTCCCGGCCGGCGCCAGGGTCATCGACGCCACCAACAAGGTCGTCACGCCTGGGTGGATCGAGTCGTCCACCCACATCGGCATCGTCGAAATCGGTCTCTCAGCCGAGGGGACCGCCGACCAGACGACCACCGACAAGGAACTGAGCGCCGCCTTCAACGTGCAGGACGCGTTCAACCCCTACTCGACGGTGATCCCCGTGACGCGCGTCGAAGGGATCACCCGCGCGGTGGTCGCCCCGGCGGGAACCGGCAACGTCATCCTCGGCCAGGCGGCGATGTTCGACCTTGCCGGCGAGCACGTGCCGGCGAGCGTGACGAGGGCGCCGATCGCGATGTTTGCGGCACTCGGCGAAGCCGGAGCGGGGCTCGCTGGCGGGTCACGCGTCTCGGCCATCCTGCGCCTGCGCGAAGCCCTCCAGGATGCCGTGGACTTTCACCGGAACCGCGTCGCCTGGCACGCCGCGCAACGGCGCCCGTACGCGCGCGGACGCCTGGACCTCGAGGCACTCAAGCCCGTGATCCTCGGCGACATCCCGCTCGCGATCCAGGCCAACCGCGCCAGCGACCTCCTCGCTGCGATACGGCTCGCGGACGAGTTCAAGATCACGCTCGTGCTCATGGGGGCCGCCGAGGCGTGGATGGTCGCCGACGAGATTGCGGCGCGGAAGATCCCGGTTGTCGTCAAGCCGCTGACCAACATCCCCAGATTCGACGCCCTCGGCGCCTCGCTCGAGAACGCTGCCCGGCTGCAGCGGGCAGGCGTCACGATCGTGCTCTCCTCGTTCGACACGCACAACGCGCGCAACCTCCGCCAGGAAGGGGGCAACGCCGTCTCGTACGGGTTGACCATGGAGGACGCGCTTCGCGCCGTCACGCTTACGCCCGCCCGCACGTGGGGTGTCAGCGACAAGACCGGATCGCTCGACGTGGGTAAGGACGCCGACCTGGTGATCTGGTCCGGCGATCCATTCGAGCTGACCACCGCCGCCGAGCACGTCTTCATCCGCGGACGCGAAATGTCCAGGGAGACGCGGCAGACACGGCTCCTCGAGAAGTACCGCACCATCACCCGGTAACGGTTGTCGGGGGGGGCGCGCGCGATACAGCAACGATCATGGTTGTGCCCTGCGGTTCTCCGGAGACGTCAGGATGTGTTTCAGAGGGCGCCGTGACGCTGTAGCATACGTGACGGATGAGTCTGACAATCGGTTCCCGCCTCGATCAGTACGAGATCGTTTCCGTTATCGGTGCGGGCGGGATGGGCGAAGTCTATCGCGCCAGGGACACACGGCTCGGCCGCGAGGTGGCCATCAAGGTGCTCCCGGAAGCGTTCGCCTCGGATCCGGACCGCCTTGCCCGGTTCGGTCGCGAATCGCAGGTCCTCGCGTCGCTCAACCACCCGCACATCGCCCAGGTCTACGGAGTGATCGACAGCCCGCCGGCGCTGGTGATGGAACTGGTCGATGGAGAGGACCTTGCCCAACGTATCGTGCGCGGGGCGATTCCGGTCCGCGAGTCCCTGCAGCTTGCGCAGCAGATTGCCGACGCGATCGAGGCCGCGCACGCCAGGGGCATCGTCCATCGGGACCTCAAGCCGGCAAACATCAAGGTCACCGACGACGGCGTGGTCAAGGTGCTGGACTTCGGTCTTGCCAAGGCGCTGGCCGCCGAGAGCGGTCCTGAGGGAGCGCACCACGAGCGCATCAGCCTCGAGAATTCCCCGACGATCACGAGCCCGGCCGCGATGACCCGGATGGGCGTCATCCTGGGGACGGCGGCCTACATGGCCCCGGAACAGGCGAAGGGCAAGGCGGTGGACCGGGGCGCTGACCTGTGGGCCTTCGGCGTCGTGCTGTTCGAGATGCTGACCGGACGCACGGCCTTCGACGGCGAGACGGTGACCGACGTGCTGGCCGCGATCGTCACGCGCGATCCCGACTGGAGTGCGCTGCCGCACGAGACGCCACCCTCGATCGTGCGGCTCCTGCGCCGCTGTCTCGACCGTGAGCGTCGTCGCCGGCTGGCGGACGCAGGCGAGGCGCGGTACCAGATCGAAGAAGCGCTCGCGCCGCCGTCGGGCGCGGAGCCCCCACCCGGGCCAGCCGCGTCGGGCCGAACGGTGCCGGCGTGGCTCCCGTGGGCCCTCGTCGCGCTGCTCGCGGCGGCAGCGGGAGCGCTCGCGTGGCAGGAACCGTCGTCGGTAGTCGAGGTTTCACGCTACAGCGTGGAGATTCCGCCCAAGACGACGCTCTCGATCTCCGCCCGCCCGGGCGTGGCGATCTCTCCAGACGGGTCCACGATCGTGTTCGTGGCGTCCGCGTCCGGCGTCAACCGCCTCTATGCACGCCGTACGAATTCCTTCGAACCGGCTGAGATTCCAGGCACGGAGGGGGCGTCTCACCCGGCCATCTCTCCAGACGGGCGCTGGGTTGCCTTCATAACGGGGTCGAAGATGGGAAAGGTTCTTCTGGCAGGTGGGGCGGTGACCGCTCTGGCTGATGTCGCCGATCCGCGGGGGCTCAGCTGGGACGTCGACGACACCATCGTCCTCACGCCGCAGTCGCTCGGCGGTGTGTTCCGCGTGTCTGCAAGCGGCGGGGCCGTCATGCAGATCACCGCCACGAAGCCTGAAGTCGAGCGTACGCATCGCTGGCCGCAGCTCCTTCCAGGAGGCAAAGCGTTGCTCTACACCATCGGCAGTTTCAACAGCCCTGACAATTATGACGACGCGGTTGTCGAAGCGATGAGGCTGGACGGTGGAGAAAAACGCACGATCATCACCGGCGCAGCGATGGCGCGGTACGTGGAAGGCGGATACCTGCTGTACGTCCGCGACACCACGCTGTTTGCCGTCCGTTTCGACGTCGACACGCTCGCCGTGAAGGGAACGCCAACGGCGGTGCTCCACGACGTCGGGGGAGACCCAACGACCGGGGCGGCCCATTTTTCGATGTCGGCGTCGGGCAACCTGGCGTACGTGTGGACCGGCGGTCTGGCGAACCTGCGTCCCACGTGGGTGGACCGGAGCGGACGCGTCGAGGCCATTGACATGCCCCTCGGGACCTATGCCGATCCCCGGGTGTCGCCCGACGGCCAGAGCCTGGCGCTGTCGGTGATCGCGCGCGGCGGACGCGACATCTGGGTCCACCATTTCCAGAGCAAGCGATTCACGCGCCTGACATTCGGCGGTCAGAACAGCACACCGGTATGGTCGGGTGACGGAGCGATGATCTACTACGTCGCCCTCGAACAGGGGGAACGGGAAGCGGTCATCTACCGACGGCCGAGTGATGGCAGCCGCGATGCCGAACCGCTCGTCACGGTGCCTGGCCGGCTGTACCTGGACGATGTCACGGCCGATGGCCGCACCGCATTCGCCGACGCCGTATCTGGGAACAGCGGACGGTCGGATGTCGTTCGCATTCCGCTGCAGAAGGGCGCAAAGGCGCAGCCACTGCTACTCTCGAAGGCCGATGATTATGCGGCGCGCCTTTCTCCGGACGGGCGGTGGCTTGCCTACAACTCTTCGGAGTCCGGGCGACCGGAGATCTATGTCCGGCCCTCCGATGGATCCGGCGGCCGCTGGCAGGTATCGACCGGCGGCGGCGAAGAGCCGAAGTGGTCTCCGGACGGCCGGATGCTGTACTTTCGGTTCGGCACGCTGATGATGGGCGCAGCCGTCGATTCAGTCCGGTCGTTCAGCGTCTCGCCGCCCGTGCAGCTTTTCTCAGACGTCTTCGACCTGCGGACCGACACGGGCATCAGTTACGATGTCGATCCGAAGAGCGGCCGGCTCGTGATGATCCGGCCCTCGGAGGAGAGCGCCGCCGCGAACACGATCCGGGTGATCGTGAACTGGATGCAGGAACTGCGCGGCGCGGTCCCCCGGTAGGCGCTAGGGATTCCTCAACTTCGCGGCGATCTGCTCGAGCGCCTTCCGCTCAGCGGCCGACACGGCGCCGATGCCGAACATGCCCCCCGACGCGTGCGCGATGGCCTCGCACTCCTTGATCAACTCTTCGGCCGTCGCGCGAGACCCCTCCGTGCCTGGCGGATCCATCATCGCGGCGATGAGCCGCGTGGCTTTCGCGAATGTGTCAGGAGACGGAGGATGATCGAGCCAGGCGGTGAGTTGCAGGTCCGCAGGACTGCCGGCGTCGATTCCCCGCGACCGCGCGAGGTTGACGATGGCGGTACGCTCGGCCGCACTCACGCCATCCTGCGCCCAGGCGACCTGCAACAGCGGGATCAGCGGCAACAATGCGCAGGTGTCCGGCGTGAAACCGAGTTCCTCGAGCTCGGCCAGTGACTCGCTGTCATGGATGCCTGTCTCGCTCTCGAGCCCCGCACGCAGCTTCGCGGCGCACTCCGCCTCGCGCATCCTCGCGATCAGTTCACGGTCCTTCCGGCGGAAGTACTCTTCCTCCCGTCGTCGTATCTCGTCAGTGATGCCGTCAGTGTTCGACACGGATGTCCTCCAAAATACGAATCGTAGCACCGGGCGAGCCCGGATGCCGGATGGGACCCCCGACACCTGTTCTGGTTGACAGCGGACGAGCACGGGTCTACGCTTCGTTCGTGGTGAACGTGTCGGTACAGACCTTCCGCTCGTTGAATCGGGGCTTTAATGGCCCTGGCGGGCGAGGTCTTGCAACGGCGCGCTGACTGGTTCCACGAGCAGCACACCACACAAGATCGAAGCCCGCCAGGCACGGCCTGCGCGGGCTTTTTTATGTTTATGTTCATGGCTTTCGTGCTTTTTGGGGGGTCGCCAAGCTGGTAAGGCACCTGACTGTTAATCAGGTCATTCGCAGGTTCGAGTCCTGCCCCCCCAGCCAATCTACTCATCGATTTATCGATTTATCGATCTATCGATTGGTCGATTGGTCGATTAGCCGATGAGCCGATGAGCCGATTCCCGGAGGGATCATGCGGATCGCGTTTCAAGGGGAACCAGGAGCGTTCAGCGAGGCGGCGGCGCTACGGTTTGCGCCGGGTGCGGAGGCCGTGCCGTGTCGCAGCTTCGAAGAGGTCTTTGCGGCCGTCTCGGAAGGACGCGCGACGCAGGGCATCCTGCCGATGGAGAACTCCATTGGCGGCAGCATCCATCGCAACTACGACCTGCTCGTCGAGCACGAGCTGCCGATTGTCGGGGAGGTGGAGTTGCCGGTGGAGCATTGTCTGCTCGCGCGGCCCGGTACCAGGGTAACCGACGTGCAGGTGGTGTACTCGCACCCCCAGGCGCTGGCGCAGTGCGAGCGATACCTGGAGCGGATGACGGGGGTCGAGATCGTCGCGGTGTACGACACCGCGGGGGGCGCGAAAATGGTGGCGGAGGGGGCGCGCGCCGAGGCGGCCGCGGTGGCCTCGCGCCGGGCCGCGGACGTGTTCGGCCTCGAGATCCTCGAGGAGTCGATCCAGGACTACGCCGCCAACATCACGCGGTTCGTCCTCGTGGGCAGGTCGCCGGCCCCGGAATCGGACGCCACCAAGACGTCGCTGGTATTCGCGCTGCAGAGCAGGCCCGGCGCGCTTTTCAAGGCGCTCAGCGGCTTCGCCCTGCGGGACATCAACCTGACGAAGCTCGAATCCCGTCCGCTGCGCGGACGTCCGTGGGAGTACCTGTTCTACGTGGATGTCGACGTCCCCCGGCAGTCGCTCGCCTGCGGCCGCGCGATCACGCACCTCGGCGAGTTCGCGCAGTGGGTCCGGACGCTCGGCAGCTATCGCGCGTGGGTGGAGCCCGGCGCGGGCGCCGAGCCCGGCATGCGCTAGACGCCTGCGGGCTGGCGCGCGACGGTTGGACGGAGAAACGGCATCATGCCGCGCAGCTTCTCGCCGACCTGCTCGATCGGGTGCTCCTGCTCGCGCGCACGCGTGGCGTTGAACCAGGGCCGTCCGTTGCGGTCCTCCGCGATCCAGCGCTGCGCGTAGGTGCCGTCCTGGATCTCGGCGAGCATCCGCCGCATCTCCTTCCGCGTCTCCTCGGTCACGAGCCTCGGGCCGCCGGTGTAGTCCCCATGCTCCGCGGTGTCGCTCACCGAATACCGCATGTAGTTGAGGCCGCCCTGATACATCAGGTCCACGATCAGCTTCAGTTCGTGGAGGCACTCGAAGTAGGCCACCTCGGG
>DATLXP010000063.1:0-31287 GCA_035575695.1 Vicinamibacterales bacterium
GATCGCCGGACCCGTGACCATCAGCGCGCTTCTGGACGCCCTGGCGATCGACCCGCGCCGCGTGGCGGTCGAACACAACCTCGTTGTACTCAAGCGGGACGGATACGCGTCGACGCACGTGCACGAGCGCGATGAGATCGAGATCGTGAATTTTGTGGGAGGCGGGTAGGCACGTGCGACGGTGCGACGTGCTATGTGCTGGATGTGCGACGTGCGGACGTGCCACATGCGCACGTGCGGACGTGCTGGGAGCTGGCAGCTGGAAGCCGGAAGCTGGATAGATGAACGCTGATCCACTAATCATCGCAGGCAGGACGTTTCGGTCCAGGCTGATCGTGGGGACGGGTAAATATCCGTCGCACGCGATCATGGCGGATGCGCATCGCGCCTCAGGCGCCGACATGGTCACGGTCGCGGTGCGCCGCGTCAACCTCTCGGACCGCTCGAAAGAGTCGCTGATCGACTACATCGACCGGGATCAGATCTTCATCCTGCCCAACACCGCCGGCTGTTATACGGCGGACGAGGCGATCCGCACCGCCCGGCTCGGGCGCGAGGTCGGGCTGTCGAACTGGGTCAAGCTCGAGGTCATCGGGGACGAGCGGACGCTCTTCCCCGACAACGTGGCCTTGCTCGAAGCGACGCGCGTCCTCGTGCAGGAGGGCTTCGTCGTGCTGCCCTACACGAACGATGATCCGGTTATCTGCCGCAGGCTCGAGGAAGCCGGCGCGGCGGCGGTGATGCCGCTCGGCGCCCCGATCGGATCGGGTCTCGGCATCCAGAATCCCAACAACATCCGGATCATCAAGGCTCAGTCGAAGGTGCCGGTGATCGTCGATGCCGGCGTCGGCACCGCGTCCGACGCCGCGATCGCGATGGAGCTTGGCGTCGACGGCGTGCTCATGAACACCGCCATCGCCCTCGCCGCCGACCCGGTCGCCATGGCGCGCGCGATGAATCTCGGCGTCGAAGCCGGGCGCATTGCCTATCTCGCCGGCCGGATCGCGCGCCGCGAATATGCTTCGCCCAGCAGCCCGGTAGAAGGGCGAGTCGGAGCGGCGTCACCACAATGAGCGATGCGCACGCGCCGCTCGAACAGACGCTGCGACGGCTGAAAGAGGAACGCGACGAGGCAGACCAGCGTTACAACGAGGCGCTGACCGCGCTCGACCGCGCCATCGCTCCGCCGGCCGGGCTACCCGACGCGGCGCTCGCGCTCGACGACCAGCAGGTCGCGCCGCTCAACGACCACTGGAACATCCTCCCTGCACCCCCCGCCTCATCCTGGACGGGGCGCACGATGACCACGTTCGTCTGGGCGATCGTTGGGCCGTACCTCCAGCGTCAGGTCACGTTCAATTCCCTGCTCGTCGATCACATCAACAGAAACGCCGACGCGCAGCGCGCCGCGCACCGCCGCGACCAGGACATGGTCGCCAGCCTGCGGGGCCAGCTCGAACAGGCCACGGTGTTCCAGTCGCGCCTGATGCTCCTGCTGCAGCAGATCACCGGCTACGTCGATACGAAGAACCGCGATTCGGCGGGCGGCTCGCTGGTGCTCAACGCGGCTCTCAGCGATCTCGCCGAAGGGCAGGCCAAGTATCGCGAATCGCTGGTGGCGCGCGAGCACCGCTATGAAGCACGCACGACGGCACTCGCTGCCGCCCACGAGGAATTGCGGGGCATGTCGGGGGTCACCCAGCAGGCCATCGTCGCGCTCAAACGGCATCTCACGGTGGCGGGTTCAGCGGTTCAGGGTTCAGCGGTTCAGCGTTCAACGGTTCAGAGTGCCTCGGTTCCGGACGGTTCGCCGGTCCCAGCCGGGCCCACCGGGGCGTTTGCTCCGTCGCTCGACGCCTACAAGTACGTCGGCTTCGAGGACCAGTTCCGCGGCTCGCGCGACGTCATCCGGGAACGGCTCGAGAGCTATGTCCCCTACTTCCACCCAGGTGTCACCGGCGACGTGCTCGACATCGGCTGCGGGCGCGGAGAATTTCTCGACCTGCTCGCCGAGCGCGGCATCGCGGCGCGCGGCATCGACCTCAACCACGAGATGGCGGAAGTATGCCGTGCGCGCGGTCTGCAGGTTGTCGAAGCCGACGCACTCGCATACCTCTCGGAGTTGCCCGACGATTCCCTGCGAGGGATCTTCGCCGCGCAAGTGGTCGAACACCTCGAGCCCGCATACCTGCTACGCTTGCTCGAGGTGGCGTCCCTGAAACTTCAGCCGGGAGGACGTCTTGTCCTGGAAACGCTCAACCCGGCCTGCTGGGTCGCCTTCTTCGAAAGCTACATTCGCGACATCACGCACCGCTGGCCTCTCCATCCCGAGACGCTGAAATATCTCGTGCTGGCGAGCGGCTTCTCCCGCGCGGAGATCGAGTTCCGCTCTCCAGTGCCCGCTCACGACAAGCTGCAGCGGATCGCCGCCGCGGACAACGCCGACCATTCAACGCTCGCACTCGTCGAAACCTTCAACGCCAACGTCGAAAAACTCAACGCCCGGATGTTTACTCACATGGATTACGCCATCGTCGCCACGAAACCCGGGAGCCCGCAGTGAAATACCGCCTTCACGCGCTGACGCTCCTCGTTGCTCTCGCCGTGACCGCGTCGGGGGTGGCGCAAACGAAAAAGCCGACCGCGCCTGCCAGGGGGAAACCGGCGGCGCCAGCCGCGCCGGCCGCGCCCAGGAAAGCCCAGGCGGTCCCGTTCGCCGTCGGTGAATCACTGTCGTACGACGTGTCCTGGTCGTCGTACCTCACGGCCGCCACCGCCACGATGTCGGTCCGGGAGAAGAAGGGCTCGTACGGCTCGCAGGCGTACTACATCGTGGCCGAGGGCCGGCCGACCGCGCTCGTCTCGAAACTGTACGACCTGTACTACAAGGCTGACACGTTGCTCGACACCTACACGCTCCTGCCGCAGCGCGGCTCCGTCTTCAGCCAGGAGGGCAAGCGCCAGCGGATGAAAACGACGATGTTCAATCACAAGGCGCGCAGGGCGCAGTACGAGATCCAGACCCGCACCACCGTGAAGAAGGATGTCGGGATTTCCGCCTTCGCGCAGGACGTGCTGGGCGCGCTGTATGTCGTCCGGTCGATCCCTTTCAAGGCGGGGGAACGGTTCTCCATCCCGATCTGTGATGCGGGGGAGAGCTACACCGTGCAGATTTCGGTGGGTGCGGTCGAGACGGTGAAAACAGGGATCGGCGATGTGCGGGCGTTCAAGCTCACGCCGACCCTCCCGGCCGCCCACTCCGGTGCGGCGCGGCGGCTGACGATCTGGTTGTCGGAGGATGCGCGGAAGCTACCCGTGCGGATGCAGGCGCAGCTGGCGGTGGGATCGTTCGACCTGACGCTGAAGAGCGCGAGGTGAAGCTGCTGAGGCGCACGGGCTGGACGCTGGCCTGCGTACTCACCGCGTGTTTTCTTCAGTCGTTTTTCCAGCAGCCGGTCGCCCTCCCCCTGGCAGTGGCGATCGCAGCTGCCACGATGTTCAGCGCGTGGCGCCCGTATCCGGCCCTCCTTGCCCTGGCTGGCCTCGGTCCTCTCTCCACGATTCTGTTCAGCTGGGGACGCGGCGCCGCCGGTACGGTGCAGTTCGCCGAAACCCTGGTGCTGGCTTTCCTCACCGGATGGACGGCGCACCGCATCTTCAGCGGCGCTCCGCTGAAGGTTCCGCGATCGGTGCGGTATCCGGCTCTGCTCCTGGCCCTTGCGGCGACGGCATCGGGCTTCGTGCACTGGTTCGGGATCCGCGCCGGGTTGCCGGAGCAGACGGTGGAAGAGCTCCTGCGGTGGTACGTGTTCAGGGATTACCTGCTCCGTACCCCTGGCATCGGGCCGGTTGCCGGGGCGGTGGGCCTTGCCTGCGGCATGCTGCTCGTACTCGCCGCGGCGGATGCGTGCGCCGAATCTCCGGAACGGCGGCGCCGAGTGCTGCTTGTCATGGTGTGCGGTGCCACGGCAGCCGCCGCTTTCAACTTGAGGCGCGTCGTGCAGCTCTCGGATGGATGGCCGGCGTTTTTTGAGTATCTGCGTGATAGCCGAATCAACGTGCACTACGGGGACAAGAACGCCGCAGCGTCCTATTTCGCCCTGACACTGCTCCTCGCAGCCGGGCTCGCGGCGCGGAACCTGGTCCTGGCGCTCGTGACGACGGCGGTCATCGCCTGCGGGCTCTGGCTCACCGGATCCCGCGTCGCCCTTGCAGCCACGATCGTGGCACTGCCGACCTTCGCCGGCGTCGGATGGCGACGTGCCGCGCCAGGCAGCACGCGGAGCATCGCGGCGCTTGCGGTCATGGCGGTCCTGGTCGGGGGCGCCGCCCTCTACAGATGGTATCCCGCGACGCGAAATTTCGCGGCCTCGCGGGCGTTCGCCGCGAGGGCTGACTTCGCGCGCGCCGGCGTGCGGATGGCCGCGGACGCCCCGGTCTTCGGCGTGGGTGCCGGGAGATATTACGATCTGTCGGACCGTTACGCCTCAGAGACGCTGGCCAGGCTCAAATTCAGCCGCGAGAACGCCCACAACTATTTCATTCAGATCCTCGCGGAACTGGGGGTCCCGGGCCTGGTTGGCTTCATTGTGCTGATCGGGGCGGCCCTGCGCCAGGCGGCGGGCGCCGAACGCCCTCCCCCGCTCCATCTCACCGCGCTCATGGTGGGGATCGGGGCCTACCTCCTCACGTGCCTCGGCGGACACCCGCTGATCGTCCCCGAGGCGGCCTTTCCGTTCTGGCTCGCGGTGGGCCTCGCGGCGGCGCCCTTCGAGCCTGTTGGTTCCGCAGGCTGGCGGTGGCGCACGGCGGCCGGACTGATGGCCGCCGTGTTGATCGCGACAGTCCCATGGCGCGCGACCCAGGCGATGCGCACTGCGGACCTCGAGCATGTCAGTACCGGATTTTCGATGTGGCAGCACGCGCCGGACGGCATGCGGTATCGATTGATGGGGGGGCGCGCGACGTTCTACGTCGCGTCGACAGCGAAGGCTGTCAGGATCCCGTTCCGGATCGGGCTCATGATTCGCCGGTCCGTCGAGGTAACGGTGTTCCTCGACGGCAGGGAGGCCAGCCGGCTGATGGTGACAGCCGATGATCTGTGGCGGACGCTGCGAGTCGTGATCCGGGGGAACCGAGAGGCCACGTTTACCCGGGTCGATCTGGTCGTGGCGGAACCGGGTGCGGCACCCCTCGGGATCGTCGCGACGCTGGCTGACGGCGTCGTGATGGTGGGTCGCCCGGAGATCGAGCACTGACCGTCAGGCGACGGCGGCTTTTCGCGCACGCTCGGAGATCCACGCCGCCACCAGCGCAATCAGAAACCCCACTCCACCGGCGATCGCCACCGTGCGGAGAACCTTCGGTCCCGATGGCGCCGACGGCAGCTCGGCCGACGCTCCCATGGTCAGGCTCGAGTCTTTTTCCGCCTTGACGATCTGGGCGTCACCGATACGCTCTTCGAGCTTCTTGAAATTGGCGCGCGCGCCGTCGACCTCGCGTCCCTTCGCGGCGACCTCGGTCTGCTGGCGAAGCTCCAGGTTCGCGATGGACAGAGTCCCGTATCCAAGCGATGCGCGAAGGGCCATCGCTTCCCGGCGGCTCTGTTCGATCTGAGCTGCCAGAGCGGGGCGCTTGGCGAGGAGCTCGCTGCGTCGCACGCGCGCGTCTGCGGCCTTCTGTGTGAGCGTCAGGTGGACGGGATTGATTTCCTGCGTCCTGAGCCGCAAATTGAGCAAATCCGGCGGAAATGTGCCCCCGTTCTTCGCGGCGCTGTCCCACAGCGCGTCGTCACTGATCGCTTTGCTCACGACGATCATCGGGGGCGTCTGCTTCAACGCCTGCTCGAGGGCCGCGACCGTGGCCTCGGTTTCCTTCAGATCGACGGACAGCCGATTCCGCTTGTCTTCGAGGTCGACGATCACCTGCTCGCGTGACTTGAGCTGGGCCTCCTTGAGCGACACGGACGCTGCCGTCTTGGTGGATTGCAGCGCCTGACCGTGCTCGCGTTTCAGGACCTCCATCGCGCGCTCCTGTTCGGTCAGACGCTCGGCCGCTTTCGGATACTCGGTGACCACGAAGTCCACCGCCGACGTCCGCGTGACGGCGCTCAGCTTCGTCGTTTCCGTGATCAGTGCCGAGGCCCAGATGTTCGCGGCCTCGCGAGACAGCTCCGGCGCTGATGCGACAGCCGACAGGCCCAGGAGCGGCAGGTACGGTTTCTGCGGATCGCTGCTCTTGTAGAGCCTGGTCTTGAAGTCGAACACCTGGCGCGTGGCATCCGTCAGCCGGCGCTTTTCCAGTTCGGCGCTGACCTGCGCGACGACCAGTTCCGAACTGGCCAGCCGTTCGAGTCCTTCGATCGACAGCACCTCCGGCGCGAGCGGATTCTGCGCGCGTGGCGTATTGACGAACACGGTCGAGGTCGCGGTGTACTGTTTGGGCAGGAACTTGGTCACGAGAAATCCGAGGCAGAGCGCTGTCAGCGTGACGGCAACGATCAAATACCGGTAGCGCCACAGGAACAGCACCCCATCAAAAATGTCGAGCTCACCGTGTTCGGCCCATTCACGGTCGAGCGGAAGACGAGGGGACACCTGTGACGTCGTGGCGTCGAGGACTTTCATATTATGTGCGGGAACCGGGGAAACAGCCATTATAGTGCAAATGGTCGTCCCGTGCATCTCAGCCGTCGGCGGCTCCACCTGACCGTTCCGACGCGCTCACCACCAGCGGCAGTGAGCATATGGCCGCGACCGGCAGGAGGAGGATCCATCCGGACATGCCGCGCACCCAGGAGACCGCGGCCGCGCCCGAGGCGGTGGCGAGCCCGAGGTACAGCAGCGATACGGCCGCATGCGATCGGCCGCTTGTCACCAGCCGCTGATATAGGTGGCTACGGTGCGCTTCCACGACATTTTCCCTGCGCTTCAGCCGGCGCGCGAGCGTAAAGACCGTATCGAAGAGGAATGGGGCCACGATCAGGGCGCCCGCCACGGGAAGGCGGGCATCGCCGGTCGCGTCGAATGCCATCAGGGGAAACACGGCGAACGAAAAGCCGAGGAATCCGCTGCCTGCGTCCCCCATGAATATGCGCGCGGGAGACCAGTTGTGCCAGAGGAACCCCAGACTCGCCCCGGCGACGAACGTCGCCGCAGCCGTCACGAGCGGCGCGGCAGAACCGCAGAGGACGCTCCACGTGAGGCCGGCGATGACAGCCTGTCCAGCGGCAAGGCCGTCGATGCCGTCCATGAAGTTGTACGCATTCACCAGGCCCACCAGCCACAGCACCGTCGCACACACCGCAAGCCCTGCCGGTATCCTCCACTCTCCAGCTCCAGGAGCGGCGAGCGCGTGGAAGGTCCCCCACACGCCGACGGCGACCGCCGCCGCGAGCAGATGCGTGAGAAGCCTGCGACCGGGAGTCACGGAGCGGAGGTCGTCCCGCCACCCGATGCCGGCCACCAGCACCGCGCCGGCCGCGTACGCCGCCGCTCGAACCGGCGGCACGCCGTGCCCGAATGCCACTCCCAACAGTCCGCCAAGAACCGTCAGGACCACCACGACGCCACCGCCGCGCGGCGTGACCCTCGTATGGAGGCTCCGCTCGTTGGGAACGTCCATCAGCCCCCACGCCTGCGCGCGCGTGCGCAGCAGCGCGGTGCCGACGGCCGCACACACCATCGCACCGGCGCCGGCAAACACCAGCATGATCATTGGCGGTTCGGGGGTGAGGATGAAAGCAGACGTGTGTAGACGGCGAGCGTCTCGGCGATCACCTGCGTGTCTGAGAACTCGGACTCGGCGATCCTGCGGCCGGCCGCCCCATACGCCGCACGGCGTGTCGGGTCTGCGAGAAGCGCCTGAAGGGCGGCCGCCAGGTGAATCGAATCTCTGGGCCGCACGAGGTCGGCGTTGATGCCGGGCCGGCCGATCTCGCGGCACCCCGGCAGGTCGGTCGTGACAATGGGGCGCCCAGCCGCGGCGGCTTCGATGAGCACTTTCGGGACTCCCTCAGGGTAATAGCTGGGAAGCACGACGATGGTGGACCGGGCAAAGACGGTCGGCATGTCCTCGCGGAGGCCCCACCACTCGATGACACCGGCGCGCTGCCACGCCTCGAGGCTCGCGACCGGGACCGAGTTTGGATTCTCCTCGTCGGGAATGCCCACGACCACCGCGCGGTGCGCGACGCCGGCCTCTTTCAGGATCCGTGCGGCGTCGACGAATTCGCCGACGCCCTTGTCCCACAGCATCCGTCCGCAGAGCAGGAGCACGGGGACGCCGCTCGGCTCCGGTGACGGGGAAAACGCAGCCATGTCGACGCCGGAACCGCGGATCAGGACCGTCCTGTCCGGGGGGACGGCGCCAAGCGCGATCAACGCCGCGCGATCTTCAGGGTTCTGACAGAGCACGAGCGTCCGCGGCCCCGCGCACGCCAGCCGATACAGCCGTGCCGTGAGGCGCCCGAGCAGCGACCGCCGGACCTCCGGCAGGAATGCATGGCCAAGGCCCGTTACCGCATTGATGATCGCGGGGCCACCGGCGAACCGGGCGGCAATCGAACCGTAGAGAATGGGCTTGATGGACACATGATGGACGACGTCGGGACGTTCGCGGCGATAGATCCGCACCAGATCGACCAACGTGCCCAGCTCCCGCAGCGGGTTGGTCGACCCGCGCCTGAGTCGGAGCGGCACGAAACGGAAGCCGGCCGCCTCGATCCGAGGGCGGAAGCCGCGTTCCTCTCCGGCCACGACGGTGACGTCGTAGCCGGCGGCGCGCAGCGCCCGCGCGAGCGGGATGCGGTGCGACCAGAAATACCAGTCGACGTTGACCGCAATCAGAACGTGCGGCGTCCGGCGCTCAGGATGGGCGGGCAACGATGTCGAACTGCGATACCGTCAACTCGTCGTCGGGCAGCGACCGGAACGGCGGCGCCAGCGCACGCCGGGGGAGCGGGATGGCCGGCCATCGGCGGACGTCATCGATGCGCGTCGAGAATCCCGCCGCATGGAAACGCGCGACGATCGACCCCAGGCGCAAGCGATTGGTGTAGAACCCCGAGCGCGTCATGAAGTCGGATTCCCAGACCTCTTCCATGAACCGCAGGTGATTGAGGCTGGCCGCCAGGTGGTCCTTGAGATCGATCTGGTGAGAGGCGACCCCGTCCGGCTTCAGCACGCGATGCATCTCGACGAGCAGTGGGTCGAATTCCTCGAGCCGGATGTGTTCCAGCACCGCCTGGGAGAAGACGAGATCGACGGAATGGTCAGGAATGCGCCGGAGCGCGTCGAGCCCGGTGGTCTCGTATCGGGCGCCGCAGGCCTCGAGCATCTGCTGGACACCGGAAAAACTCTCGACCGCGGGTGGTGTGAGGCCGCTGGCCCTGAGCAGGGCGGCAAGCCGCACGTACGGCGCGAGATCCATGCGCGCAAAGGCGCCCGCGTCCACGAGCCACACCTCCCGCGCGCCAAGCGCCCGTGCAATCATCGCGGTCGCCAGACTGTCCCCCGGGCCGAGTTCGACCACGACGCGCCCGGCAAGGTCGGCCCATCCGGCGCGCGCTACGTGCTCGGTCACGACCCGCCATGCGTAGTCGGGACGGTCCATCGCCCCGTGGACGAACAGTCCCATCCGCTCCCAGACGCGGTATCCCGCCGGGAGCCGCGACAGCACGATCTTCCCCGCGATCTTCGACCACCACGGAATCATCTGTTTGAGCGTCATGAGGCAGGCCCGCCGAGGTCCAGGAGGTCAGGGGAGAGCTCGAGGCCGCAGGCCTGCAGCCTGGCGCCCGAGTACACATTATGCTCGCAGAACTTCCAGTAGCGGCTCCTGGCATTCTCGCGCACCGATGCACCCGGTATCAGGCGTGCGAGGGATGCCGCCGCGCGCGGGATGAGCACCGGGACCGGCAGATGGGGTCGCGTGCCCTCGACGCGTTCGACCGCGCGAAGGATCTCCCGCTGCGAATAGACATGCGGCTCGGACACGTTGTAGGTGCCGGGCGGCAATCGCGCCTCGACGGACCAGAGAACCGCCTCGGCGCCGTTACGCCGTGAGCACAGCGTGTACCGTCGCCGGTCCGGATCGAGCGTAAAGTGCAGGAAGCGCCCGACCAGTGGTGGCGACACCCGCTTGCGAACGTTGTACAGCCAGTCGGGCGCGTACATGGTCGACATGCGAAGTGTCCACACCTCCAGGCGACCGCCATACTGGGCGAGGATGTCTTCAGCGCGTCGTTTGGCGGCGCCGTACAGGCTCGTGCTGCGAACCGGGCCATCCTCGGTCACCGGCACCGGCAGGTCGTAATCTCCGTATACGGTGACCGAGCTGATGAACACGAACCGGCTGATGCCGGCGTTCGCGGCGGCGTCGGCGATGTTGCGTGTGCCATGGACATTGACCCGTTCGCACTCCGCCGCGGCGCCGGCATCGGGGGGGACGTGCGCAAGCGCCGCGGCATGCACCACGGCGTCGACCCCCCGGTGCGCCGCGATCAGGGCGCGGCAGCTTGCAGCGTCGCCTATATCCACGGGGGCCTGCAGGCTCCGTCGCGACGCGGGAATGACCTCATGCCCGGCCGCGTGTAGGCGTTCGACGATCCCGGGACCGAAAAAGCCGCTCGCGCCTGTGACGATAATCTTCATGCGGCCGTCCGGGACGCCAAAGACGCGTAGAGCTCGAGCTTGCGCTCCGCGCAGCGGTCCAGCGAGAAACGCCGCACGATGTCGTCACGACCGGAGACGATGAGCGGCGCGAAGGCATGAGGCTCCGACGCCGCGCGCTCGAGAATCGCGATCGCTCGTTCGATCGGTCCGTCCGGATCGACCAGGAATCCCGTGACACCATCCGTGACGATTTCCCGCCCCCCCCCGCGTTCCCCGGCAAGAACGAGCACGCCACAGGCCATGGCTTCCGCGTACGCAAGGCCGAAGTTTTCGAATCGCGACGGCTGGAGCAGCACGTCGAGACTCCTGTAAAAGGCCGGCATGTCGTCGTGCCCGCCTGGGAGGTGGTGCGTGACGTCAGTGCGGAACGCCCTCAGTCGTCGTTCGGTATCCTGTCGGGTCGCCGGGTGCAGCGCGCCCTTCAGGTGGAACTCGAACAGGCCCGATGGCGCCAGGCGTTCGATGATCCGCCAGATGAAGTCGATACCTTTGCGTTTCTCCAGCCGTCCGACGAACCCGACACGCAGCCGTCCGGTCCGCTCGGCCCGCGCGGCCGGTGAGAAGCGGGCGACGTCGATCCCCTGCGGAATCAGCGTCATCTTCGCCGGTGAGAGCCCCTGCCGGGTCAGCACCCCGCGCGTCGCTTCGCTGGTCACGATGATGACGGGCACGCAGCGGAGTACGAACTGCTCCCGTGTGAAACTCCACGCCCAGTCAGCACGATGCAGCGACGCCAGCACGCCGCCGGGTGCTTCGCCGAATGCATTGCTGCCGTTGCATTGAATCACGAGTCTGCGGCGGAACGCCTCACGGCGCACGAGTTGTTCACCTTCGAGGCCGGCCTCGGTGGTTTCGAACACGTCGAACGGCCGCTCGCGATCCAGTTCGGTGACGACATTCGAGACCGCCCGCGCATGCAGGATCCTGTCGATCGTGCGCCCCGTCAGCCGCTTGCGGGTAATCGGGACGCCGACCCTCAGCACCGTCCCACCCCAATGCTGCGCCCGGGCGGGAGCCCCCGGACTGGCGCGCGAGATGACGGTCACATCATGACCGCGCGCCGCGTAAGCCGCTGCAAGCTCGCCGTTGTACACGGCAATGCCGCCCCAGTTGGTGTGAGGTGGAAATTCCTGGCTGATCAGGCAGAGGCGCAGGCGTCGGTCACTCACCGCAGGCGTTTCATCAGGCGCGGCAGTGTCGAATCCTTCCAGCGGACGATGCGCGACTCGCCGGCCAGCGACAGCACCCAGGCGGCGACGCCGAGCACGGCGACATCGGGCCTCGCCATGGACCGTCCGACTTCGGTCACCAGCTCTCGGCGGCCCGTGGCCGCCGGCCGCCCCGGCTCCTCGTGCATGGCGCGCTTGAGCAGGCTCCAGAAGAGCACGGCGCGCAGCTGCAGCGAAACGCGCCACGGAATGGTGCCGTACGTGACAGACGCAAGCCGCCGGAGATTGCGGTAGGCACGCGTAATGGCCGACGTCGCCAGGCCGGCGGCCGGGAAGAACAACAGGGCGATGTCGCGGGATTCTTCCGTCGACAGTGTCACGCACCCCAGCGCGTCGGCGTTGTCTGCGATGATCCGTGCTGATTCGTCCCCTGCCGTACCGAGCTTGTGGACCGCTCCGAGCGAGGCCCTGAACTCGCGATACTTGGTCAACGGCTCGGAGAGGTTGGCGATCCTGTAGCCCCGCTTCAGCAGCGTGGACCAGAGCGCATAGTCTGCCGCGTACTTGTACCGTTCATCGTAGCCGCCGCACGCAAGGACAGGGTCGCGGCGCATCATCACGCTCACGTGGCACACGGGGACGCGGTGATGGATCGTGAACCGGATATCCGCGGGCCTCACGGGCGGGATGAACAGGCCGAACTCGTGCCCTTCCCCGTCGAACTTCACCGCGCCGGTCCCGCACACCGCGATCTCGGGGTGCGCATCCAGAAACGCGATCTGCCGTCGCAGCTTGCCTGCCCGGTAGGCGTCGTCTCCGTCGATGCGCGCGACGTATTCCCCGCGTGCGGCGCGCAGCCCCCGGTTCAGGGACGGCGTCTGGCCGGCGTTGCGGTCGTTGCGGAGATGGACGATGCGCGCATCGCCGTAGCCCGCGATGATGGCTGGCGTCGCGTCCGTGCTGCAGTCGTCCACGATGACGAACTCGAAGTCGGTGAAGTCCTGCGAGAGCACGCTGTCCATCGATTCCCGCAGGTACGGGGCGGCATTGTAGACGGCCATGACGACCGATACGCGCGGCGTGTTCATCGCAGCGCCTGCACGCGCCTCGGCGGAGTGAAGAGACCATCGCTCGGACGAAGGAACCGTCGCGGCTCCCACACCGTGAAAAGCGGAAGCAGCGCGAAGCCGCCGACGAACCAGAAGATCTGCGCCCGGAACATCGGAACAGCCGTGGGAAACAGAATCACGACGAACAACGTCAGGACCGTCATGTCGACCAGCTCCGGATACTGCCGACGCACCCTGAGGAAGCCGTTGTAGAACACCGGGGTGATCAGCAGCGCACACACGACGGCATACGGGAGGATCGTGATGATCTGGGCATACCCGGACAGGGTGACCGCTCCCTTGTTCGGCCGCGGCGTGCCGGCAAGCTGCTCGTGGAGCCACTCGCGCACGGCGCTGCCCTCGGGCAGCAGGGCGGCGAAATCATTCGCACGGATGAAGAAGCTGTAGCTCAGCTTGTAAAACGCCGTGTTCACCGTGAACAGACCGGGGAAGAAAACGGCGTACGCGGCAAGCACGAGAACGGTGAACCCCGCCACTCGGACCATCCTGAGCCGCTCGACCCGGATGCCCGTCACGAGCTTCCACATCACGACCACGGCGGACACCAGCAGCACGACCTTCGACATCGTCAGCATCGCGAAGGTGATGACGATGAGGTCACGCGTGGTGAGCCGTGGCGTCTTGATGCGGGAGAAATGGAGGGCAAGGAGGAACGCGGCGAGCAGCGACAGAAAGTTGTTGGAATGCGTGAGTCCCGCGGGCCGGGCCTGACCGGTGCGGTAGTGCAGCTGCGCTTCCGTGACGAACAGGGTAGGTTGCGGCGCCCGGACGTCCTCGGTGTGCTCGGTATTCAGGGCCTCGCTCCAGGGCGCCACACCCGTCATCTGGACAATCATCACTGGAATCGAGAGTGCGGCAATGACAAGCAGCTGGCGATACACGATGGACGGCTTCTTCGATACGATGACCGCGCCGGCGGCGCAGAACAGGATGCTGAGCACGACGTCGAAGCCCAGGTCGGCGGCCTCCGCTATCGATCCGACCGCCGTGGCCAGTTTGAGGAGAATGGCTACCGCCAGCAGCAGCAATGGCCAGCGCCGCCCGTGGAACCTGCCAAGCACGAGGATCGCCGCGGCCGCATCGTTCCCCCAGCTCAGGATCTGGCCCGCCGACAGCGGTCCCAACATCCACCCCTGGTTGCCGATGATCATGGCGGCGATCAGACCCGGGAAAATCCAGGACGCCGCCAGGCGTTGGGCGCGGTTCGACGGATTCAGCATGACCGGCTCAGCGCGCCGACTCCCACTTCATCCCGTGAAGCTGCAGGAGCGGATGCGAAACGAGCAGGTGCCAGATGATGGCCTGGAACTCTTCGGTGTGCGCCGTCACGAGTTGCGGATTCACCGTCGGGACGACGATCGCGGCGTCCGCCACCCGCGCCGTGTACCCCCCGTCGCGGCCGACGACGCCGACGATCTTCGCGCCGACCTCCCGTGCCAGTTCCACCGCGCGCACCAGATTCGCACTGATGTTCCGCTCCAGATCGCCGCCGCCCACCGAAAAGACAAACACCATGTCAGCGGCGGAGAGCCGGCTCCCCTTCAGCCATTCAGAGTAGGTGGTGTCCCACCCTTCGTCATTCGTCCGCGCGGACAGCTCGGAGACGTTGTCTGCCGGCGTGTACGCCTCGAAGCCGGCGATCTTCCGGAAGTCGCACACGGCGTGCGAGGCGTGGCCCGCGCCTCCCCCGACGCCGATGAAAAACAGCCGCCCGCCGCTGTCGCGCACTTCGCGCATGAGGATGGCCGCCCGCTCGATGCTTTCATCGGACAGCGCGGCGGCGATGCGTGCCGTCTCGTCGAGATACATCCTGGCAAAAGTCATGTGGTCCCATCCTC
Organism: Vicinamibacterales bacterium; assembly: GCA_035575695.1. GTDB lineage: Bacteria > Acidobacteriota > Vicinamibacteria > Vicinamibacterales > 2-12-FULL-66-21 > JACDCA01. The sequence goes on from DATLXP010000063.1 coordinate 14,811, forward strand.
CTGGTCGAACGTTATCGATTCGCGGCACGCCGCCACAGGCGGCGGACAAGCTGCCGGCCAAGCCGCGGCTTGTTCCCAAGGCGCTGTTCGGCAACCCCCCAGGTCGCAGAGGACTCCACCAGGCGGTCACCCAGGTCCTTCAGCCACTGCCCGAGGTGGTAGCTCAGTGGAAAGGCGGGCATGCGGGCGGGCTGACGATGCGTCAGATAGCCTTCGAGCAGGTCGGCCGGAAGGCCAGAAACCCGGAGGGCGGACGCATAGGCGGCAACCCAGTCCACCAGGCCATACACATCACAGATCAGCAGCACCGACGCGCACAGGTGATCCCTCCCCTCCGCGGCCGCACGATCCACGCGCGCCGCGAAGGCGGCCGGTGACAGCAGATAGAGCGAGTCGCAGAAAATGATCTGCCCGCGTGTGCCCTCGAGGTGCTTCCCCGCCTCGCGCCTCCAGTATGTGGGCCGGAGATCGACGAGCTCGAACTGATGCGACCGAAGAAATGCATCGACCTCACCAAAAAGCGGCTCGCCGTCGTACATCGGCGCGAGTTCGATCTCCGCCTCCACGCCAAGCGTCTGACCCAGGGCTGCGAGGGCGCCCGTGAGGATGTTCAGCGCTCCCCCCTGCGCATCGATCTTGATGAACCGCACAGGGCGTCGGTCGTCGAGGACCGAATCCAGCTGCACGGTCTCGACTTCCGCCGTCGAGACGACATCGAAGCGCCCGGCGTCGGGAAACTCCCCCAGGAACGCGGCGTCCGGCCGGCGATGAGCATCCAGGGCTCCGCGTCAGATGGAGCGTCTGGCGTCCTGCCGAGTGCCAGACCGCTGACGGGATCACCCGTACCCGGGCACCCGTGCGACCGATCGAGGCGGTGAGCCGTCGGGCTTCCGCGGCGTCGGGTTCGAACGCGATGACGTCCAGCACCGCACCGGCCGATTCCCAGTACTTCGGAAGGCCATCTCTGGCACCGATGTCCACGAATCCGAAAGGCGACCCTTCGAGCGCGGCTGCAGCGCGTCCTGCGCGCCATCGGGCGGGCGGGCTCATGATTGGACGGCTCCGGCGGGAGCATCGGGCTGGAAGCCTCGCAATGCTTCGTGCATCTGCGTCACCAGCGGACGCTCCAAGTCGCCGAGAACGCCCGCCAGCAGGTCGGGCCACCGTTGTCGCTTGTCACGGGTTCGGTCGCTTCCCAGCCGTACCTCTTCGATCGCCTCACGCAGTTCCCGCGCGTTCCGCACATTGAAAAGTCCTTCCTCGTACGCTGCCAGGGAGACGGAGGCGTAGGTAGACGGGTTGTCGAACACGATGGGCATGATGCCGAGCGCCATGGCTTCGAACGCGATCATCGATCCGATGCAGAGCATGCAGTCGGCGGCCGCGATGTAATCGTACATGCTGCCCCTGTCGGGCATCAGCCGCGCCCGCGCCCGCCCGAGACTCTCGAGCGTCGCATGCAGCGCGGGATCACCGTCGGGTCGGTTGGGGTGCGTCTTGATCACGAACTGGATGTCGTCCGTGTCGCCGCACGCAGCGACCAGCGCGCCGAACAGCGCCTCCGTGTCTGCCTCGACAATGGCGAGCGACACGAACACGACGAGCACCGTGGCCGGCAGGCCGAGCCGCTGCCGAAGCACCGGCGCCGGCACCGGTCGAGACCGGTAGGCCGTCAACGGGCCGTATCGCTGAGGCCCGCAGACGCGCACGCGGTCTGACGGATACCCGCCGTCCGACAGGTTGCGCGCGAGCGCCGGCCCGATCGCGATGACGCCATCCGGGAGGGGACGAACGTCGGGGTGCGGGACCTCCGTCGTCGACTCGCGGATCTGCGCGGACGTGAAGTGCATCTGTGGGTAATTGCGGCCGAACGGATGATGGTGAAAACCGATCGTCTTCGCGCGTCCGCGCAGCCCCGTCAACACGGCGCTCTCGATCGGCTGGAACTCGGCGCGGTACACGACCAGCCCCGGCGCATGACGCTCGGCAGCGCGGCCGAGCGCCCGGCTCAGGAGCTCATCCTGAATCGGTTCCTGGCTGGACAGCGATCGGCTGATGTCGGAACCGAACAGCGGGCCGACATTGCACCCCAGAAAATCGAGCCTGAGACTGTTGCGCATCCGCCGTTCATAGACCCACAACCGCCGGAAGCGCGCCGGCGAGATGATCGTCAGGGCGTCACCGAGCGACAAGAAGCGTTGAAGCGCAACGAGCCGGAGCGATCGCGCCGCCAGGCGCACCGCCGACCCGTGGCGCCAGAGGAACAGGGGTTCGGTCAGCCACGCAAAGTAGCCTTCGAAGCCCGCCTCCCGGACGTGTGTCAGAAACCGGTCCCCTGGCGTCGACGACGAGGCCCGGGCCCACCACGACGGGAAGACGGTGAACGCCCAGCGTCCCGTCCCCCCCGCGCTGCGGCCGGGAGGGGACTCCAGACCGACACAGAACGCGCGCGTCAGCGCGAACCGACCGAGCGCCCTCGACACCATCAGACCGAGGCGAACGAACGGATGCCGCTCGAGGCGCGGGCAAGGCTGCGCAGGCGCCGTCTCGGTCATGGTCCACCCGCTGTCCGACGTAATCCCTGAGGCCAGCGCTCTGGCTAGCGCTTCCTCACGAATGCTGAACCAGACTTCTGCGGCGTGGCTGTGTTCAGCCATGAGCCGTGCGAGCGCAACGCGATAGAGCTGGCCAATGAGAGGCGTGCGGTAGGGCCCCTTTTCCGCTGTCTGCAGAAACCACCAGCCGTTCACTCGTGGGCCGCGGCAGAGATCGAGCAGCGTCCGGCCGCCCAGGTCGAGATGCGGGAGCCGTTCTGACGTCCGGACAACAAATTCGTTCACCAGCGCGTGGGCGTCGGCGACGACCGGTGCCGCGTCCAGCAGGCGGCAGCCGCGCAGCCGCGCAACCGTCTCCGGATGGCGCCAGGCGAACCACTCCGGACTTCGGCCGAGCAGAAAGACATCCCAGGGCTCACCAGCTTCGGCCTGGAGAGCGGCGCGGCCGAACGCCGGGCTGTCGTAGTGATCGACGATGAGAAGCCGTCTGGCCACCGGTGAACTCCGAACCGTCAGATGACCATTTCCGCTGAGGCGAGCGATCCAGTCAGGAAACGGAGCGCCTTGTCGACACACTCGAGCTCCATCGCGATCCGTGTCTCCACGGCGAGTGTCGCGGAGTGCGGCGTGAGGATCACGTTGGGCAGGTCGCACAAGGCCCCAGCGTAGGGCTCTTCGGGGTACACGTCGAGCGCTGCGCCTCCCAACCGCCCTTCCTTCAGCGCCCGCACGAGCGCCGGTTCGTCCACCATCGAACCACGGGCGACATTCACGATCATGGCACCGGTTTTCATCGACGCGAGCTCCTCCTCCCCCAGCAGCAGCGGTGCGGGCCCGGCGGACGAGGCGTGGAGAGATACGATGTCGGCGGCCGCGAGCAGGCGCGCCAGCGTCACCACCTCGATCCCTTCCTGACACGCCGAAGCGACGTTCGCCAGGGGGTCGACGGCAAGGAGACGTACCTTGAAGGGCTTGAGCAGCTCGCAGACCCGGCGGCCGATCCGCCCGAGTCCGATCAGACCGACGGTGCGGCCCGAAAGCAGATGCGCGTCCAGACGCTTCCACTCGCGCTTGCGCACGAGGTCCGACTGGCGTGGAAGCTGCCGGCACAGCCCCAGCATCATCGCGAGGGTGAGCTCGGCGACCGCCTGCGTCGGCACGTCGGGTGTATTCACCACCGAGATCCCCCGCGCGCGCGCCGCGTGGAGGTCAATGGCGTCGACACCCACTCCGCAGCGGCTGATGCACCGCAGGACGGGCAGTCTGGCCAGAGTCGCGGTGTCGTATTTCTCGACCCCGGCGATCAGAACCGTGGCGCCCCCTCCTTCCTCGGCGAGCTGATCCGGCGTGACGCGTTTCCCCGTTGTGTTGAGGGAAAACGGGATGCCGCTCTGCCGCAGCCGATTCAACGGAGATGCATCGTGCTCGGCAAACGTCGACAGAGTGACGTAGATCGAATCGTGGATCATGAGGCAAGCCTGGTGCTCAGCCGGGAGGCGATGGCCGATACGTCGGGGGTGCCCGTGACCGGCGTGTCGAACGCCAGGCCGCTGTCGCGGGGGATGAATTCCACCCCATGAACGGCCGCGGCGCGCTGATCCCCCGCCGAGTCCCCGACGAGAGCCACCCCGTCGGCGCCACCGAGCTCCTCGACAATGGCGCCCACGGCCTGCGGCTTCGTCCACGGAGGGCAGCCGTAGACACGCCGGAAGTGGTGGTGAATCGCGTGGATGTCGAGCAGGCGGACGAGCTCGGCCTCCGGCGTCATCGATGCGAGGTAGAGCGGCCCGCGTGGCGAGAGGTCCTCCAGCATGTCGCGCGCCCCGGGGACAAAGCCACAGACGTCCATGCGATCGCGCAGGAGCGTCGCGAAGTCGTCGGCCAGCGCGTGCACCAGTGCGGTGTCGCCGGGACGGCCCAGCAGCCGCTCAACGAGGTACGTGAATTTTTCATAGCGCGACTGCGACACGTACGCGTCGTGATACCTGCGCATCGCTTCCGCATGTTCGGGAAAACGGGAGAAGACCGCGTGGAAGGCGTCCGTCTTCAACGCGTTGGAGTCGAGGATCACTCCATCGAAGTCGAAGATCACGGCGCGCAGGGGCTGCTGCATCACCCGAGCGATGTCCGTGCGACGGCATGGAGGGCGCGGCAGGAGTCGCCGAGAAAGAGGATGTCGGTGCCCAGCGCGATGAAGCGGTACCCCTCGGCGATGTAGGCGGGAAGACTGGCGCCTGCCTGGTCGGGATGCACCAGATGAATGCCGGCGACGAGGCCGCGATCGACGGTCGCCTTCTGCACGCGCGCGCGGGCGGCGACGACATCGGGATGAGACAGCTGCCCCGCCAGCCCCATCGACATCGACAGGTCGTATGGGCCGACGAACGTCGCATCGATACCCGACACCGACAGGATGTCCTCGATGTTGTTCACGGCGTCGATGTGCTCGATCTGCACGACGAGAAGGGTGTCGCTGTTCGCCCGCCGCACGTATTCGTCGAAATCCTGTCCGTAGCCCTGCGCACGGGCGAGCCCGATGCCTCGAAATCCCATCGGGGGGTACTTCGCCGACTTCACCGCCAGTTCCGCGTCGGCTTTCGTGTTGATCATCGGCACGATGACACCGGCCGCGCCGGAATCGAGCACGGCCTTGCACTGGACCGGGTCGTTCCAGGCCAGGCGGACGAGCGGCACCGCGCCCCGCCCCTCGATGGCGATGATCAGACGCATGACCTCGGACACGTCGATCGCCGTATGCTCGGTTTCGATGACGACCCAGTCGTAGCCGGCCGATGCCAGGATCTCCGCGATCGAGACGTGCGCCATCGACATCCACGATCCGATCGTGACCTCGCCGCGGCGTAATTTGTCCTTGATGGATGCTGCCAGCACGTCGTCTCCTGAATCAATCGGTGCGGCGGACGATCAGGCGCGCGAACGACGCCAGCCTGACGCGCTGGAGATACTCCTGCAACTCCATGCGGCGCTGCCCGTCGGTGTCGCTCACGAGCGCCCGGACGATGCGTGGCCATGGGGCGTCCGGCTCCGCTTCGACGGCGCGACGTACCGTTTCGACGTCGAACATGCCGGGGGTGCTCATCTCGAGGATCTCCCAGCCGTCGCCGAACAGCGCCCTGAAGCCAGCCATGGACAGGACGTTCAGCTTTTCGGGCGGTGCAATCGTCCGCGCGCGCTCCCACAGCACCTGCAGCTCGAAGCCGCTGATGCTGGGCGCGGTCACGAACAGCAGGCCGCCTGGCGCCAGCGCTGCCCGCACCGCACGCACGAGGGACGGCAGGTCGGCCGCGCGGTCGAACACTTCGAACGCGGTGACCGCGCCGACACCCTGGCGCCCGACCTGAAGGTCGGGCCTACTCACGTCGGGGCTACGGACGTCGGGCCTGCGGACGTCGGGCCTGCGGACGGCGGGGGCTTCGTGCGGCCGCAGGTCGATGACGCCGTCCGTCCCCGCCGCATATTCCGCCAGTGCGTCACGCACCCAGTCCGCCCTGGGCAACAGGATCTTCTCCCGGCGCGCCTCTTCGGTTTCCGGAAGCAACCGCTCGCGCCAGAACCTCGCCGCCTCGGAGGTGCGCGCGTCCTCCGCGAGCGTCGCCTCGTCGGGGCGCGGCGACAGATACACCGTCCCGCACGCGACGCATTCCTTGTACGCCAGGCCGAAGCGCTCGAACGCCGGGCGGGCGTCCGCACTCCCGCACGCCTGACACGCCACCTCGCGCAACGCGCTCGACGGCCAGGCCCGGACCGCCGCTTCGCTGAGCCGCCGGTATTCGTCGAGCAGCGGGCCCGGACGGATCTCGAGTTCCAGAAGGTCCTGGAGCGACACGACGGTCTTCATGCGCGTTGCCTCCCGATATGGCCGGCGTTGGCGGGCAACCGGTACACCTGCTCGACAATCTCCATGACCCGCAGCGCGTCGAGCGATGTGCTGTCCACAATGGGTGTCCCGGTCCGGATGGAGTCGACGAAGTGACCGACCTGGAGGTCCCAGGACGGGTCCGCGTCGTAGTACGTCATCTCCTCGCGCGGATTGCCGAGCGCGACCGACTCGCCACGCATTGGCCGTCGCCCGATGAGGAGGGTTTCGCGGCCATAGCTGCCCGTCTTCGACAGCAGCCCCGACACAGTCAGGTACCCCTTCTCGAGGCCGATCTCGAGCCGGAAGGTGTGCTTCCACGACGTCGCGGACGAATGAAGGCTGGCGATCTGTCCCGTCCCGTTTCTCAGGATCAGGAACGCGTTGTCTTCTCCAGGGATGTCCCAGTAGGTCGTGGACATCATGCCGGAGACCTCGTCGAAGTCCCCGCAGAAGAAGCGAAACAGGTCGAGCATGTGAATGCCCTGGTCGAGCAGGATGCCGCCGCCGCCGATCTCCGGGTCGTTGCGCCAGCCTTTTTCGAACCCGTCGCCACCGGACTTTCCGTATGCGCCCCGCAGGTACAGCACGCGGCCGAGCGCGCCGCTCTCGGCAATCGCCTTGGCCTCGGTGATCCCCGGGTGATGGCGGTGGTTGAAGCCGAAGATCAGCTTCAAGTCCGGCCGTGCCCGTTCGGCGGCACGGATGCGCTCGATGTCGGCGACGGTGCGGCCCGGCGGCTTCTCGCAGAAGACGTGGCATCCCTGCTCCAGCGCATACACGGTCACCTCGGGCGTGAGGCGGTTCGGCGTGCACACGAACACAACGTCGAGGGTTTCGGCGATCAGCTCCTGGTAGGTCGCCAACACGTTTGTGCCGAGGCGTCCGGGGTCGTCGATTCGCGGGTCTACCACGCCGACCAGGGTGAGGTCGGGATGCTCGTCGACATTGCGCCGGCGGATCTCTCCCATGTAGCCATAGCCGACGATGCCGGCGCGCAGGGGCGCAGCGCGCCGCCCGGCGGCGGCCTCTGATGCGGGCGTCATGCGGCTCCCCGTGTGCGCGCGAAGAGCGCGGACTGAATCCCGTCCTCGCGCAGCAGGCGTTCGACGCCTGGAACGTCTTCCGGGCGGTCGACGCCGACCGTGCGGTAACCGACGTGCACACCCCGGATTGGAACACCGTGTTCGAGCAACCGGAACATGTCGACCGACTCGGCGCGCTCGAGTGGCGTTTCCCCCAGGGTGCCATACCTGCGGAGGAGGTCGGCGCGGAACGCCATGATCCCCGTCTGCCGATAGACGGGCACCTCGACGGCACTTCGAAACAACGGGATCGAGGCGCGCGAGAAATACATCACATCGCCATTCACGGCGCAGGCGGCCTTGACGATGTCGGGATTGCGCCGGTCTTCTTCGGATTCGAGCGGCGACAGCAGATTGGTGCACACGACCGAGGGGTCGGCCACGAGCGGCGCGGCGATCTGGCGAACGGCGTCGGGCAGGAGCAGGGGCTCGTCCCCCTGCACCATGACGATGATGCCGGCATCGAGCCCTCGGGCCGCTTCCTCGATGCGGTCGGTGCAGCGCTCGTGCGTGTCGGCCGTCATCACCGCCGTGCCTCCGGCCGCCACCACGGCGTCGCGGATGCTGACATCGCAGGTCGCGACGATCACCTCGTCCACGCCGGCCTCCCGCAGCGACGCGCGCCGGCGTACGTGCTCTACCATCGGGAGCCCGAGCAGCGGCACGAGGGGCTTTCCCGGAAAGCGTGAAGACGCCATCCTCGCGGGCACGATGGCGACGATACGGTTGGACATGTGTGGGTCAGGACGGGAGGACGCCGCAGTCGACATTGACGCATTGACCCGTGATGGCGCCGGCCGCGTCCGACGCGAGGAAGACACACGCGGCGGCCACCTGGACCCCCGTCGGCAGGACGCGGAGGGCCGACTGCGCCTGGGCGAATTCGTGCAGATACTGCTGGACGTCGCGGCCCGCCGCCGGAGATTCCACGTCGTGCAGTGCCTCGAGAAGTCCCTCGGTCTGCAGGTACACGGGGCACACCGCATTTACGCGGATGCCCGATGGTCCGAGCTCCTTGGCCAGCGCCTGCGTGAGGCCGTTCACGCCGAATTTCGCCGCGCAGTACGCGGCGTTGTTCGCGCTGCCGCGCTTGCCCGCCAGGCTCGAGATGTTGACGATGGCACTGCCCGGCGCCATATGGGGGACGGCGGCCTGGGAGGCAAAGAGCACACTCTTCAGGTTGGTCGTCAGCATGTCGTCCCAGAAGGCTTCGTCGATGTCGCCGAGCCGGCGCCACGCGGATTTCCCCGCATTGTTGACGAGGACGCCGATGCCGCCGCCCCACGCCGCCGCCGCCTGCACGGCCTGGCCGAGCGGCGCGGCATCCCTGACGTCGCAGCCGATGAACGTCGCTCGCGCGCCGAGCTGCCCCGCGAGCCCGTCGTCGGTGCGCGATGCGATCGCGACACGGTAGCCGGCGGCATGGAACGCGCGGGAGATGTCGGCCCCGAGGCCGCGTCCCCCGCCGGTGATGAACGCCGTGCGCGCGGGGGACATCATCAGATCCCGGTGTCGCGGGCGAAGAGAAAATTCGCATAGCCGCCCGGCTGCTGATGCGTCGCGATGAGCTTGAGGCCCGCGGGCCTCAGCGCGGCAGTGATCCCCGCGGGCGGGCCGCCCTGATCGGTGGTCTCGAGCAGCACGGTGCGCAGGGTCGGAGCCATCAGCGTCGCGGCAGCCCCCGTGAGGATTCTCGGCTCGGCACCGTCCACATCGATCTTGATGTGCGAGGGCGGCGGCAGGTCGTACTGGCGGACCACGTCGTCCAGGCTTTCGATTCGGACCTTCTGGCTGAGGGCCGGTACAAATGCTCGGCCCTGCTCCGTGAGCGGGTCCCCGATCGTGTGCAGGGCACCGCCGCGCGTGAGATTCTGATAGTGAAACACTTCCATCCGGGTTGCATCGCCGAGCGCAAGCGCGAGCGGCATAATCCGGTCGCCGCAGCCGTTCAGTGCGACATTGCGCACCAGCTGGCCGAAGTTCAGCGCACTCGGCTCAAAGGCGCAGACGCGCAGGTTGGGAACGCATGTCGCGGCAATGAGCGAGTAGGCGCCGACGTTTGCGCCGATGTCGTAGAACACGTCCCCGGCGCGGAAGTGCTGCTCGATCCACCGCACCGTTTCCGGCTCCTTGCCCGCGGACCGGAGCCGCACGCGATATTCGAGCTCGGAATCGACATGTAACAGGATCCGGTGGCGCCGGTAGTCGAGCGGGCGCACCATCGGGGCGCGGTCAGCCACGATCGCCCGGATGCGGCCGGGGAGCATCTCCAGCGCGCCTTCCACGCACGCGCTGACGGCGGCGAGCGCGACCGACTTGATCCGCACCTGCCAGCCCATTGAACTCAAATGGTCATCGCCGTGAAACCGCCGTCCACTTCGATCTCGGCGCCCGTGACGAAGCTGGCGGCGTCGGAAAACAACCAGATCACTGCCCCGACCAGTTCCTCCGGCCTGCCGTAGCGCTGCATCGGCGTATGCCCCAGGATGGCCGACTCCCGCTCCTTCGTGATGAAGTGTTGCATGCTCCATTCAGTGGGGAAGAATCCCGGCCGCAGGGCATTGACTCGCACGTTGTAGGGCGCCCATTCGCGCGCCAGGTTCTGTGACAGGTTCTTGATCGCGGCCTTGGCGGCCGAATAGGTGAAGGCCCTGGACAGGGGCGGGCCCGACGACGCCGATGAAATGTTGATGATCGATCCGCGTCCCTGATCGACCAGGTGGCGGCCGAAGACCTGGCAGCCGAGCATCGTCCCGGTGAGTTGCACCTGAAAGATGTCGTTCCACTCGTCCACGGTGATGTCGAAGAACGGTGTCGGGGCGTTGATCCCGGCGCCGTTCAGGACACAGTCGAGGCGGCCGAACTCGCGGAGAATTTCCTGCAGCGCCCGGTCGAAGTGGAGCCGGTGCCGCACATCGACTTCGAGCGGGATCGCCACGCCGCCCGCCTCACGGATCCCGGCGGCGACTGCCTCGGCCTTGGCGAGACGGGAGTCGAGGACGGCGACCTTCATGCCCGCCCGCGCAACCGCGCGAGCCATCTCCCCCACGAGGTGCCCGCCGGCCCCGGTCAGGGCGGCGACGCGCCCCTCCACGCCGAAAAGCTCGCCGAGATACAGCGTTGAGGAGTGGGTAGGGCTCATGACGGTGACGGCTCAGGGAGTTGGAACAGTCAGCCGGCGCCGGAGGGCGGTCCGTGCGATGGCGATGTTTGCCCGGCTCAGAATGCCCAGCTGGACACCCACCGCGGCATAGAGACCGAGCGCCATCCCCTTGACCGCCAGCCGCGGCAGGTACGGGATGCCCGCGTCGCGCATCCAGACGGCGCCGATGACGCCAGCGAAGAGTACAGCGAAAATCCACGCCAGGGCCGGGTACTGCCAGCGGATCGGGTAATAGCGCTGACCGACGATCAGGGCCAGGGTGATCGAGATCATGCCCGCCGTCAGGGTGCCCGCGGCTGCGCCGATCGCTCCCCAGCGCCGGATGAACAGAATGTTGCACACCGCGTTCGCCGTGAGGGCGACGAATGTCAGCACCGAGATCAGCCCGGTCTTCTTCGCATACATCAGCTGCGGAAGCTTGCCGAAGAACATCAGGCCGTAGTGCAGGCAGAGAATGCTGGCGATGGGGATGGCGCCGTGGTAGGGGGACGGCGTCAGCACGATAATGGCCTCTTCCGCGAACAGGCCGAGACCGAGCGCCGCCAGCGTGGACACGTAGGCAAAGGGGGTCAGAAATGCGCCGATGACTGCGCCGCCGCCGGGCGCGCCCTTGAACATGTTGTCGTAGATCTGGGGTGTGAACACATTTTCGAGCGCCGTCATGTACGCGAATACGATCTGCGCCAGCCGCTGCCCAACGGTGTAGACACCGACGCCGGCCACGGTACCGAGCAGGGCCAGCAGGTACTTGTCGATCTGGGTGCCGGCCACCCCGAGCAGAATGCGCGGCGTCAGGGGATAGCTGACCGCGAGCTCCTCCTTCAGGAGACGGGCGCTGAAGGATATCGGGAGTTCTCGAGCGAACCGCCAGGTCAGAGCGGCGAGCACGACGAGGCTCGCCACGAGCTGACCCAGGGGGATCCCGATGACTCCGAGCCGCAGCCACGTCACGAAAATGACGCCGAGGATCGCCGCGCCGATGAGCTCGTCGGCCGAGTACCAGGCATGGGCGCGCGCCTGCCCCGTGTTTCTGAAGAAGATCAGGTAATACACCTTCAGGCTCATGACGGCGTGGGCGCAGACTGTGCAGAACAGCAGCGCCGCGTGTGAGTCCGACCCCACGATCGCCGCCGCGAGCGTGCGCCTGAAGACCCATGTCATCACGGCACAGATGACAAAGACGCCGGTCACGAAGGCCAGGGTCGTGTACAGGAGTTGGCTTCGCTCCTGCCCCTCGCGGTGCTCGAAGAAGTTGCGCTCGTACCCGAGCGTCAGACCGAAGTTCGCCAGCCCGGTAATGAACATCGCGTAGGCCAGCGAGAGCGCCCACGCGCCATACGCCTCGCGCGAGAGGACCCGCGTGTAGATGGGCAGCGTCGCCAGCGGGATCGCGCTCGCGACCACGATCGGGAACAGGTACACGACGGTGTTGCGCACCTGCCGTTCGCGTGAGATCACGCGCGGAGGCTCCCTCTCGCCGCCGTGGCCGTGCGGGCGCTCAGTGAGCGCTCACGGTCAGCGAGAAAGCGGGCGATGCCGTCTCGAAAACCGGGGAGCGGCGCGCCGAGGATCGCGGCGGCCCGTGCGGTGCTGAGCGACATGTCCTTGGGACGGGATGCGGTGAGATGGGCGTCGTCGATCGAGCCACGCCTCACGTTCGCGGTCGCAAACCCGGCCTGCCGCGCCATCTCCATCCCGAATTCGTACTTCGACACGCGTTCTCCGCCCGTGAGATGCAACAGGCCGCGCGCACCGGCATCGATCAACCGGAGCATCGCGGAGACGACATCCACGACGTAGATGGGCGTGAAGTGAAAGTCGTCGAAGAGGGTAATCGGCTGCTGCGCTTCCAGCCCGCGATACAGCCATTCGGCCGATGTCTGCTTGCGGCCCGATGACCAGCCGAAGAAGTTCGTCCGCAGGATCAGGTGGTTGGGCGATGCGGCCGCCACCTCCCGCTCACCCTGCAGTTTCGTCGTGCCGTAGACGGTGCGGGGATGAGGCGGCGTCTCCTCGGTCGAAAAGGCGGCGTCTCCCCGGAACACGCCGTCGGTGGCCATGAAGACGACGAGGCAGTCGGGACCGGCCGCGCGCGCGAGCCGTCCCGGCATCTCGGCGTTCACCGCGAACGCATGTTCCGGCGAGCGCTCGCACGCATCGACATTGACGAGCGCCGCGCAGTGGAACAGCACGTCGGGCCGTACCCGCGCCAGGATCCGTTCCATGGCCGCCCCCTCGGTCAGGTCCACGCGCTCGAGCGACAGCGTGCGGTCGCCCCACCACGGATGGCGGTCGACACCGATCACGTCATCGGTCGGCTGCAGGGCGGCCGCGATGTGCGACCCGAGCAGCCCGGTTGCCCCGGTGACGAGCGCCCTCATTCGGGCGTGTCCGCGCTCATGACAGGAGCGCCCATCGCTCGGGGTGCGCAGCGTCCGCGTCGCGCCGGTCGAACGCAGCCAGCCGATGCCATTGTTCGTGGGTCAGGCGCGGTGCGGCAGCAGCCGACAGGGCTGTCCCGAGCTCCGCACGGCTGCTGACGCCAACGAGCACGATGTCGATGCCGGGCGTGTCGAGCGCAAACCGGATGGCGAGCGCTTCGACGCTGTGATCCCATTCACGGGCGCATTGCTCAATGCCATCGAGCGCATCCTGCACCTGCGCAGCCAGACGCGGGGCCGCGGTTCGTCTCGACGTCAGGAGCCCCTTGCAGAGTACGCTCCTCACGACCACTTCCTGATCCGAGCGCGCGTACTCGGTCGCCCGCAAGGTCGACTGGTTCAGGATGCTGTACTCGATCTGCACGACATCGACCCACGGCTGGGCCAGCCCAAACGCCGCGTCTTCGATCCCGTAGGTCGACACACCGATCCGCCGGGCCAGCCCACACGCCCTCGCCTCGCGCAGGGCATCGATCGCCGGCGCGGACCTCATGTGCTCCCGGACGGCGCTGTGGATCAGGATCGTATCCGGAGCCGCACCCAGCCGCTCGACCGACGCGCGCACCAGGTCGATCGATCCCCCCGGAGCGATCTTGGTGCAGACACGGACGCCGTCCGCCAGCACGCGCCCGACCTCCAGCTCGCCGTCGCCATAGTCCGCGGCGGTATCGAGGTAACGGACGCCGCCGCTGAGCGCCGCGCGCAGCAGATCGTCACGAGGAACGAGACGCGCCTCCGCAGGGTCCGAGCCTTCTGACGGCAGCCCGTAGTTTGCCAGGAAGGTCGCCGTCCCGATGCCGAGCGCGGCGGCGGCGGGCGTCATCGGGCCGGGATCACGCGAGGCACTCGAGCACGGTCTCGACCACGCGATCGACCTCCGCGTCCTCGAGCGAGGGAAACATCGGCAGGGAGAAGGTCTCGTCGTAGTACCGCAGGGAGACGGGGATACGCCGGTCGATATCGGCGTTCCACGCGGCCTTCCGGTAGAACGAATTCAGCGGCACCGGCCGGTAGTGGACCTGGAGCAGAATGCCGCGGTCGCGGCAGCGCTCGAAAAACTCCCGCCTCGAGACCCGGTCGAAGGACGTCCGGGCGAGATACAGGTGATAGGCATGACGGGCGCCGTCCTGCTCCTCCGGCGTCCGTACGGCCGTCCCCGCGAACTTCTGTGTGTAGCGCGCCGCGATCGACCGGCGCCGCTCCACGAATGCCGGAAGCTTGCGCAGCTGAGACAGGCCGAGCGCGCACTGCATGTCGGTGAGCCGGTAGTTGAAGCCGAGCTCCACCATGTCGGAGTGCCAGGGCCCTTCCCAGTTCGGCACGTCCTCCGGGCCTCGCACCATGCCGTGACTTCTCAGGAGTCTTGCGCGTTCTGCCACCCGACCATCGTTGGCCAGCACCGCCCCGCCCTCGCCCGTCGTGATGTGCTTCACCGGGTGAAAGCTGAGAAGGGTGACGTCGGCGTGCTTTCCCGAGCCGATCCGGTCGCCGCCGGCATAGGTCGCGCCCAGCGCATGACACGCGTCGTCCACGAGGTGGAGGTCGTATCGATCGGCGAGCTCGCGCAAGGCGACCCAGTCGGCAGGGTGGCCTCCCATGTCAACGGCCACGACGCCGCGCACGCGCCGGCCCGCGGCTCGCAGCTGCTTGATTCGTGCTTCCGTGTCGTTCGGGTCAATCGTGATCGTGCGATCGTCGACGTCGACGAAGTACGGCTCGGCTCCCACGTACGCGCAGCAGTTGGCCGACGCCAGGAAGGTGATCGCGGGCACCAGAACGACGTCGCCGGGCGTCCAACCGAGCGCCAGCGCCGCAAGATGCAGCGCGGCGGTGCCGTTGCTGCAGGCGACCGCGTGGGTGGAGCCGAGCGCCTCGCTGAGCGCCCCTTCGAAACGCTCCACCATCGGTCCCTGGGTCAACCAGTCACCGCTCAGTACGTCGAGCACCGCCTGGCGGTCCTCGGCGTCGAGGCACTGCCTGCCGTACGGCAGCGTGCGGGGCGCAAGCGTTCGTGATTCAGCGCTCATCGTCTCACCCGCCGACGATGAACGTCGGCTCGGTCGCTTTTGGCTTCGGGTCCGCCTCGATGCTGGGATCGCCTTCGACCATGTGCACCAGCCCGGCGATCTCGGCGTCTGTCAGGAAGTGCCCGTTGATCTCGCTGCTGTAGCGATACCCGTCGGCGCACAGCTTCCCCGGCTTTCCGGCCATGTAGTCCCGGGAGTTCCAGAACGAGTGGGTTGGCTGGATGACGAAATGATCGTCGTACTCGATCGTCATCCGCGCATCGTCTTCCGGCACCATCGTCTCGTGAAGTTTTTCACCCGGCCTGATGCCGATGATGTCCTGCCGGCATTCGGGGCCGATGACCCGGGCCAGGTCGGTGACGAGGACGCTCGGGATCTTCGGCACGAAAATCTCGCCTCCCAGCATCTCGTCGATCGAACGCAGGACGAAATCGACTCCCTGGTCGAGCGTGATAAGGAAGCGCGTCATCCGCGCGTCGGTGATCGTCAGCCTGCCCGTGCTGCGCTGCGCGAGGAAGTACGGGATGACGCTTCCGCGGCTGCCGACGACGTTGCCGTACCGGACGACGCCGAACCGCGTCTTGTGAACGCCGGAGTACGCGTTGGCCGCCACGAAGAGCTTGTCGGCACAGAGCTTTGTCGCGCCGTACAGGTTGATCGGGTTGGCCGCCTTGTCGGTACTGAGGGCGAGCACCTTCGAGACGTTGCGATCGATGGCCGCGTCGATGATGTTCGCCGATCCCAGCACGTTCGTCTTGATCGCTTCAAGCGGGTTGTACTCGGCGACCGGCACGTGCTTGAGCGCCGCGGCATGCACGACGATGTCGACGCCGTCGAACGCGCGGTACACGCGGTCACGATCGCGGACGTCCCCGATAAAGAACCGGAGGTTGGGGTACTGGTCGACCGGGTATTCCTGCCGCAGCTGGAACTGTTTCAGTTCGTCGCGGCTGTACACCGCGAGACGGGCGGGTTCGTGCTTCGCGAGCACGTGCTTGATGAACCGCTTGCCGAACGACCCCGTGCCGCCCGTCAGCAGGATGCTGGCGCCTTTCAAACTCACTGCACGCTCCGTATTGGTGGTGGAACCGCGGGTGCCCCGCGGAGAGGGGCGGTCAGGCGCGTGCGCCCGCCGCCTGTATGCGGAAGCCCGCCGCGACCGCGTCGCGGCGGAACATCTCGACGGTTTCGAGGGAAAACCGGGTGAGGTCCTTGCCGACGCCGTCGAGTTTCTTGAGAATGTCGTTGGTCGCCGTGATGATGTGGCAGCCGACGGCGTCGGCCTGGAACACGTTCAGCAGCTCGCGCGGGCTTGCCCAGATCAGCTCC
>DATLXP010000064.1:0-3020 GCA_035575695.1 Vicinamibacterales bacterium
TTCACGCCAGGCAGGACGGCTTTGACCGCGGTCGCCTGGATGTTCTCGAGAATGCGGGCACCGTGCCCCGGGTGCTTCTTCATCTCCTCGAACTCTTCCGGCGTCAGGCGCCCCGGCTTGTTGAGGATGGCGTCTGGTACGGCGATCTTCCCGAGATCGTGCAGGAGCCCGGAGAGCTCGATCGTGGCGAGCTCCGAGGCCGAGAGGTTCAACTCGACCCCGAGGCGTTTGGCCAGCATCGCGACGCGCTCAGAGTGACGGTGCGTGTACCCGTCTTTCGCGTCGATGGTGGCGGCAATGGCGCGGATCGTGTCGAGCAGCAGCCGCTCCAGCTCGCCGAGCAGCCGGACCCGATGCAGCGCGACACCGGCCTGGTTGCCGATCGCCGACAGCAGTTCCAGATCCCCCTCGTTGAAGCGGCCGGCCCCGCTCAGGCTGTCGACATAGAGCGCGCCGAGAATCTGGTCGGGGGTCCGCAAGGGCACGCACATTACCGAGCGGACCTTCTGGTGAATGACGCTCTGCCCCTCGCTGTACCGTTCGTCCGTGCTCGCGTCGTGCGCAAACGTCGAGACCCCTTTCTCGATCACGTCGGCGACGAGCGTGCGGCTGACGCTGAACTGCTCGGTCGAGTCGTTCCGCGACATCGCCGCCGCCACCTCGGCGTCGCCCGTCGCGTGATCGATTCGCCGCAGCACCAGTGCGGCTCGATCGGCCGCCGTGACCTCGAGGATGCCGCGTAGCGTTGCGTTGGACAGGCCGTCCATGTCCCTGGCGCTCGCGAGCAGCTCCGAGACACGGTGCAGCGTCGCGAGATGACGCTGCGCCCGCTCGAGGAGCGTCAGTTGTGGGCTGGCCGCGTCCGCGCCCGCGAGCCATTCGAATCTCGACGGCTCGAAGCGCTTCTGGATGACCGATTCGTACCGGCGATCGGGCACCATCACGGTCTCGAAGCCGGGCCGGCTGGCGACCGTGCCGCGAACCTCGAGCACGCTCGCCCCGACGCGGACCAGGTCACCGACGCGCGCCACGCCGGTGTCGATCTGCCGCTCGTTGATGAAGGTGCCGTTTGCCGATCCGAGGTCGGTCACATGCAGTTCGTTGCCGTGCGCCACGATCGTGCAGTGACGCCGCGAGACCGAGTGGTCCTCGATCGGGATCTCGCACTGGGTTCCACGCCCCGCCGTGAGGACGGTGCCATCGGCCGCCTCGACACTCGCGCCGGTGGCGCGCACGAAGATGTTGATGATGGAGGACATCGCGGCTGGATTATCGCATCTGCGGCGTAAAATGCTCTCACTATGTGTCATCCGTCCCGGCGGTCCGTCCTCACGCTCGGTCTGCTCGTGTCCCTTCTCGTGATGCGCCCCTCCGCGCAGGTCCCGGCCGGTGGCCAGGCCGCGTGGGTCGACCCGTACCGGGACACCTCGGCGCGCCTGCTCGGCGAGGCCCTGTCATCCCGCCATGCGTGGGAGAGGCTCGCCGAAGTCGGCGATACGTTCGGGCATCGTCTGACGGGATCCCGGGCCCTCGAAGAGGCGATCGACTGGGCCGTCGCGGAGATGAAGAAGGACGGCCTCGAGAATGTCCGGAAGGAACCGGTCACGGTGCCGCACTGGGTCCGCGGCGAGGAGCGTCTCGAGATCGTGGCGCCGCGGCGTCATGCGCTCGTGATGCTCGGCATGGGGAACAGCGTCGGCACTCCGGCCGAAGGCATCGAGGCCGAGCTGCTCATCGTCGACAGCTTCGACGCGCTGGCGGCGGCCGGGCCACGAGCCAGGGGAAAGATCGTCCTCTTCAACGTCCCCTTCACGACCTACGGCGAGACCGTCCAGTTCCGCAGCGCCGGCCCTTCACGGGCAGCCGCCGCCGGGGCCGTGGCCTCGCTCGTCCGGTCGGTCGGTCCTCCCGGGCTTCGGACGCCGCACACGGGCGCCCTGCGTTATGCCGAGGGAGTCACGCAGATTCCCGCGGCGGCGGTCACCACCGAGGATGCCGACCGGCTCCAGCGCATGGTCGACCGCGGGAACACCCTCCGGCTCCGGCTGCAGATGGGGGCGAAGTCCCTCCCGGACACGGAGTCCTTCAACGTCATCGGAGAGATCCGCGGGCGCGAACGCCCCGACGAGGTCGTCGTGGTCAGCGGACACGTCGATTCGTGGGACGTCGGCACTGGCTCGACCGACGATGGCGGTGGATGCATCGTGACGTGGGAGGCCTTGCGGCTCATGAAGAAGTTGAACATCCGTCCGCGGCGTACCGTCCGCGTCGTGCTGTGGACCAACGAAGAGAACGGGCTGCGCGGCGGCACGGCCTATCGCGACCGATATCGCGATCACCTCGCGAATCACGTGCTCATGATGGAGTCGGACTCCGGGGTCTTCCGGCCGACGGGGTTTGGATTCACCGGCACCGACACCGCGCGCGCACAGGTCCGCGACATCGCGACGCTGCTTCGAGGCATCCAGGCCGATCGGATAGGCCCGACTGGCGGCGGCGCCGACATCGGCCCGAGCGTTGAAGCGGGCGGGGTCCCGTCGATGTCGCTCGAGGTGGATGGCAACTATTTTCTGCTCCACCACACGCCTGCCGACACCATCGACAAGATCGATCCGATGGACATGGCGCGGGCCTCGGGCGCGATTGCGGTGATGGCGTATGTCATTGCCGATATGCCGGGCAGGCTGCGATAGCGACGGATTCACCGCAGCGGTCGCGACGAGCGCAGAGTCCCTGGGCGCTCGTGCGGCGAACGCGATGCGCTGGCCAGACCCGGCGCGTATAATCCGCATGATCCATGCAGCACACGCTTCTCGCAGTCGTCGTCTCTCTGTCCACCACCACCGCATGGCTGGCCGCGCAGGCGCCCGCCACCACGCCCCCGCCGATGCACCGCGTCGGGGGGCCATCACGCGATGGCGCATCCGCATTTCCGCGCGTCCTGTATCCCGAGCTCGCGCCGGTGACGGCGGGACAGATCGACTTCCAGCATTTCCACACGTACGCCGAGACCGTGTCGC